>DATHQX010000144.1:0-2340 GCA_035482295.1 Verrucomicrobiia bacterium
CTCGCCGACGCCATCCGCGCCGTCAATCACAAATCCGACGCCAGCAACATTCTGAAAGCCAACGAACAAATCATCATCCCCGGCATCCTCTCCGCGCCCGTCACCGAGAAAACCATCCCCGTGCCCAAAGATTTCGAAGTCCGCGCCATCTACCTGACCGGCTTCATGGCGGGCAGCGATCACGGCATCCGCATCATCAAGCATTGGCGTGAAGTCGGCGGCAACGCGGTCGTCTTCGATATCAAAGATTCCGACGGCAGCGTGACCATTCCCTTCGAGCACCCGCTGCTCGGCCAGCATCCGGTCTACATTCACGACGTGCCGAAATTAGTCCGATTCCTGCATCAGCAAAACATGCACGCCATCGCGCGAATCGCAATTTTCCGCGACGAGCGCCTGGTCGTAAACCATCCCGAACTAGCCGTCCAGTCCCGCAAAAATAAAACCGCATGGCGCGAAAACGGCAAGCTGGTCTGGACCGACCCCAGCAATCCCAAAGTCCAGGACTACGACATCGCCCTGGCCAAATACGTAGCCGGCCTCGGCGTCGACGAAATCCAATTCGACTATGTAAGGTTCCCCGCCGAAGGCGACCAAAAAGACGCCCAATTCGTCTACCAGAAAGATCAACCGGAACCCGCGCCGGCCGCGGCAAATTCGACAAGTTTGGATACCCCCGCTAAAAGCGATGTCATCCTGACGGCGGCGCAAGCCGCCGGAGGGACCGTAGCACAGCCACCAGCGCCACAACCGTCAACCGGATCACACCCGCCCTCGAAAACCACGACCAAAAAACACCAGCCGGCAAAGCCCACGGAAGCCCCCCGCGGCCCCCAGCGCACCGACGTTATCACCGCTTTCCTGAAAAAAGCCTACGCCGAACTCCACCCCACCGGCGTCCTGCTCAGCCTCGACGTCTTCGGCGTAATGGCCTGGCAGCGCCAGGTCGACCTCGCCCACACCGGACAGGACATCGTCGGCATGGCCCACTACTGCGACGTGCTCAGCCCCATGATCTACCCCAGCCACTTCTTTGGCATGGACAACATCGAGCACCCCGGCGACGAGCCCGCCCACTTCATCGGCGTATCCATGGACCGCTTCGAATTAATCACCAAAGGTTCAGGCGTGACCATCCGCCCCTGGCTGCAAGCCTTCCACTGGCGCACAAAAACCTATTCCCCCGAATACATAAAAATTCAGGTGGAAACCGCCCGCGCCAAAGGCGGCATCGGATTCTTATTCTGGAACGCCGCCAACGACTACTCCAAGCCCTACGAAGCCATGCCGGAAATGAAAGCGGCCAACTTCAAACCAGACCCGAATTCCAAAGACGCCCCCAAAGATCCCAGGTATTTCCGCGGCGACGAACTCCCCGCAACCACCACGCAAGCAGCGTTAGCGCCGGCAAACTAGCCGGTTGTGATGGTGCGGAGATTAGGTGGATTGACTATGTGGAGCGGACACTCTTGTCCGCTGCCTTTGACTTTGAGTTGTGATCCTTAAGGGCCCCGTGGAAGAGCGGCGCTTTAGCGCCGCTCAAAGCGCCCAAAAAATCAGGGGCTTCAGCCGCGGATTACCGTTGAGGCGCGGGCACGCTCGGACGCTCGTAGTCTGTGGCTTTAGGTCGGCCCTCGACCAGATGCATAGTATCGAGGATGGTCTGCACGACTGGTTCATTTCCAACGGCCGTGTTCAACATGACGTGGTACAAAGAACGGGTAGGCCAGTCGGCATTGAAATAATGTTTCACGTAGGCGACACGCTCGCGATCGACGGAGTCGACTTGTTCCGCAGCATCTTCCTCGCTGTGCCCCTCCGCCATGATGCGCCGGATTTTCTCCGAGCGCGGGGCGTATAGAAACACATGGAAGGCGTCAGGATTCTCGCGCAGCAGGTACGGCGCTCCGCGGCCCACCACGACCGCATTCCCTTCCTGCCCAATCGTGTTCATGACCTCCTGCATCATCGGCAACATGCAGTCTGCGTCGAACATCTGGCTACCCAGAGCGGCAGAATTGCGTTCGTAACTGCCTCGCCAGAACGACCGCGCCAGGCGGTGCATTCGGCTGTCAAGGCGCTCGTCGCAACGCCTGACGGCTGACTTATCCACGTTGGCCAGGCGTGCAATTTCTTCGGTGAGCAGTTGGTCCCAGAGTTTCCAGCCCAGCCGGTCAGCCAGTTGCTGCGCGATGTTGACAGCTCCGCATCCGTACTCGCGCTCGAGAGTGATGAGGCGAAACATAACGTCGTTTAGTGTACTGCCATTCCACCGCCGGGCTTCGACTTTTTCATCAGGAAGACCATCGGAACCATGCACAGAATCGCAGCTCCCAGAAA
>DATHQX010000145.1:0-6161 GCA_035482295.1 Verrucomicrobiia bacterium
GCAGATCAGCCTGGAGTTTCATGAGTATCCGCGCATGGGCTCCGGCGACGCCGAGGCGATTGAGCGCGCACTCCAGCAGCACTATGACGGCATCATCTTCCTGCCCGGCGATGCACGGAAGTTCGATCCGCTGATCCGCAAGCTCTCGCGCAGCGGAACGGCAATGATGTGCGTTGGCAGCGATGCTCCAAATACGGAACGTGTAGGTTCGGTCGCCGTGCATGCGTACGTCAGCGGAGCGATCGCTGCAGAGCTGCTCGCGCACAAGCTGACTCGCAAGGCGAATGTCGCCGTCTTCAGCGGCGAGCTTTTCACGCTGGACCACGCGGAGAAGCTGCGCGGATTCGCGGCGACGTTGGCCGTGCAGGCGCCCCACCTGACGCTGTTGCCCGCGCTCGAGAGTCACGAGCGGCCCAAAGAAGCCTACCGCCAGGCGATGGCCCTGATGCAGAGCAAGGAGCGCCCCGAAGGGCTTTACCTGAGCACGGCGAATAGCATGCCCGTGCTGAAGGCACTCGACGAGCTCGGTTTGCTTGGCAAGACACAGGTAGTGACGACTGATCTCTTTCAGGAGCTCGTTCCCCTGATCGAATTCGGAAAGATCCTTGCGACGATGTACCAGCGCCCCTTCACGCAGGGCAAGATTGCTTTCGAAAACCTGGTCACGTATCTGATGAAGGAGACTAATCCGCATGCCGCCGTTCGCCTGCCGCCCCACGTGATCTTCCGCAGCAATCTTTCGCTCTTCTCCGGCCACATTATCGATACGGACGAAGAGACGGAGAGTGAGCTCTCCGTCTCCTGAAAGAGCAAAGACCGAAATCATCAGCGAGCCCGCAGCGATACGAAGCGGATCGCGCAGCCGCCGCCCGAGGCGAGTTGCAGCGTCAGCGTTTGACCCCGGCCGACGATCTGTTTGTGAATCGCAACGTGCTTCGGGTTCGTGCCTGCATCGGTGGCGTCGGCGTAGATCTCCGCGCGATACTCTCCGGGGCTGAGAAAGCTGAGCGGTATCTGAAGCGTGCGCGAGGTCCAGTTAGTAATGCTGCCCAGATACCAATCATCTCCGTGACGACGTGCGATCGTAACGAATTCGCCGGGCTCGCCGTTCAGCACCTGCGTGCCGTCCCAGGATGCTGGCACATCCCTGATGAACTGAAATGATGGCTGATCGGCATACATCTGCGGACTGTCGGAGACCATCTGGATCGGCGTTTGGAACACGACGTAGAGCGCTAACTGTTGTGCGCGCGTTCCCATGGCCATGGGGTTGGTGTTCTGTGCAATGAAGTCGTCCTCGGTAGCGTTATTGAAGGCGCCGGGAGTGTAGTCCATAGGACCGGCGAGCAGACGGGTAAAGGCGAAGACGGTGCGGTCGACAGGGCTGTCACGGCGGCCTACCTTATTGTTTTCTAGTCCAAGAACTCCTTCATAGCTCAGCACGTTTGGATAGGTGCGTTCGATGCCCCAGGGAGTGCGCGTGCCATGAAAGTCCACCATAAGGTGATGTTGGGCAGCGATACGTGCAACGTCATAGTAGAACTGCACGCCCACCTGGTCGTCACGATTGATGAAATCGATCTTTACCCCGGCAACTCCCCACTTTTCGAAGAGAGGAAACGCTTCATTCATCTGGTTCATCACAGATTCGGAGTAGCACCAGACCCACACCTTAACGTTCTTATTCGCTGCGTAACTCACGAGTGCGGGCACATCGACGCGTCCGTTGAGATGTGTGAGGTCCTTGGCGGACCATCCGGCGTCCAGCATCATGTACCGAAAGCCGGACTGCGCGGCGAAATCCACGTAGTGCTCCATATTCGTGGTGGTGTAGGCCGGTTTGCCTTCGGCATCAACATCGTTTACCCACCAGTTCCAGGAGGCCTTGCCGGCATGAATCCAACTCGTATCTTCCACACGGCTGGGAGGATTGAGATCGTATTGCAGCGTGGATTCGATGAGACGGTCCGGATTATCCGCGATCGCCAGCACGCGCCACGCCGAGTGGTGCGGCAACGTTCCTTCGACCGCGTATTTCGGGTCGTCGAGTCGCGGCGAGAGCTTTGAAACGAAGTAGTGCCCAGCCCAGTTCCCAGAGGGATTGGTCACATACATGGAACTGTTGCCTTCAATGTCTGCCTCAGTCAATGAGAGCCATGCGACTCCTGGCTCATGTATCAGTAGCGGAAGTCCGATGAGAAAACTGCTGGGGACGCCGCCCTGATTACTCAACGCCGAAGTCGGAAGCTTTACGTACTCGCTCTCGTAGCTGCTGCGATAGTTGGGAAGAGCCAGCAGCCAATCGGTGGCATCGCTGGTCAGGCGAAATTCCGTGTCTTCCTGCCGCAGATGAAAAGTTTTTGCGTCATCTTCTGGTAGCAGGTAACGGAACACAAAGCCATTGTTGTACGCCCGCGCCTCGATTTCCATTTGACGATGCGCCGGCGCACTCTCCGCTAAGCGCACAACCAGGCTGTTATACACGTCGCGCACCCTGCCGACTTTTTGAAACTGCAGCGTATAGTCGTCCACTCCATGGCTGCGCTCACTTCCTGTGATGTGAACATTCGCGCCAAGCGCCGGCAGATCATTGAGTTCCAGCGCGAGCCCAGAGTCTTCGAGCACCGGCTTGCCATGGAACGTAAGCGAATATACCAGCCGGCCATCGCTCCCACTGGAGCTTTTCGCCGGAACAACGTTGAACTGAACGGCAATCTGAGCATCGGGAGAGGTAAGGGTGACCGGAGTCGCAAGTGCACTCTGAGCCACGCATGACAAAGCGGCGGCGGCGGGAACCAATATGGCAGCTGGCAGCATACCGATGTTCGACACGAACTCCCTCCGCGGCAATTGCCGTGGGATCTCAGAATATTGAGAAGAAAAAAAGGCCGTCGCGCCCCTTTGCGAGGCGCGACGGGAGGTGAAATTTAGAACGCGTACCGAAGAGCCAACTGGAAGAACCGCGCATCGGGCGTGTTGTTCTGGAAGGTCTTCGGCCCAGTGATCAGTCCTGCCTGCGTGTTGATGGTGGTATTCGCCGGATTGGCGAGCGTCGGATGGTTAGGAACATTGAAGATGTCGGCGCGGAACTGCAGGTACTGCTCCCGCCATATAGTGAAGTTCTTGAACAAAGACATGTTGACCCCGTAATATCCGGGACCATATAGCGTATTCTGTCGGCCGCCGAGGAACTGGATTGCCGTCGCCTCATTGGTCACAGGAGCCGCGTACTGGCAAGGCGCCGGCGCGTTCGGGTTGGTGGTTCCCACTGGCTGCCCTGCGTTGCATATCAGATAGCCCGGGAGTGGATTGCGGAAGGCGCACGGATTGAACCACTGCTGCTTCGTACGTGTTTGTGTGGGGCAGGTGTAGCCGGCAAGGCTTGGGTTGTTTAACACGTCGGGGGTTCCACCCGACCCGTACGGATCTCCCACCTGAAACGGCCGCGCGCTGCCGCCGGCAGCGGTGGATTGCGTGTCGCCCGCAGTAAATGGAGTGCCGCTCTGCGCCGCCCAGGTCAAGCTCGCCGACCATCCGCCGACGATCTCGTTCAACACTCCTGAACGATTCAAGTGCGCGCGCCCGACGCCAAACGGAAGCTGGTAGTTGCCGTTCAGCGTGAAGCGATTGCGAACGTCATAGACAGAGTTGGTGTACTCGCCGATGAACGGAATGAGCACCATGTTTCGGTCCCCGATCGCCGTCGAGAGCCCTCCCGCGGAACTGGTGTCATCCATAGCATGACCCCACGTGTAGGTGGTCAGAAAGGTGAGACCATGCGAGAGCTGCTTCTCGACCTTCGCCTGCAGCGAGTTATACGTGCTGACGCCGGCGAAGTGAATCGTACCGATGCCACCCAGATCTGGAAACGGCTGATATATCTGCGTGTTTGTGCCCGGCGAATACAGTCCTCGCACCGTATTGGGGTCGTAATAGGTAGAGAGATGACGCGAAACGTTGCCGACGTAACTGATCGTCGCCGCCATGCTCTGCGTAAACTGACGCTGAAACGAGGCGTTGTAATTCTCGGTATACGCTGTGCGGATATCCGAGTCGATCGCATGAAAGCCGGGTCGCGAAACTGCATTGAGGGAATCCGAAGTGAATTCACTCGAGGAGCCGCTTTCAAGCGTGACGCCATTTGACTGGCAGTTGCCCGGCGAGCAGCCTTTGTAGACAATATTCAACTGACGACGGAAGGGGAAGTTGTCTCCGATGTTTGTGCCGCCCTGGCTCTCCAGCCCGCCGTAGAAGACTCCGAAGCCTGCACGCACCACAGTCTTCGGGTCCAGTTGGTACGCGATGCCCAGCCGTGGAGCGAAGTCGGTCAACTGCGAGGTCGCGAGTCGCTCATTGCTGTCATAGGCGATATTGATATTGTCCTGCGCCAGGATGCCCGGGAAGGTCGTGCCCAACTGCAGCGTGTTCTGCAGTTGCTTGGGGAAGATCAGCGTTCCGGTTCCAGTTCCGAAGCCGAGATTGCCCGGAATGAAGTTCTCCTGGCTATGCGAGTTCTCCTTATATGGCTGGTAGTACTCATAGCGCAGGCCAAGATTCAGCGTTAGCCGTGGCGTCACCTTCCAATCGTCCTGCACGTATGCTGCGTCATACCACTGTGCATCGTTCACATTGGGTGCAGTGGAAAGTGCCGAGGTATCCATCTGATCCGCGAGGAAGTCAGCTATGCCGGAACCCGTGTTCGCCGTCCCCGGCTGGCTGGTGAAGACGCCGGTGAAGTAATAGTTGCCGAGCGACGAGGGAGCGTAGCGGTAGAAGAAGCGTATTGACTGCAGGGAGACGCCGGCGCGCAGGTTATGCTTGCCAATTGTCTTTGAGACATTGTCCAGGAACTCGTACACATTCTGCGACTCGTTCGAGGTCCCTTGCGACCCCCAGTTGCTCAGGCCATACACGATGCCCAGCGGAAGCCCTCCCTCATTGGGCGAGAAGGGAATGCCTCCCAATCCAAGAGTCGGTGCGAGGTCCACGTTCGCGTTCGGTTGCAGGAAGGAGAAGCGTCCCCAGTTGAAGCTGAAACGGAACTCGTTGGACAAGCTCGATGTGAAGAAGTGGGTTTCACTGAGCATGACGTTCTGCGCGAGATTGACGTCATACTCGCCGCCGTAACCGCTCCCATCCAGAATGGGACCGAGCGGAGGTTGATTGACTGTAATCACGTGGTTGTAGCTGTAACGCGCATACGCCTGATCCTTCGGGCTGATATTCCAATCGATCCGCTGGTCCCACTGGATCGTGTTGTTGTGCGTAGGAGCGTTGACGTTGTAGTTGTTGGTCGTCTGGCCGCCTGTCGCCTGCCCGGCCGTCCACCCATTGGTGTTGGGCAGCGGATACAGATTGAGGATGTTTTTCGCGACCGAGTCGATCTGGCCTGGGCACATCACATTGTTCTGCCCGTTGCAGCTCAGCGGTGTGGTCCCCCCGGAGTTGGGCTGATAGAGCTGTACGCTCGATCCATTGAGAGTCGGACTCAGCAGCTCGGTGAAATTTCCTTGTCTCATCAGCGGCGTTGGCACCGTGTAAGTTCCGGGATTGCCGTAGGCGATGCGGTTGGCTTCAACATCCCCGAAATAAAACAGCCGGTTGCGCAGAAATGGAAAGCCTACCGTCCCCCCAAACTGGTTCTCGTGATAAGGAGGAATCGTCAGTGCGTTCCAGTTCTTCGCATCGAGATCAGTGTTGCGAAAGTACTCCCATAAACTGCCATGGATCTGGTTCGTGCCTGACTTGATGCTGGCATTCACCACTGCGCCAGCCGAGTGTCCAAACTCGGCGCTGAAGCTCGATGTTTGTATCGCGAACTCTGCCAGCGCGTCCGGAGGAGGACGAATCACGTAGCTTTGGCCGTTGAGAAAGTCGACGAGGTTCGTGTTGTTGTCCACCCCATCCAGGATGAAGTTGTTCTGCTCCGCCCGTTGTCCATTGGCGACAAAGTCACCACTGCCGGAGCCTCGCGTATTGCCGAACGGCGGCGCCACACCGGCGGTAAGCTGCGCGATGTACACGAAGTTGCGGCCGTTCAGTGGCGTGTTGTCGATCGTACTCGCGCTGATGACCTGCTGGACGGAGCCATCCCCTGTCTGCAGCAGCGGCGCCGCCGTGGTGACGGTCACCGTCTCCGATACCGCTCCAGGCTTCAACGT
>DATHQX010000146.1:0-16209 GCA_035482295.1 Verrucomicrobiia bacterium
CACCTGCTCCAGGCTCATGGGATGGATGGCGCGCAGCACCTGCACCTTCTGCGTGCGCACGGTGTCGGCGTCGAACGATACCGGCGGCTCCATCGCTGTCAGCATCATCAGCTGCATCATGTGGTTGGCGACCATGTCGCGGAGCGCGCCGGTCTGCTCATAGAACTCTCCACGACCTTCGACGCCCAGCGTCTCGGCGGCGGTGATCTCGACGTACTCGATGTAATTGCGGTTCCACACCGGCTCGAACATCGAGTTGCCGAAGCGAAACATCATGATGTTCTGCACCGTCTCTTTGCCCAGGTAGTGATCGATGCGGTAGACGGCGCTCTCTTCAAACACATTCGCGACGATGTCATTCAGCTCTTGCGCAGTCTTCAGATCGCTGCCGAAAGGCTTCTCCAGGATGACGCGCGTCCAGCCTTCGGCGTTCTTCGCCAAGCCCACCTGGCCGAGGCCTTCGACGATGGGCGGCGCCAGCGACGCTGAAGTCGAAACGTAAAACATAATGTTCTTGCTCGCCCCCGCCTTCTGCATCTCGGCGATCTTCTTCTTCAACTGGGGATAGAACTCCGTCTTCGAGGCGTCGCCGACCAAGTAATGCAGGCGCTCGGAAAAATCCTTCCAGCCGTCTTCGGAGAAATTGCGCGTGTCCTTCGACGTCGCGGTGCCGTCGTGCAGGCGGCCGCGATATGCGTCGTCATCGAGCTTGGTGCGGCCGATGCCGAGAATCTGAAAGTTGCGCGTGGTACAGCCGACGCAAGCCAGGTCATACAGCGCGGGTATCAGTTTGCGGTGTGTAAGGTCTCCGGTGCCGCCGAAGATGACGACGAGACAGTCGTCGCCCTTGGGTAGAGTTGGCGCTTCTAATTTCTGCGGGGCCGGCTGTACCAGTGTGCTCATGAGTTCACTCCGAAAGAAATTTACCCAGTGGCAGATGCTAACAGCGGAAGAAAGATGCGAACGAAAGCGAATATTCACCGCAGAGACTCGGACGCACCGAGGTCTTGCCGGGTGCCCCGTTCAAGCGCGCTTTTCGCTTGAGTGAGTTTGTTTCACTGTTCGCACCCATTTCATTGTCATCCTGAGCGAAGCGGAGACGCGCAGCGTCGTAGCGTAGTCGAAGGACCTGCGGTTCCTCCGCATCAGTCCACTGCGGACAAACCACAGATCCTTCGTCGGACTCAACCATCCCAACAAGCGCAAAGACGGCGCTTGTCGGGAGCCCAGGTAAGTCCTCCTCAGGATGACAATTTCTGAAGGGTCGTGGGGATGAAGATTACCCCTTCACCCTCTTCAACGTCTCTCTTGCCTTCGCCACCACGTTCTCAACGGTGAACCCGTAATGCTTCATCAGGTCCTTAATGGGCGCTGACGAACCGAAGTCGTTGTGACCCACCGAAGCACCGTCCGGACCAACGTACTGCTGCCACCCAAACGTCGTGCTCGCCTCGACGGAGACACGCGCCTTCACCTCCGGCGGCAGCACTTTGCGCTTGTACTCGTCCGATTGCGCCTCGAAGATCTCCCAGCACGGCATCGAGACCACGCGTGTCTTCACCCCCTCGGCGGTCAGCTTCTCGTAGGCGCCGATGCAGAGCTGCACCTCCGAGCCCGTGCCCATCAGGATGACGTCGGGCATTCCACCCGAGTCAGCCATGATGTAGGCGCCCTGCGCCACGCCCGCAGCCGACGCATACTTGGTGCGATCGAAAGTGGGTACGCCCTGGCGCGTAAGCGCCATCAGCACCGGCCTGTTTTTGATCGGCATGATGACGCGCCAGGTTTCAGCCACTTCGTTCGCGTCCGCCGGACGGAAAACCAGAATGCGCGGCATCGCACGCAGTGAAACCAACTGCTCGATCGGCTGATGGGTCGTGCCGTCTTCGCCCAGGCCGATGGAGTCGTGGGTGAAAATGAAGATGCACGGGATGTCCATGATCGCGGCCAGGCGGATGGGCGGCCGCATGTAGTCGGAGAAGATAAAGAAGGTTGCGCCATACGGGCGCAGTGACGACAGCGCCATGCCGTTCACAATGGCGCCCATCGCGTGTTCGCGGATGCCAAAGTGGAAATTGCGCGCGCCGTAATCGCTCTTCTCGAAGTTCGATTCGCCGTTGATCAGCGTCTTGGTCGACGGATACAAATCGGCAGCGCCGCCCATCAGGAACGGAACGTTCTTGGCGACGGCATTCTGCACCTTCGAGCTGGAATCGCGCGTGGCCAGGCCTTTCGCGTCTGCCGGAAAGGTCGGGATGTCCTTGTCCCAATCCTGCGGCAAATCGCGGTTGACCATCTGCTGCCACATCTTCGCCGGCTCAGGATTCTTCGTCGACCACGCCTTGTACTTGTCGTTCCACTCGCTCTCCCACTTCTTGCCGCGCTCGACGGCTTTGCCCATGTACTCCTTCACGTCGTCGGGCACGAGGAAATGAGCATCTTCCGGCCAGCCGTAAACCTTCTTGGTCAGTTTGACTTCGTCTTCGCCCAGCGCTTCGCCGTGAGCTTCCTTCGTATCCTGGCGATGCGGCGAGCCCCAGCCGATGTGCGAGTCGACGATGACCAGCGTCGGACGCGCCACTTCGCGTTGTGCCGCGCGGATGGCCACGTCAATCAGATCCAGATCATTCACGTCGCTGATATTGAGCACGTTCCAATGCCAGCCGCGGAAGCGCGTGGCGACGTCGTCGGTGAAGGCCAGCGAGGTGCTGCCTTCGATGGTGATGTGATTGTTGTCGTAGAACCAGATCAGATTCGACAGGCCGAGGTGGCCGGCAACCGACGCAGCTTCGTTGCTGACACCTTCCATCAGGTCGCCATCGCCACAGAAAGCATAGGTGCGATAGTCGAAGACCTCTTTGTCGAGCTTGGTCGCCAGCCAGCGCTGCGCGATCGCGAAACCGACGGAATTCGACACGCCCTGTCCGAGCGGGCCGGTCGTGGTCTCGATGCCGGCGGTCAGGCCGTACTCCGGATGTCCGGGAGTCTTTGAGTCCCACTGGCGGAACTGCTTGATTTCGTCGAGCGACAGGTCGTAGCCGGTGAGATGCAGCATCGCATACTGCAGCATCGAGGCATGGCCGTTGGAGAGGATGAAGCGGTCGCGTCCGGCCCAATGCGGATTGCTCGGGCTGTAGCGCAGGAAACGGTCCCACAGGACGAAGGCCAGCGGCGCCAGTGCCATGGGCGTGCCGGGATGGCCGGAGTTGGCCTTTTGCACCGCGTCCATCGAAAGCGTGCGGATGGTGTTGATGCAGAGTTGTTCGAGCTGTTGTTGATCCGCGGATTTGGTTTGCTGTTGCTTTTCGAGAACGTCGACCTGGCTCACGCGATTGCCTGCCTTTCTGATTGAGTGCCGCCGGCTGAAGGCGGCTCAGATATCGTCCCTACGGGACTAAAAAATTAGGTTTAACGACCGACCGCGGGCTGACGCCCGCGGCTAAAACAGATTGTCGCTGCTGCGCAGCTTTGCGGCCTGAAGGCCTGTGTCGCAGGCCTGAAGGCTGGTTATACATGTGCGCCTGACGCGGCCCGGAAGCTCCGCTCTACCCTGCTGCGGATTTCGTTTGCGCCTGCTGCTGCGCGGGATGCGTGACCTGCACTGAGAAATCCTGACCTTGCCACTGATTGTCCATTGGCCAGTTGAAGGTGAAGCGCAGCGGCGCCTTTTGCGAATCGTCCACCTGTATATCCACGTACTCGATCCCCAGAGCCGTCATCGTCGACGGCGTATCCCGCGGCGTATTCCATTCGTCGTCGCTCCAGTGCAGCAAGAATGGAGAAGACGCCTGGATGCGCAGCAGAGCTCCCGCCGGAACAGAACGCACCTGACGATTCATCTTCCATACTTCGATTACCGGCCGCGGCTTCTCGTTGCAATAACGAGCTCGCACCGGCTCAATACAGTCGAAAATTTTGTTGTCGACGACCGATCGTAACAATTTCACATACTCGGCGTGCGCCCACATCAGGGGAATGGCGGCTCCCGTTGCCTTGCCGAAGAACATGTGTTCTGCCGGAATGTCGGGCAAATCCCATATCTGCTCGGGAAACAGGCCGATGCCGGTGGAGAAGCCCTCGGCGGCCTTCAGGAATACGTCGATATTGCGCCCGCACGCGAGCTCATACATGGCGCGCTCCATCATCAGCAGCGGCCACGCGTGGCCCACCCCCCAGCCCTTAAACGACGTGCCGTCGGCGCGCTGGCCATAGCCGTCGTGGTTGTAGCGTTTCCAGCACGGGCCGTACTGGGTGTCGACTTTCAGCACTGCATCGACGACCTTCAGCGAATCTTCGATCAGTTTGTCGCCCGGCATACGAATGCCGAAGCGCACCAGTTCCAGAAAGCCGGCGTCGACGATCTGGTTTGCCGGATACTGATAGCGATCCCCAGGCTTTTGATTGGCGAGCTGCAGTTCGCCCGAATCCGGATCCTCGTCGCCGCGCGAGCCGCCCTGGCTCGACGCAGGATTGATTCGCACGTAGTACTTGGTAATTCCGGGAACCAGGTTGCCCTCGTCGGTGACCGTCCAGTGCTCGATGTGCGACTCCAGGAAGTCGGCGTAGGTACGCACGAAGTCGGCAGTGTGCTTGTCGCCTCGCGCCTCGATCATCTCGGCCGCGCAGATCAGTGCCGCAATGTTGCTGGCCAGCGTTGATGGCGAGTACCCGCCGGCTTCTTCCCATCGCTCCTCAGCCGTCGCCGGACCTTCGCGGATCAAATAGGCACAGGCGCGCGTGACCGTAGTGTGGGGATCGAAACCGCCCAGCGCATTCGCCTTCCACAAGCGCCACGCTCCCATGATCGGAAACGAGACCTCGTCAAGCTGCACGCCGGTCCAGTAGGGACGGCCGTCGATCCAGAAGTTCTGATAGAAGCCGCCGTCTTCACGTTGCGCGATGGCCAGGTAGATCAGGGAGCGCAGCGGCGTGGTCGTATCGCCGGCAGCCATCAGGGCGGTGGCGCCGTGAACCATGTCGCGCGTCCACACCAGGTGGTAGCCGCCCAGTTCATCGTCACCTTTATCTTCGCCCCAGGGAATGCTCATGCTGGCGATCATCGCTCCGGGATAGAGCTTGTCTTCATGCGCCAGCAACAGATTGATGCTGCGGGCGAACAGCCGCCCCTGCGACGGTGTCAGCTTGCCGTGGTTCATGTCGACCACTGCCAGGCGGCGACGGGTGCGATGCCACTGTTCGACGAAACTCTTCACGTTGTCGGCGAACGGAATGCAGAGCGATTGAAAGAGCGTAGCGCCGGACGAGTGCGGACTGCGTCCGAAGGCCAGACCCAGCGTGAACTCGTAGCCTTGGGAGAGATTGATCTCGCCGGTCAGCGCGATATTGCCGTCGGTGGCCGAGTCGTACTCCCAATCCATCTTGAAGTTGTGCGACAGGTCGGTCCAGCCGTCGCTGGCGCCCACGTAGCCGACCGACGCCTTACTGAAATCATTGGTCGCGGCCATCGTCGCATACACGTTGCCGCGATGCGCCTGCAATAACCGGCGTCCTTTTGTGATGACCACACTGCCATTGTTGTGCCAGCCGCCGATGTCGAGGTGCGGCGCGCCAATGATGTACAGGTGCAGACGTCCGCGCCACTCCGGCTTAACGTCGAAGCGCGTGTGGATGAGCAGACAGTTCAGGTGCGGATCGCCGATGATTTGCTTCTCGATGACGTAACGGCCATCAGGATCTTTGTTGGTGATACGGTATCCCAGGGAATCGTCATCAATCATCTCGATGGAGCTGATGGTATTGCGGCGCTCGTCGTGGAAAAACGTCTCGCCGTCGCTGACCATGTATTGAATGTCGCGCACCTGCGGGCTGTCGATGCTCGGGTAATAGACTTCCGTGTTTACGCCGTTAGCCAACGTGTACCAGATGCGGCTCGAAACCGAGTAGGCCGTGCCGACGGCATCCTTGGCGCCGCCTGTCCAACGTGGCTCAATGCCCGGTCCGCCGGGCGCAGGATTGGTTCCATTCAAGGTGATCTTCTCCTAGGCCGCAATGGTAGATGAACTTCGCATGAGGTTTGTCGCGCTCAGTAATGCTTTGCTCAACTTTTAATGTTCCTTTCCCGTGGGAAAGTTCTCGTCCTCAATCGGTGCGTTGGCAAGTTTACCCCAGCGCACGCGGCTCGCGTCGTGGACGCCACTTGCAACATCCATATAACTGACGCGAGCCCCGCAGCTCTGTTCAAAAAAACAACTGGGGCATCGCGGCTGCGCCTCCGAAAAACCCGTCTGGCCCCACTTTCGTCGATTTGTAAAGCATTGCGTAAAGATATGTTAAGTGGCGCATTACGACATTCTGTGGAACTCTCGGCAGGGTTATCATGAACCCCAAGTAGCCTGTCGCGAATCTCACTTCGCAGGGCCTTGTGGGGTGGCCAAGTTGTCCACTAGATCGATAAGTTACCCCGCCACAACTGCCGGGCTGTTGAGCATGCAACGAGCCGGTAGTTATCCGACTATGACGCAAGATGTCGAAGTACTCGCGAGCAAGTACCTGGCGCTCATGGAAGTGTCCCGGGTCATCGCGTCCTACCGCGATCTCTCCGAGCTCTTCGAAAACATGGCCGAGTATCTGCATCAACTCCTGGGCTTCCACTACCTCAGCGTCGCCGTGTACGAAGAGAAATCCGAAACCATGCGCGTACACGTGCTGCAGTCGTCGGCGGCCAAGAGCCTGCCCCTCACCTTCGAGATTCCCGTGGAAAGCTCCGTCGGCGGCGAAGCCTGGAAAAGTCAGACCGTACAGAACTTTCGTTCCTCGGGTGAGCTGCAACGTTTCCCGCGCGCCTACGAACTTTTCCGTGAACATGTTGTGAATTCGTTCTGCGTACTGCCGCTCACCACCGCGCATCGCCGCGTCGGAGCCCTGGGCTTCGGACGCCAGGCCGAAGGCGGATACAGCGAAGAAGAACTTGAGTTCGGCCAGCTGGTCGCCGCGCAGGTCGCCGTTGCTCTCGACAACGCTCTGCATTACGACGAGGGCTTGAGCTTGCAGAAGCAACTGGCGCGCGAGCGCGATCGCCTGCGCCTGGTGCTGGAGGTAAACAACAGCGTCGTCTCCAACCTGGAACTGCACGACCTGTTTCACGCCATCTCCACCAGCTTGCGCCGGCTGGTCTCGCACGACTCGGCGACGTTGCTGCTGCCCGACACCAGCGAGCCCAAGATGCTGCGCGTCTACGCTCTCGATTTCCCCGGAAGCCGGGGCTTCGTGCACCAGGACATGACCATCCCCATCGAGGAAACCAATCCTGGCCGAGCCTTCGTGAGCGGAAAGCCGATACTGGCGGGCACTGCGCCCGGCTATACGCCATTTACGCCGAAGCGCATGAGGATCATCGATGGTGAGGGCCTGCGCTCCAGCATGATTCTTCCCCTGATGCCGAAGGACTCCGGCGCTTCCGTCGGCGTGTTGGCACTCGGCAGCCGCACCGAGAGCGCCTTCACCCAGGCTGACCTCGACTTCGTATGGCAGGTGGCGCAGCAGATCGCTATCGGGGTGAAGAACGCGGTTGAGCACCTCAAACTCTCGGAGAGCGCCGCGCGCGTCAGCGAACAGAAATCGTATCTGGAAGAAGAGATCCGCGCCGAGCAGGACTTTGAGGACATCGTCGGCTCCAGTTCTGCGTTGCGTAGTGTGCTGGCGCAGGTAGAAACCGTCGCGCCCACCGATTCCACCGTCCTCATCGCAGGCGAGACCGGCACCGGCAAGGAGCTGATCGCGCGCGCCATTCACGAACGCAGTTCGCGCCGCGAGCGCACCTTCGTGAAGATCAATTGTTCGGCCATTCCCATGGGCCTGCTGGAGAGCGAGCTCTTCGGCCACGAGAAAGGTGCGTTCACCGGCGCCATCGCCCGCAAGATCGGCCGCTTCGAACTGGCGCACCTGGGCACGCTTTTCCTCGACGAAATCGGTGACATCCCGCTGGAGCTGCAACCGAAGCTGTTGCGCGTTCTGCAGGAGCAGGAATTCGAGCGTTTGGGCGGCACGGCAACGCAGAAAGTCGATGTACGCGTCATCGCCGCCACCAATCGCAGCCTGGGTTCGATGGTCGCCGAAGGACAATTCCGCAGTGACCTGTTTTACCGGCTTAACGTTTTCCCGCTGAGCTTGCCGCCGTTGCGGGAACGGCAGGAAGATATCTCCCTGCTCGCCCGCTACTTCACCAGCAAGTACTCGCGGCGCATGAATCGCAACGTGCAGAGCATTCCGGCGCCCACCCTCGAAGCGATGACGCGCTACGGCTGGCCGGGCAACGTTCGCGAACTGCAGAACTTCATCGAGCGCGCCGTGATCCTGAGCGTCGATCGCGAGCTGCGCGCGCCCCTGGGCGAATTAAAGGTGGAACCGCAAGCCGAGACAGCCCCTGCACCAACCAACGGCCACGACAAGACCCTGCGCGACATGGAGCGCGAACACATCCTGGAGGCGCTGCAAAAATCCAATTGGGTGATCGGCGGACCAGCCGGCGCTGCGGCTCGCCTCGGCATGAAACGCACCTCGCTCCTCTACCGGATGGAGAAGTTGCACATCACGCGCGCACGCGGCTTGTCGTTCTAGTGTCGGGCCTCCGACTTGGTGTCGAAAACCTGACACTGTAATTTGACACGTGGTTCCCTCCGACTTTTCGAGCTGAATTCGACTCACCGTAACAAGCTTGTTTTCAGCAGAATCCATACCGGGCCGGCAAAGTCGAAGTTGGCATTCGCCATGCAATAGGTAAAGCCGAGTGGGTGTGGGTGCAGCGAAGGCTGCCTTATTACAGTCAGACGAAATCATGTCGAACAACGCAACTCTGGTATTCGACACAGGGTTTTAAAGGAGACATAAGGTGTTGCGAATCAGCATTGAGCAAACCGAAGCTGCTCTCTCGCTGGTGGTTGAGGGCCGACTGGTCGGCCCGTGGGTAGAGGAATTGCGAAAGGTTATTAGTGGTGAGCCTGTCGGGTTGCCGACGCGGCTCACGCTCGATCTTTCCGGACTAACGGCAATGGATGATGCGGGACACGCGCTGCTGGATGAGTTGCGCCAGCAGGGAGCGACCCTGCTTTGTTCCGATGTGATGAATCAATACCTGGTCGAGCAAATGGCGCGCCCAGTCGGCGATGTGCAGCAAGCTTGCCGCCCATGCCGGCGTTTTTCGAGCCAGAGTGACTTGTCGGCCGCCGCAGAAGATGCATTGGCGTCTTCGCAGGCAAGTTAACGCGACCAGAACCGAAGCAGAACTGCGGTATTTCAATTGGAGGATAGGTACGTGAGGATTGCAATCGCTTCAGACGAGGCAGCCCAGCAGGCAAAGGAAAGGCTGATAACAAAGCTGGCCGCTGATGGACATGAAGTAACCGACTCTGCTCCCATGGTGCAGGGTCAGGCGCGCGTGGACTACGCTGAACAGGTAGCGCTTTCGGTTCTGCGCCACGATGCCGAGCGCGGAATCATCGTAAGCAGCCGCGGAGTCGGAGCTTCGGTGGCAGCCAACCGCGTGCCCGGCGTACGTGCGGCACTGTGCAACGACGCTTACTCGGCCCACATCGGCGCCAAGACCGAGGGCATGAACGTCCTGGTGCTGGCCTTGCATTCGCTGGGTGAAAACATGGCCGAGGAAGTCGTGGCCGCCTACCTGGACGCCGCGCTGGCGCCCATCGAAGTTGTTGGCGGATTGCCGCCGCGCCGGCTGCAGCGCGTCTTCTCGCACATCCGCGAGAACATCGCGCGCGATCTGTCGGTAGCCGAGCTGGCCCAGACCGTCGGCATGAGCCAGTATTACTTCTCCAAGCTCTTCAAGATGAGCACTGGGACCACCCCGCACCAGTACGTGATGCGGCAGCGCGTGGAGCGCGCCCAGGAAGTTCTGCGCGAGACGCGCACGGCGCTGGCCGAGGTCGCAACCATTGTCGGCTTCGAAACTCAGAGCCACTTCACCAGCGTCTTCCGCCGCCTGGTGGGAGCAACGCCCAAGCACTACCGCGAGATGCACCAGAACGCGCCTATCTCAACCGAGGCGCCGGAGCAGGCAGCCACCGCGGCGTAGCTTCATTGGCCAGTGGCCGGTGGTTGATGGTTAGTGAGAGGCGCGACGAGAGTCGCGCCTTTTTTCTCATTGGTGGGCAGCGGTCTGTTTGAACCGTCATCCCGAGCGCAGCGGTCTCTTTGCATTGTCATCCTGAGCGTAACGCAGACGCGAAGCCTTTTCTTGAACTGTCATCCCGAGCGCAGACGCGAAGCCTTTTCTGAATTGTCATCCTGAGCGTAACGCAGACGCGAAGCCTTTTCTGAATTGTCATCCTGAGCGCAGCGCAGACGCGAAGCGTCGGAGCGGAGTCGAAGGACCTGCGGTTCCTCTGCGCTGCCATCGGCTGCTCGCAAACGGTAATGCTTTACCTTGGGAACTTTGTCATCACGACGACGGCTTCAGCCGGAGGAGGGACCTGCTTTTTGCCCGCACCACCATGAACTGCGCAGCAACAGGGATGACACTTTCATTGATAAGTTCCAACCAAAAAACCCCGCCCAAGCAAAAGAAGCTTGAACGGGGCACCCACTTCATGAACTGACAACTCACTGCTGGCCACTAGCCACTGGCCACTGCTTACCTCGTCTTCCGCAGCTTCGTCGTCGGATTCGGTTTCACCGCTCCGTTGCTCATCAGCTCATTGAGCAGCGAATCGGCGTGGTAAATGTTCTTCAGCGACTCGGTGATCGCCCGCGAATCCACTTCCACCGCGCGCGCCACCTTGTCCGTGTAGGCGAAGTTCCAGGCCAGCGACTCGATGTTGCCATCGAAGACGATGCCCACCACTTCACCCGCCTTGTTGATGACCGGACTGCCCGAGTTGCCGCCGATGATGTCCGAGGTCGACACCGTGTCGTAGACCGTCTTGAGGTTGATCTTCGACTTCGAGTTGATCCAGCTATCCGGCAGCTGATACGGCGGCTTACTGTCATGCTGTGCAGCATGCTCGTAGGCGCCGCCCATGGTGGTAAACCAGGGCACGTCCTTGAGGTCCTTCTTGTAGCCTTCGACCGGACCGTAGCTGAGGCGTAGCGTGAAGGTCGCATCCGGAGGCACGCTCAGTCCCTTCTGCGCGAACAGCGCTTTGCCGATCTGTCCACCGCTCTGGCGGAAGACCGACTGCACCTGGTCTTCGTCCTTCTCGTGGATCGCGGCCGCATCCGGCTCGATCTCGCGCATCATGACGATCAGGGGATCAGTCGAGGCGTTCACTGCAGCCGCGCCGCCCGCATATAGCTGCTTGCGCGCCGCCGGGTCTTCGAGCTTCGTGCCGTCGATCACTTCCTTGGCACGCTCCTCAGGAGACTTCCCTGCCAGCGCCTTCTGCACGTCGGGATTATCGGCGCCCAGCCCATCGCGCATCTGTTTCAGGCTCTCCGTTAGCTGAACCACGTCGAGCGCCTTGTACACCGGCGCGTCGGAAAACAGTTGCGTCTCCAGCGTCGGCAATTGCGCGTCGGTGAACTGGCGGATGCGCTGGTTGTTCGGCTTTTGCTTCTGGTCGGCCGCACGCACGATCAGTCGCGCATAGCGCGGCAGATCGCCGCGGAAACCGGCCATCGCGTCAAGGTAGAACAGCTGCTTGTAGATTTGCTTCTGCACATCGACAGCCTTGGCGATTTGCGACCACGGATCGCCGAAATCCTTCTTGCGGTCCGGATTGGAGTTCACGAATTCCTGCAGGCCCTTCTCGTCGGCAGCCTTGCCCGCCATCAGGTCCCGGTCCTTCAGGCCAGCATCGAGATATCCGGTGACCGCCTTCTGCGAGTTCTGCAAACTGAACAAGTCGCTCTGCGCCTCGCGCTCGTTCTCGGGCGACTGCGCGCCGAATTTTTGCAGCGCTTCAATGCGCCCTTTGTACGCCTCCAGCTGCAATGGATACTGGTAGTCGCGCAGGAAGCCCATCTGATCCATGGTCAGCAGCCGGCCAGTGCGTCCCGGATGCCCGGAGACAAACGTCAACTC
This sequence comes from Verrucomicrobiia bacterium, assembly GCA_035482295.1. Lineage (GTDB taxonomy): Bacteria > Acidobacteriota > Terriglobia > Terriglobales > Acidobacteriaceae > Bog-257. The sequence goes on from DATHQX010000146.1 coordinate 11,996, forward strand.
GCCGTTGCTGGCGCCGTTGGGCTGCCACTTCAGATAGTTCGGCGTCTTGGCCGGCTGGCCGTTTTCGTAGGCGCGGAAGAACGAGATGTCGAGGTCGTACCGCGGATACTCGAAGTTGTCGGGATCGCCGCCGAAGAAGGCGATGGAGAATTCCGGCGCAAAGACCAGCCGGATGTCGGTGTACTTTTTGTACCGGTAGAGGTTGTACATCGCGCCCGAATAGAGCGTGACCACATCGCAGCGAATGTCGCCGCTGGAACATTCTTTCTCCAGAGCAGACATCTCTTCGCGCTGCGCCTTGCCAGAGTCGGCCGTCGACATGCCCGGCTTGACCGCGCCATTCACCTTCGCGGTCACGTCCTCGATGCCTTGCAGCACGAGAAACTCCATGCCCGGACACTTGGCTTCGTCGGCCTGCGTGTTCGCGGTGAAGCCGTTCTTCATGTAGTCCTTGCCGCCGGTGGAGAGATCGTGAATGCACTCCTGCGCGATGTGATGGTTGGTGAAGATCAGTCCATCGGGAGAGACGAACGACGACGAGCCGTTGGGCGCGCGCGCCGACGACAGGCGTACATGATCGAGCCATGCCTGATCCGGCGCCCAGCCATACTTGGCCTGGACCTTGTCTTTGGGGAATGCGTTGAACAGCCACATGCCTTCGTCGGCGTAGCTGAAGCTGCCGAGCACGAAGGCGAGCAGAGAGAGTAAGAGCACAGCACGTTTGGTCATCAATGACTCCAGCGCGAAGAATCCGCGGATGCATGGAATGGGACCGGACGGAGAGATCCCGGACCGGTAAGCAAACCCCTAACTATAAGCGCCGGAACAGCCGACGGGCAATGACATCGGTTGAAATGGCTCGCAGCGTTCCCACAAAGAAGTGTCATCCTGAGTTGCGGTGGCGCCCTGAAGAATTGTCATCCTGAGTTGAATGACATCCCTGGGGAATTGTCGTCATGAGTTGAAATGACATCCCCGGGGAATTGTCGTCATGAGTTGGAATGACATCCCCGGGGAATTGTCATCATGAGTTGAATGACATCCCCGGGGAATTGTCATCCTGAGCGGAGCGCAGACGCGCAGCGTCGGAGCGGAGTCGAAGGACCTGCGGTTCCGGCGCGCCGTCTACCTCTGCGCACAAACCGCAGATCCTTCCTGCGGCGGAAGCCATCGTCAGGATGACAATTCATTTAAGCGTTGCGGCCGACGCCTCTCCTGCTCCCGCAAATACGCCGAGTGCCCCATTCGAGCGCGACTTTCGCTTGAGTGGGTCTTGCATTTCGCCCGCGTCGCCATCCACTGCGCACGACAGGTGCCTCCACTCCGCTTCGCTCCGGCCGGGATGACACTTTTTTGGTAGGCGTCATGTTCCCGAACGCTTCTCCACTTCCCGCAAATACTCCTCCACCTCGCTCTTCTTCTCATGCGCGGCCCACTCCGCCGGAGTCGCGTTCCACATCGTGTCCCTCAAATCCAATCGAGCCCCGCGCTCCACCAGCAACCGAGCCATCTCGAGGCGTCCAGCCGCAGCCGCCTGATGCAGCGGCGTCGAGTGCGAATGTCCCCCGACAGGGTTATATCGATTCGGATCTTCCTCCGCATCGAGCAGCATCCGCACGATCTCAAGATGTCCGAACTGCGAGGCAACCGCCAGCGCCCAGTGCCGGTCCTCGCCGCTTGCCCCCGGCAACAACTGACGAGCCTCTTCAACCCGGCCCATCGCCGCAGCAATCGGGATGTCCACGCGAGCTCCGCGGCGAATCAACTCTTCCACGGCATCGAACTCGGAATGAATCGCAGCGACCCGCGTGCCACTGTTAGGATCAGCGCCGTAGTCGCAGAGCACATCGATCAACGCAATCTGCGAACCCGACTGGCGCGCAACCAGCGAGCTGGCCACCAGAGCCAGCGTCTCGTTCAGCGCCTCGCGCGACGTACCCGCGTCAAGGATCACCTTCGCAACCTCGACGATGTTCTTCGGCAGAGAACCGCGACGCGTCGGATTCTCGGCAATGAACTCCAGCAGCGTGGGATGGCGAAAATAGTTGGTGCCCTCAAGATCAACGTGTTGCCGCGCCAGCTTCGGATGCTTGCGCAGCAAAGCGCGCAAGCCCGCGGCATCTCCGGCATCCAGCAAATCGACGGCGCGACGAAACAGCGGGTCTTCGATGCGCTCGTGATGCGGCAGGTCGAGCCGGTCGGCCAGCATGGGATTCTCGATACGCTGCTTCATGCGCGGCCAACTGGGAAATCCGTGCCGCCGCGCAATCGTCAGCTGCGCGTCACTCAGCTTGAGTTCGGCAGAAAGGATTTCCGAGTCGGCAGACTTGGCAAACCGCGGATGAAATTCGCGAATGATCTGCGCAATCTGCGGCGAGCGCGACGCGTGCGCCTTAAGCAAATCTTTCGCCTGATGTTTGAGGTGGTCGAGGTTGGGATTGGATGGAAGCGGACTTACCGGCATAACGAACTTCCTTTCGTGCGCCCGAGGTCCGCATTGACGGGCAGAAAGTAAGTTCGTGAAACGCAGGTTGTTTTGTTCGGGTGGACTTCTGTCCTTTCCGCGGACCGGATGCGCCCCACGCGCTCCGGTCATCCTACCACGCCTCGGTTACGCGGTGAGCTTCGACGGCTCCGGCAGCGGCTCAGGCACAACGGGACGATGCCATAGATAGCTGCCCTGCCGTCGCGGCAGCGTCGCCAGAATGATAACCACGATCAGCGCGAAAATCCCCAGGATGATAATGCTGCCTTCGGGGCCAGTCGTTCCACCACTCAGGATCGGCTTGCCCACCGCATGCGTCTCCAGCAGATGATGCTCCACCATCAAGCCGCTGTCGGCCACCCCGTACAAGTACGACTGCGACCAGTCCCACGAACAGTGGAAGCCGATGGCCCACCACAGCGAGCCGGTGCGCCACAGGCTGAAGCAGAACACAATCCCGGCCAGCCCGGCCGAGAGCAAGCCGATGGGCGATTCGCCCGGGTTGCCGCTGTGTCCCATGCCGAACAGAATGGAAAAAACAATCGCCGCGCTCCAGAAGCCCAGCACTTCGCTGTAACGCGTTTTGAAGATCGCCTGATACAGGCCGGCCAGCCCGCGAGTGAGCGTGTACTGCATGTAGCCGCGGCTCAGGTATTCTTCGAGCAGGCCGACCAGCAGGAAGCCCACCAGCCACATCGCGCCGTACAGCACAACATCGGAGCCGAAAAGCAGCCGGCGCTCGATGACCAGCAGCCCGGTCTTCCACAGCGTGCCCACCAGCAGCGACAGGCACACAAAGCCCCACCCCAGTCCGGCAAAGAAGCGCGGCGCCTTGCGCTCACCGCCGAATCCGTACACGCCTAACGGCCGCCGCTCGATCTTCGACATGATCCAGGTGATGAGCACCACGCCGAGAAATGGAACCAGTTCGTTGATGGCCGCGAACTTCCAACCCAGCGACGAGGGTACCGAACCAGGCTTATGCGTTGGTGGGAAAAACTTGAGGGCGACCTCATGCGCGCAGAAAAGCACGGCGGCCAGCAGCAACATGAAGATCAGCAGGCTCCAGCCGGCGCGCAGTCCGTCTTTCCCAATAAAAACTTTGCGGAAGCCCGACGGCGCCGGCGCGGGCATAACGGCGTCGTAGTTCGGCAGCGAGTTGATATTTGAACTCATGGATATCCTCGTGGGGGTAAGAATCTCATACGTAAGCCGCGCGGGGATAGTTTCAAGAAAGTGGCAAGGAAATGCCTCCAAGAGTTCAGTTCGAGGCAGGGAGAGGGTGCATGTGGCCGTAAGCGTTCCGTACGTAAGTTGGTGAAACGTCGATGGTGCCCTTTCATGAATTGTCATCCTGAGGAGGGCGTACCAGGGCTCCCGACAACCGCCGTATTTGCGCTTGTTGAGATGGTTCAGCCCGACGAGGGACCTGCGGTTCGTGCGCACTGGCATTCCCTTGAGCAAAACCAGCAGATCCTTTCTCCGGCTTAAGCCGTCGTCGGGATGACAAGTTCAAACGATGTGTGTTCGGAATGCGCGGAGCTCGCCTCACGTACAATCATCACCAATGCCCGCGCAAGACAGCACGCACGCCGCCACCCTCAAAGGTTCCGTGCTGGCTCTGATGCTGCACGATATCGCGGAGGAGATCCGGTTGGAGCCGCTGCGGCAGATCCTGGGCGCTCGCCGCATGGAGCCGCGCTTCAAGCACGCCACGCCCGAGTATGTG
>DATHQX010000147.1:0-5370 GCA_035482295.1 Verrucomicrobiia bacterium
GGAAAATCGGCTGGCGGTGTGCGGTGATGGTGGTGATGAAGAAGGTGCGGTCGGAGTCCATTTCGAGATGGTCGTTAGGGCGGAGAGTTTTGTCTAGGAGAGATGTCACGATTTGCGGTGGGCGATTCCAAAACGGAACACAGGGCCTGAAGGCCTATTCCGTTTGTGGGCTCGCAACGCGGCCCTTAAAGGGCCGCTCTTCCACGGGATTATCGGCGGCATCGCTCCTCGCGAAGAGAATGCTGGCGTGAGCGGTCGGGTCTGCGTGCCGATCTGCCGCATGCAGTGACGTGGCGCTTCAGCGGCGCGTCAAAGCGCCTCAAGAGGAACGGGGCCTTAGCCCCAGTGGAACCGGCTTCCCTGCGTCCAATCCCAGCCTTTCGAAAGCGCGAAGCGTCTCAACGGAACACAAGGCCTGAAGGCCGGTTCCGTTTATGGGCCCGCAACGCGGCCCTTAAAGGGCCGCTCTTCCACGGGATTATCGGCGGCATCGCTCGTCGCGAAGAGACTGCCGGCGTGATCGGTCGGGTCTGCGTGCCAACGTGCCACGTGCAGTGACGTGGAAGAGCGGCGCTTCAGCGCCGCGATGGCGGCTAGACAAACCGGAACCAAGCCCCGCAGGGACGGCATCAGCGTCCGCCGCAGCCCAGTTCCCCTCACTCATTCGCCTTAATTCTCTTTATTACGAAGGAAGTCTGGTTTCTATATGCAAACAAGAACATAACGAACAGGGACAGCATGAGGAGGGTCGCGTCCCACTCTTTCAAGAAAGGAAGTCTTGCCTCGATCTTCGCGTAAAGTTTCAACAATAGCAGCAGGCTGAATAAGGCACACAGGGTCCGGTACGTGTTGTTGACTTCGGAAAGGATCTCCACCTTAGGGTCCTTCTTCGAGGCATCAACAAAGGCCTTATAATCCGCAAACTTGATGAACGAGGAGCGCTTTAGCAAGGGGCCAATCGCCAGCGACCCGAATCTGCTTACCACCATCCCAAGGAAGTAGTAGAAGAACACGCCGGTGATGATGTCCTTCTGGATGAGCTGATAAGGCGTGGTCTCGCTCGCAAGGATGGCGAAGATGACCCCCGGCAGGAGGTAATTGAACAAGTTGTACGACGAAAGCTTGGTCAGTAGTTCGTTCATCTGCCGCCTTGCACTGTAGTCTTTTCAGTCATTTCATCGCCGATAAAACGCTCAGCCAGTCAATGGCGGGTTGTGGACTGCCTGTTCCTCTCAGCCATTCCACCGCCGCATAGTCGGTACGAGCGGGAACGCTGCCTAGGGCAAACCACAGGTTGCCTGACTTGTGGGTGCTAGCCACGCTCGTACCAACCTTCACGAGCCCGCTTACGATCGCGCGGCCAGGATGACTTGAATCGCCTTTCGCGGAAATATACGCGACCTGGGGACGAAAGCGTTCAATGTCGTTCTGCGAAAGGTTTCCGTCACTGCCGTGATGTGGCACACCCATGTATGCAGGTCGATTCCATTCAAGGCTCAGATGCGAGAGCGCCTCGCTGCCAGCATCACCAGTAAAGAGAAGTCTGTTTCCACCGAAACTCACGCCCAGGATGGTGCTCGTATTGTTGTATGGCTGCGTGACGGGGCTCTTTTGCACGCTGGATTTGCCCAACACCCCGAAGATCGGGGGCGCGGGAGCAGGGCTGTTTTGCGGCGACGGGGCTTGGAGGAGCGCAGCTAGACGGCCGTACGACGGATCAGGCGGCGTGGCGCGCGCAAGCTCACCGAGCCCTGGTAAGCCGATATGTGAAGTGTTCCCCAACAGCGCCGCTAACCCCAACCACGCCGGCATCGGCGCGGGGGCGAGTTCCACCTTGGTAAACTCCTCAATGAGGCTCTTATAGTACGGCAAGGACGGACCGAGCACTGTCATCTCGGGCCATTTCGCAATTCCCATTCCTGCGAACGGCTGAATCGGCGTAACGCCCCGCCTTGCAAAAGCAGATGCCAGCTCCTTGGTCGTTTCAATTACTTCATTGACACCTTCGTTGTCGGCCGACGCGCGTCGCAGGGCTCCGGCGGTGGCGTGCTTTGTTATGTCGTGCATGAGTCCGTGAGTGAAACTGATCGCATTGCTGCGTACCAGCCTGATGAGGCCGCTCGCGTGATCATTGTGTAAGTGTGTGCAGACGACCGCCCAGAAGTCGGTTGAGTTGCGGCGACGCAGGAAATCGAGAATGATCTCGGCGTCGCTGCCCGAGCCCCCGTCGATGAGAATTCGGTGCGGGACGAATCCTTGCCACTGGGTAACAACTGTGCAGTCCGCGTCCCCCAGCGAAATAACGTCTACTTCAACGCCGCTGTACATCCGAAACCTCCCAAATCTGGTCTCGGATGTGAAAGACGCGGTTACTACTGGCGGAGCCGAAGTAAAGGCGGAGCTTACGCAGAACCAAAACCAGCTTCAATTGTTGGCCTCAGCGGCAAGCCGTTGAGGATTGTTTGCGGTCACGGCACGGCTGAAGCCGTGCCCTTCCCAAAACCTAAACTCCTACGAACATCCGCTCGTGCTACCGCAGCTCATGCATCTGTAGCAGCTGCCGTTTCTGGTCATGATGCTGCCGCAGAAGCTGCAGCTGGGGGCGTCGCCCAGGTCGACGATGCTGGAGAGGGCGTCGGCGGCGTGAATCGAACCGGCTTCCGGCTTCCGGCTTCTGGCTTCCGGACTGCGGGGCGTGGACGGCGCCTCCTCTACGTCTGACGGCTGAGAGCTGACAGCTGACAGCTTCGGTCTAAAGCTTTCGAACAGCATTTGCTGCTGGCCGGTTAGGAAGCGGAGCTGGAGCCAGCGGAAGATGTAGTCCATGATGCTCTTGGCGTAGCCGATGTCGGGATTGCCGGACCAGCCGCTGGGTTCGAAGCGGGTGTGGGCGAACTTCTCGCAGAACAGTTTTAGCGGGACGCCGTGTTGCAGGGCGATCGAGACTGCTAGCGCGAAGCTGTCCATTAGGCCGCTGACCGTCGAACCTTCTTTGGCCATGGTGATGAAGAGTTCGCCGGGCTCGCCGTCGGGATAGAGGCCGACGGTGATGTAGCCCTCGTGGTCTCCCACTTTGAATTTGTGGGTGATGGAGGCGCGCTCTTCCTGCAGCTTGTGGCGGACGGCGCGGGGCGGGGCGTTGAGATTTTCTTCTTCGATATGGACGTGCGGCGCGGCGGCGGCCAGGCGGGCGTCGTCTTTGGTGGAGTTTGCGGTCTTGGTGCCGGCGGCGCTCAGCGGTTGCGATTTCTTGCAGCCGTCGCGATAGACGGCGACTGCTTTCAGTCCTAGCTTCCAGGCCTGGAGGTAGGCTTCGGCGATGTCTTCGACGCTGGCGTTCTCGGGGAGGTTCACCGTCTTGGAAATCGCGCCGGAGATGAAGGGCTGGGCGGCGGCCATCATTTTCAGATGCCCCATATACGCGATCGATCGTGTCCCCTTCGACGGCTTGAAGCTGCAATCGAAGACGGCGAGGTGATCATCTTTCATGTGTGGAGCGCCTTCGATGGTTCCGGTCGCGTCGATGTAGCTGACGATGGCGTCGGCCTGATCGTGAGAGTAGCCGAGTTTGAAGAGCGCCGTGGGCACGGTGTTGTTGACGATCTTAATCATGCCTCCCCCGACTAGTTTTTTGTATTTGATCAGGGCCAGGTCGGGCTCGATGCCGGTGGTGTCGCAGTCCATCATGAAGCCGATGGTGCCTGTTGGCGCTAGGACTGTTACCTGGCTGTTTCTGTAGCCGTGTTTTTCGCCATGGGCCAAGGCTTCGTCCCAGCATTGTTTGCTGGCTTCGTAAATGCTGGCGGGGACGTTTGATTTGTTGATGCCGTTGACTGACGCTCTGTGCATTCGGATTACGTCCAGGAACGGCTCGCGGTTGATGTACCAGCCGGGGCAGGCTCCGCCGGGCATTACGTTGGAGCCGAGATTGGTCTCGGACAAATTCTTTTTTGTCGCTTCTGTGGCTGGGACTAGTGGCGGGCATTGTTCGGCGATGCGGCTCGACTGGAGATAGGCTTCGCCGCACATGATTGCTGTTACGCAGGAGGCGTAGTCGCGGCCGGCGTCGCTGTCGTACGGTAGGCCGGCGGCCATCAGGAGGGCGCCTAGATTCGCATAGCCTAACCCTAGGGGCCTGTAGTCGTGAGAGTTCTTCATGATCGATTCGGTGGGATATCCGGCGTTGTCGACCAGGATTTCTTGCGCGGTGATCAGGATGTCGACGGCGTGACGGTAGGATTCGACGTCGAAGGTGCCGTTGGGGGCGAACTTCAGCAGGTTCAGGCTGGCCAGGTTGCAGGCGGAATCGTCCAGGAACATGTATTCGCTGCAGGGATTGCTCGCGTTGATCCTGGCTGTGTTCTTGCTCGTGTGCCAGCGGTTGACCGTGGTGTCGTATTGCATGCCGGGATCGCCGCAGTGCCAGGTGGCTTCGGAAATTTTGTTGAGCAGAGCTTTGGCTTTGTAGGTTTTTACGACCGCGCCGTCGGTGACTGTGCGCGTGGAGAAATCGGTGTCGCGGACTACCGCGTACATGAAGTCGTCGGTGACGCGGACGCTGTTGTTCGCGTTCTGGAAGAAGATGCTGGAGTAGGCGTCGGAGTCGGGATGCGAGCCGTCGTAGCCTTGCGCGACCAGGGCGTGGGCTTTGGCTTCTTCTTTCTGTTTGCACTCGATGAATTCGATGATGTCGGGATGGTCAACGTTGAGGATGACCATCTTGGCGGCGCGGCGGGTTTTGCCGCCGGACTTGATGACGCCGGCGAAGGCGTCGAATCCTTTCATGAAGCTGAGCGGGCCGCTGGCGGTGCCGCCGCCGGAGAGTGTTTCGGTGGATCCGCGCAGGGGTGAGAGATTGGTGCCGGTGCCTGATCCCCACTTGAAGAGCATGCCTTCGGTTTTCGCCAGCGTGAGGATGGAGTCTAGCGAGTCTTTTACTGAGTTGATGAAGCAGGCGGAGCACTGGGGCTTGCTGTATCCGGTGACGCCGAATTCGACTTGCTGGGTTTGCGGGTTCCAGTGCCAGCTGCGGCCGTCGGAGTTAGGCTCGATGCGGTCGCAGCCTACGTTGAACCACACCGGGCTGTTAAAAGCTGCGTACTGGCGGACGAGGATGTGGACGAGTTCGTCGTGGAAGGTGGCGCCGTCATCGGCTGTTTTGAAGTAGCCCTGGGCCATGCCCCAATCGCGGATGGTTTCGGCGACGCGGGCTACGAGCTGGCGGACTCCGGTTTCACGCTCGGGGGTGCCGATTTTGCCGTGCAAGTATTTGCTGGCCACGATGTTGGTGGCGGTCATGGACCAGTCTTTGGGGACTTCGACGTCCTTTTGCTCGAAGATGATGCCGCCGTGGGAATCGGTGATTTGGGC
>DATHQX010000148.1:0-28299 GCA_035482295.1 Verrucomicrobiia bacterium
GCCAGCGTGCCGTGATAGAAGTCGTCAGGATTCTCGGCGATGCGTTCCATGGTCTTGGCCAGTTCAGGCTGCTTGAAGGTGTCTCCCGCCTGGTAGTAATTTCCGTCGGCCTGGAAGATATGGCGCGACTCAGGAAACTTCGCCAAGTCGGGATCGTGGAACGACCGGGCCTGCTCGTAATCGAGGACGAATCCATCGCGCGCCAGGCGGATCGCGGGCTCCATCACCTGCTTCAACGTGAGCTTGCCCCAGTGCTGCTGCGCGTAGACCATGCCGGCCACCGATCCCGGCACCGCAACCGATTTATAGCCAACGGTGCTGAGGTCGGGGATCACATTGCCCTTGTCGTCCAGATACATGTTTGCCGTGGCCTTAGCCGGTGCCTTTTCGCGGTAGTCGAGGAAGTGGACTTCTCCGTCGGCGCGGCGAAAGAGCAGAAAGCCTCCCCCGGCAATATTGCCGGCTTCAGGGTAGACGACCTCCAGCGCGAAGCCCACCGCGACGGCCGCATCGACGGCGTTGCCGCCCTGCTGCATGATCGCGACTCCCACTTTGGAAGCTTCTGGCTGCACTGTTGCCACCATCGCCTTAGGCGCGTGGGTGGGGCGCACCATATCTTCGGCGAATGCAGGCAGAGAAAAGGCGAGAATCACTGGTAAGGCCGGTAGAAGATGACGAAGTGTCCTGCGAACGATGGCGAAATCCATGGTCGGTATGTGTCCTTCATACTACCCGAACACGGCTGCCGTCCGTGGCGCGGACGGCGCCCTGTTGTTGGAAATCGCACCCCGAGGCGCAAGAGAGTTGAACGCGTCCGAAATTCGAATAGACTGGGAACATGGCAAATAAAAACGCTCCAAAACGCGAAGTAAAGAAGCCCAAGAAAAAGAAGTAGGTAGTCTGCGAGCCGGGCCCGCGGGTGAAGGATGGATCGTTCCAGCAACGTACTGTCCCGACTTGTGCCCGGCAGTGGAATCGTTATATTTTTTAAGGACACCCGCAGGCTCTCATGCAGACCTCTATCTTCTCCGTAGACGTCGAAGATTGGTTCCATATTCTGGACCTGCCCACCACGCCACCGATCACCGAGTGGGCGGGGCTGCCCTCGCACGTCGAGAAGAATTTCCGCCACCTGCTAGACATCTTCAGCGATTGCAACGTGCAGGTCACGTGCTTCTTCCTTGGCTGGATCGGCGAACGCTTCCCACATCTGGTGAAAGAAGCCGCCGCCCGCGGACACGAGATCGCCTCTCACGGTTACGGACATCAGTTGGTCTTTCATCAGAGTCGCGATCAGTTTCACGGCGACGTCCAACGCGCGCGCCACTTGCTGGAAGATATTTCAGGTGCTCCGGTGCTGGGGTATCGCGCTCCCGGCTTTTCCACGACCACCGACACGCCGTGGTTCTTCGACACGCTGGCTGATGCAGGCTATCAGTACGATTCGTCGGTATTTCCCGCAGCGCGCGCTCACGGTGGCTTGCGCGAAGGTCGTCGCGAACCCCATCGCCTGGGCACCGACGATCGTCTACTGGAGCTTCCCATCAGCGTCGCCGATATGATGGGCAAGCGCATCTGCTTCTTCGGCGGCGGATATCTGCGGCTGTTCCCCTACTGGCTGATTAAGAAGAAAGCCAAAGAAGTGCTCGGCGAGGGACGGCCGGTGGTCTTCTACATTCATCCGCGCGAGATCGATCCCCAGCATCCGCGGCTGCCCATGAGCCGCAAGCGCGCGTTCAAGTCGTATGTCAACCTCGATACCACGGAGTGGAAGGTCCGGCGCGTCCTCAAGGATTTTCCCGTCACTACGTTCCAGAACGTCATCGCCCAGCATCCGGAATTGGTTAACTCATATGTCGCCTGACCGTACCCAAACGTTTTTCCATCAATATGCGAACGACTTCGATGCCATCTACGGCAACCAGAACGGAGTCTTCGACAGCTTCATCAACAAGCTCTTCCGCAAGAGCATGCGCCTGCGCTATGAGAAGTCCATTGAGGGTTGCGAGCCGGTGCAGGGCAAGAGCGTTCTTGACGTAGGCTGCGGGCCGGGACACTACTCCATCACGCTGGCACAGCGCGGCGCCTCGCGGGTAGTCGGCATCGACTTTGCCGACGGCATGCTGGCGCTGGCCACCGAGCACGCCAAGAAGGTCGGCGTGAGCGACCGCTGCAAGTTCATGGTGGCGGATTTCTACACCTATCAGCCGGCAGAAATTTTCGACAACGTCATCGTGATGGGCTTCATGGACTACATGCCTGACCCGGAGAAGGTGGTGGCCAAGGTCCTCTCGCTCACGCGGCAGCGGGCGTTTTTCTCCTTTCCGGTGGCGGGCGGCATTCTCGGATGGCAGCGGCAGATGCGCTACAAGAAACGCTGCGACCTGTTCCTCTATACCAAGCCGCAATTGCAGCAGATGTTCGCGAAGTTTCCCGAAGTGAAGGCGACGATCGAGCCCATCAGTCGCGACTTCTTCGTCACCCTGGAACGCACCTCACAGAAGCAATAGGCCGGCGAAATCAAACCACCCGAAAAAACAATCGCGGAGGACGTTGGCGTCCTCCGCGTTGTGGAGCGTTGTCTTGCCGGGCTGGTGGAATGTTCTGCCGGAACGTACGCCAGGATTTAGCGGACCGCTACGACTGCGATTCCCATAGCCTGCACGTTGTTGGTGTTGTTGCAGGTCGCCTGGACAATGTACGTGGCCTTCAGCGTCCCAGCCGCGAATTCAGCCGTTGACACTCCAGTGCCCTGTATTGCGTTGGTGTTGCCGGTGGTCAGCCAGGTGCAGTTCTGTACCTGACTGCCGTCGCTGAAAGCAGCGGTGAACAGCTGCGTGCCGCCACTCACTACGGAGACTGGCGAAGGAGTGATCAAAACGGTCGGGTTATTGGAAGCACTGGCCGAAACGATACAGGCCAGCAACATCAGACAAAGCAGCGCATTCTTCATCGGGTAATTCCTTTCCTGCCCAAAAAGTGGCGTCTTCCCCAATGGCGGGCAATTGAGTGGGCACAACTCCCGCGTAGTTGGCCCATAATGCTCGGGAACGTCTGGAGCTTCAAGGTTGCTGTGTCCGATATCTGCGTGAATGGCAGGAATCTGCGTAGGTGGGTCAAACGACAGGACTTGCCACCAAAGATATGCAAAAAGTGAATTGCGAAATGGACAAAAGAGCTACAAAAGTACACTATTCTCAGCCGCTTTAGGCCATGTCTAGAGACGTATTGGACAAGACAAAACTCTCTTCGACGACGATTTTGAGGCGGACCAGGAGCAGAGGGCGTGAGACCGGTTTCAGCAGCCCCCATTTCACAGAACGAAGACCGCGTAGCCTCTGCTGATCGGCTCCAGTTGTTGCATTTTGAGCTGGTTTGACTAGCGATTGTGCCAGTTGCCGCATCTTGGTCCGCCGGTTAGTGTTGCGGGGCGTTTCGTAAGGCTTTTTATTCGGGCAGGACTTGGCGAACGGGCTTGTCGTCGGTCCAGTGCCTATTGTTGTTTGTCCAACGTTTTTCGAAAGTAAAGACATGAAGGAGTAGCGGCAGACATGAACTTCGACAAACTGAAGCGATGCATCCTTTGGAACTTTGCAGGGCTAATCGTCGTGTCGTGCGCCCAGGCGCAGACCTACAAAATGGAGACCCCGATCCCGGCAGGTATCACGACTCCCGACAAAGTTGAAACTCGCATCGGAACGCTGAAGTTCGACGGCGGGTATCCAGATGCGGCTACCGTCGAAAAGGTGTACGACAATCTCGACTTTCAGCGGGGGATTGAGACTTACCTCAATACCATGCAAGGAGCTTCGCTCGTAGCTTTGCGCCGGGGCTTGCGGGAGATGGGCTGCTTAGACGGAACGATAGGCGTCTTCAACACTCTGATGGACTCGAAATCTCTTTTCCTCACGGCAAATGCAGATACGGTCTACGCCATGACCTGGATCGATTTGTCGAAAGGCCCCGTTGTGCTGGAAAGCCCTCCGAACAGCCTGGGCATTGTGGATGACTTTTGGTTCCGTTATGTCGCGGATCTGGGAAATGCCGGGCCAGACAAGGGAAAGGGTGGCAAGTTCCTCTTCCTACCGCCCGGGTATACAGGCGACGTACCCAAGGGCTACTTCGTGTTTAAGTCACAAACCTTCGGCAACATCTTCTTTACGCGGGGCTTTCTGGTCAATGGCAATCCTGGGCCAGCTGTGGAGAGCTTCCACAAAACCATGCGGGCCTACCCGTTATCCGATGCCGGCAACCCACATCCCGAAAAGTTCGTGGACTTGTCGGGCAAGGCGTTCAACACGGTGGGCACTAACGACTACACCTTCTATGACGACATCAACCAGCTGGTTCAGGAAGAGCCTGTCGATAGCGAAAGCCCCGAAATACTCGGGCAGCTTCTGGCGATTGGAATTCAGAAGGGAAAACCCTTTGCGCCCGACGAGCGTATGAAGAAAATCCTGACGGACTCGGTAGCTGTAGGCAACGCCACCTCGCGAGCGATCGAGTTTCGCTATCGAGACAAAGGGATACTCTATTACCCCGGAAAATCGTGGTTTACTCCGTTTGCTGGGGGCAGCTATCAGTTTCTGGAGAATGATGCGCGGCTCCTCGACGCCCGCACCATGTTTTTCTACGGCTACACTGGAATCACCCCCGCTATGGCTCTAAAGATGGTCGGGATCGGTTCGCAGTATGCCGTCGCTGCTCTGGACTCAGAAGACAACTACCTCGATGGCGCGAAAAGCTACAAGCTGAACATACCCGCGAACCCGCCAGCCAAAAACTTTTGGTCGATTACGGTCTATGACACCCAGACGCGTTCCATGCTCCAGACTGACCAGCAGTTCCCCGCTATAGGCAGCAACAGCGCGGGGATTCAGAAAAATGCTGACGGCTCTTATGACCTCTACTTTGGGCCGAAAGCGCCGTCCGGAAAAGAGAGCAACTGGGTTCAGACTGTCCCCGGCAAAGGATGGTTCACGATTTTACGTCTCTATGGACCGCTGGAGCCGTGGTTCAACAAGACGTGGCAACCAGGCGATATTGCGCTCGTGAAGTAATGGTCGGCGCGTAAACTAGTTCCCTGCAGCCCGCTCGCATTCTGGAGCGGGCATTTTTGTGCCATCGCGAGAGTCAACTGGGGCGAACAGCTCGAAAACTAAGGGGCAAGGAATAGCTGTTGTAGTCCGGCGCTAGCATTACCTACGCTTCCTATTTTGAAACTACTGCAGCTTTCCGCAACCTTGGCATGCTGCGGATATTCATCTATTTGTCCCCTAATTTTCCGAGTCTTCTCCTCATCATTGTGCTACTCTGCTTTCGAATCCGGAAATGGCCAGCTTCCGGTTGAACGCGCTCCCCCCAAAAGTCGTCTTCGGAGTAGTACTCATGCGCCGCTGTCATGTGTTTTCTGCTGGGTGGTTTACTGGGCCTTGGTGTAGGCAGTCCACGACCCGTTTAGTCTTCGTCGTCAGCTTCCTTTTGCTGTCCTGCATGTTTTTGCCGGCTCAAGCGCCGGTCACCTTGCCGCAGGTTCCCCGAGCGGTACAGAACGGCTCCGCACAACTTGTCGGGCCTATGGACGCGCAGCAGATGTTGCGTGTGACGTTCGCGCTGAAGACTCCGCACGCCGAGCAGGAGGAACAATTTCTGCTCCAGCTGCAGGATCCGCACTCGCCGCAATACCACCAGTATCTGAGCCCGGAGCAGTGGATCGAGCGCTTCTCCCCGTCTCCGGAAGATGAGCAATCCATCCTGACCTGGGTTCAAAGCCAGGGGCTGACGGTGACGATGCGCTTTCCGAACCGCCTGCTGGTCGAAGTACAAGGCACGGTGTCGGTTCTGGACAAGGCATTCGACATCAACATCAACAACTATAAGATCGGGGACAAGACCTATTTTTCCAACGACCGGGGACCGGCGATTCCCAGCTCGCTGGGCGATATGGTGCAACACATCTTCGGCTTGAACAATATTCAGGTGATGCATCACCTGTCGCGCAACAAGCTACCCGAAGCCGACTCTCCCATCTATTCTCCAGGTCCGGCGTATGCCAAGGCCGGCAATCTGCGGCTGGATGGAAACCTGGGGAAGTGGCAAGCGATCAGCAAGAAAAAGCCGCGCACCTTCGAGACCTACGGCTTGTACGATCCTAACGATCTCTACAGCTCTTACTTCTACAATTACCAGCCACTGCAAGGTCTGGGGCATTGCTGCAATCCGCTGGGTAATCCCGGACAGTCGCCGCCGCAGTCTTCCATCGCAGTCGCCATCTGGGGAGACTATGCCGACTCCGATATGCAGATGTGGGCAGGGTATTACGGATTGTCCGTCAATACTCAGCGAATTCTGATCGGCGGGGCGCAGCAGTGCAACGTGCCGCCGGCCTACCTAACGTGCGACGGCGAGGCGACTCTCGATACCGAATACACGACCGCGATGGCCAATAGCTTCAGCTCGTCCAGTAACACGGCCACGGTTTATGTCTACGAGGGTTACAGCAGTGAAGCTATAGCGACGGTGCTAAACCGCATCCTCACCGACGGCTACGTACGCGTCGTGAACATGAGCTGGGGTGAAAGCGAAAGAGACGCCATCGATGACGGGACACTGTCGTCGTTTAGCTCCATCTTTCGCTCGATGGTCGGGCAGGGTTTCACACTGGTGGCAGCTTCGGGCGACGGCGGCGCCACCGCGGATTGTCTAACCGATTCGGTCAATTTCCCGGCGGCAGATCCGCACGTCACGGCGACAGGCGGCACGACCCTGATTTCTTCGCAAGGGTTCTACTCCAGCGAAATCGGTTGGCAAGGCGGACCTGACGGCTGCGCACAGAATGACGGAGGCAGCGGCGGCGGCTGCAGTGTCTACTTCGCCGCTCCCGCTTATCAGCCGTCGGCCTGTAATGGAATGCGCAGCGTGCCCGACATCGCTTTGAATGCCGACGGGATTAACGCCCCGCAGGCCCTGATCTATCAAGGTCAGTTCTACGAGGTGGGCGGCACCAGTGTCGGCTCTCCGGAGATGGCCGGCTTCTTTGCTCAGGAGAACGCCTACCTTCTGTACATTCAGAGTCTCGTCGGGAACACCTGCGGACCATCGCTTTCCGCGCCCTGCTCTCCAGTGGGCTTCGCTAATCCGATCCTCTACGCCGAAGGAGTGTCGCCCTTCGCGCCGCACTATCCGTTCTACGACATCACCCAGGGATGCAATAACAACGACATTACCCAGGAGGAGAATCTGCCGTTTTTCTGCGCCCGCCTGGGATACGACCAGGTCACAGGGTGGGGATCGGCCAACATGTTCCAACTCGCCTGGATGGTGAACGACCTGATGGCAGGCGATGGCGGCGGCCCGCAGATCTCAATCACCGGCCCTCCTGTTAACCGCTGGTATAACGTCGACCAGACGATCAATTTCACCTTGACCGACACCAGTGCGAATGGGCGTCAGCCCATCGGCGTGGCGGGCTACAGCGAAGTTTGGGATGCCGATCCCGGCGATCCGTATAGTCAAAGTACTCCGGGAGGCGGCAGCAGCTATTACGGTTTGGGTGGCTATGGATCGAGCGGGATAGCCAATGGATTAGCGAATCAATCGCAGGGATGCCACAACGCTTTTGTTCGCGCATGGGACAACGCCGGCAACTCCAATCTGGCTACCTATGGCGCACTCTGCTTCGACAATATTCCCCCGGTTACGGCCATCAACTTGAGCGGCAACGGCGGTAACGGGAACTACAGCGGTCCCGTGCTGGTCGCGCTGTCGGCCACCGATAATGCCAGCGGCGTCGCGGCGACCTACTACTCGGTGGATTTCGGACCGTTCCAGAACTACGGAGGTTCGTTCTACTCGTATCTGCCAGGAGGTCACTGCGTCGAGGCTTACAGCGTTGACGTTGCCGGCAACCAGGAAGGCGACGAGCTGAACTGCTTCAACATCACGCAGAACACGCAGTTCACGTTGACGGTCACGAAATCAGGAACGGGCAGCGGAACTGTCATCAGCAGCGACGGCGCGATCAATTGTGGCACTGTCTGTTCGGCCCCTTACTACGATGAGCAGCCGGTGACGCTGACCGCTTCGCCGGCACAGGGCTCCATCTTTACCGGGTGGAGAGGTTGCGGGCTGAGCTTCGGCTTTAGCTGCACGCTCACGGTCACCTCGGCTCAAACCGTCACTGCCGTCTTCAACGTTCCAATTGCCCTGCGCTTTGTCCCGCTCACGCCCTGTCGTGTGGTCGACACTCGTCAGGCCAACGGTCAGTTCGGTGGACCAGCAATCACCGGCGGCACCTCGCGCGACTTCGCGCTGCCGCAAGGAGCATGTCCCGGCATTCCCAGCAATGCTGCGGCGTATTCAGTAAACGTGACTGTCGTGCCGCAGGGCCACTTGGGATATCTGACGACGTGGCCCACGGGCTACACTCGTCCGCTTACGTCGCTGATGAATTCCGATGGCCGCACCAAAGCCAACGCCGCCATCGTGCCGGCGGGTGACAGCAGTTCCGTCAGCGTGTACGTCACCGACACGGCGAACGTGATCATCGACATCAACGGCTACTTCACCACGCCGGGCGGCAATACGTTGGCCTTCTTCCCAATGACGCCGTGCCGCGTGGTCGATACGCGCGGAGCCGACGGACCGCTCGGTGGACCGATCTTGTCCAACGGCGTGGCGCGAGACTTCCCGATTCAGCAGTCGACCAATTGTCCGGTACCGGCGAGCGCCCAAGCCTACTCCTTCAACGTCACAGCGCTTCCGCAGAATCAGCAGCGGCTCTCGTACTTGACGGTGTGGCCGACAGGCATATCGCAGCCGGTCGTCTCTACCTTGAATTCGTCGACCGGCGTTAACACGGCGAATGCGGCTATTGTTCCGGCGGGAACCGACGGCGACATCGATGTCTATCCGTCGGGCAATAACACCAACCTCATCATCGACATCAATGGCTACTTTGCTCCGCCGGCGACGGGCTCGTTGTCGCTCTATACGTTTGAACCCTGCCGTGTTCTGGACACGCGTCAAGGCAACGGCGCCTTCAGCGGACAGATGGTCGTGAATGTTGCAAATAGCGGGTGCGGCGTGCCCACCTCGGCGCAAGGCTACGACATGAACGCGACGGTGGTGCCAAGCGGCGCGCTGGGCTATCTGACATTGTGGCCCGACGGAGAGAACCAGCCGGTGGTGTCGACGCTGAATGCTCCTGATGGGGCGATCACTTCCAACATGGCGATCGTGCCGACTACCAACGGTTCGATTGACGCCTACGCCTCGGCGCTGACGCAGTTGATTCTCGATATCTCCAGCTACTTCGCGCCGTAACGTCCGACGCGAAGTAGTGAAGCGGGAGATACGAAATCGTGACGGGGATGGCGGAAATCGTGCGCCGCGCGAACTCCATTTCTTAATCACTTCTAATCCAGCTTCTCTATCGCTCACCTTTCGTTCTGCCGATGCATTCGGTGTCGCCGATTGTCATTACCGTCACAAGACGGGATGGCCGGCGATTCCGGAGAAGCCGGCATGTCGAAGATCACGCGTCTCCTCGTTCCCGCGTTGCTGCTGTTCGCGTTTCTGATTGCCTCTGTTCTTATCGCTTCCAGCCAGGTCAGCCATGGCCCGACCACGATCCGTCGCGATCTGCATCATGATGTCTCGCTGCCGCTGACCGACCTGATGCGGCAGGCGAAGCCGGAACCATATCAGCAGCACGAAGCTGAACCTCGTCGCCCGATCCCGCTTCCTGCCGGACTTCAAAGCCTGGCAGAAGATCCAGTGTTGCAGCCGGCAACTTCCGGGTTTTCTCCGCAGATCGGCTTGAGCTTCGAAGGCATCGGCGAAAGTCAGTACGGCTTCACCGTCGAGTACGCCCCGCCCGATACCAATGGCGCGGTGGGTGCGACGCAATATGTGCAGTGGGTGAACACTTACTTTGCCGTCTTCGACAAACACAGCGGAGCGTTGCTCGCCGGCCCCATGCCCGGCAACGTCTTGTGGACGGGCTTCGGTGGAGGATGCGGAAGCAACAATGACGGCGATCCCATCGTGCTCTACGACAAGCTGGCCAATCGCTGGATCATGAGCCAGTTCTCGGTGTCGACCACGCCCTATCTGCAATGCATCGCCGTCTCCACTACTTCGGACGCCACCGGCACGTGGAACCGATATTCCTTCCAGTACACCTACTTCGATGACTATCCCAAGATGGGGGTCTGGCCGGATGCATATTACGAAACTTTCAACATGTTTAACGGCAACTCCTTCATGGGCAGCGATGCGTGCGCTTACAACCGCATCGCCATGTTGAGCGGCGTCGCCGCCACGCAGATTTGCTTTCAGCAGAATTCCAGCGTCGGCAGCCTGCTGCCGGCCGATGTTGATGGAACCACTCCCCCGCAGGCGAACTCGCCCAACTACATGCTGACTTATGGAGCGAATTCGCTGCTGCTCTACAAGTTTCACGTCGACTTCAACAACCCTACGAACTCGACCTTTGCCGGTCCGACAACGATTCCTGTAGCGGCTTTCACTCCGCTTTGCTATGGCGGCTCGGAGTGCGTGCCGCAGCCGGGGACCGACAACAAGCTAGACTCGCTAGCCGATCGATTGATGTACCGCCTGGCGTATCGCAACTTCGGCAGTCACGAATCGCTGGTGGTCAATCATTCGGTCGCAGTAAGCGGCGGCGGGGGCGTGCGCTGGTATGAGATTCAATCGCCGAACAGCTCGCCGGTGTTGGCGCAGCAGGGAACCTATGCGCCTGACTCGAGCTATCGCTGGATGGGAAGCGTCGCCATGGACAAGATTGGCGACCTTGCCCTCGGCTATAGCTTTTCGAGTGGCGCGGTTTATCCGGGAGTGGCTTTTGCGGGACGTGTGCCCTCCGACCCAGCCGGAGCGCTGGAAGCTGAGACCGTCATCATGAACGGCAGTGGCTCGCAGACAGGAACGCTGTCGCGCTGGGGTGACTACAGCGCCATGACGGTCGATCCGGTGGACGACTGCACCTTCTGGTACACGCAGGAATATCTGGTGACCAACGGCACCTGGAACTGGAACACGCGCATTACGAACTTCAAGTTCCCGGGCTGCGCCAGCGGCAACTATATCGGCTTCTATCCCGGCACGCTGAATTTCGGCGTGCAGGCCGTGGGCACAACCAGCGCCTCGGAGCCCATCACGCTCAGCAACTATCAGTCGGTGCCGCTGCTGATCAGCAGCATCGCTGTCACCGGCGACTACCTGCAAAACAACAACTGCGGCAACTCGCTGGCAGCCAACAGCAGCTGTGTGATCAACGTGAGCTTCCATCCCACAGCGTCGGGCGTCAGGCCCGGCATGCTGACCGTGACCGACAACGGGCCGGGTGGTCCGCGTACTGCGAGTCTCACCGGTCTCGGTACAACCCCGGCCACATGCGTTACGAATACGCTCTCGAATAGCGGGTTCGAAAGCGGGACACTCGACTGCTGGACTGCCGGCGGCGCACTGGTGCCGACCGCATCGGTGTTGCAGACGCATAGTGGCAGCTTTAGCGCGCAGTTAGGCGCCATTGGATTGCCGGAGCCAACCGGCGATTCCTGGATCTTCCAGACTGTCACCGTGCCCAGCAATCTGGACAGCCCCACGCTGACCTTCTGGTTCTGGCCGTGGACGCTGGACAGCATCAGCTATGACTGGCAGGAAGCGCAGATTCGCGACGCGAACGGCAACCAACTGGCGCAAGTCTTCAAAGTTGATTCCAACAGCCAGGGCTGGAACTACGTCACCTACGATCTCACGCCCTATAAAGGGCAGACGGTGCAGCTCTACTTCAACGTGCACGAAGACGGTGACAGCTACGGCTACTTCACTTACATGTATCTGGACGACATCGCAATAGTGGAGGGCTCGTCAGCGTTGCGCTTTGTGCCGGTCACGCCCTGCCGTGTGGTAGACACGCGTGGAGCTCAAGGCGCATTCGGCGGCCCGGCAATCAGCGGTGGAACGTCTCGCTCGTTCGCCATTCCGCAAGGCTCATGCAGCATTCCCTCGACTGCCCGCGCCTATGCGCTGAATGTCACGGCGATTCCGCACGGCAAGCTTTCGTATCTCACCATCTGGCCAACGGGAGCCGGCCAGCCAGTCGTTTCGACGCTGAATTCGCCCGACGGCCGCATCAAAGCCAACGCCGCGATTGTTCCTGCCGGCGCCTCAGAGGCCGTGAGCGTCTACGTCAGCAATACGGCGGACATCCTGCTCGACATCAGCGGTTACTTCGTCGCCGACAACTCGGCGCTGGCGTTCTTTCCGCTGACGCCCTGCCGCGTAGTGGACACCCGCGGAGCCACCGGCCCGCTTGGTGGACCAGCTTTGCAAAAAGGACAGCAGCGCGATTTCCCGATCCTGCAGGCCTCTGGCTGCAGCATCCCCAGCAGTACGCAAGCCTACTCCTTCAATGTCACGGCGATCCCGCAGGGCGGAGCGCCGCTGAGCTATCTGACGGCGTGGCCTGCGGGACGCTCGCTGCCAGTGGTCTCAACGTTGAACGCGCCCACAGGAACGATCACTGCCAACGCCGCAATTATTCCTGCAGGAACCAGCGGCGACATTCTTGCCTATGCCAGCAATAACGCCAGCGACCTGGTGATCGATATCGACGGCTACTATGCGCCCGCAGATTCGGGTGCGAATCCGATGTCGCTCCACAATCTCACTCCGTGTCGTGTGCTGGACACGCGACAGATTCCACCGGGCACGCCCTTCAGCGGTGAGCGCGCGGTGAATGTCGCGGGTAGTCCCTGCTCGGTGCCGGTGAGCGCCACAGGCTATGTATTGAATGCGACCGCCATCCCCAGCGGCGTTCTCGGATATCTCACGCTGTGGCCTGACGGACAACTGCAACCGCTGGCCTCGACGTTGAACGCGCGCGACGGCGCGATCACTTCGAACATGGCAATCGTGCCTAACTCGGATGGCTCGATCGATGCTTACGCATCCGGGCTGACGCAATTGCTGATCGACATCTCAGCCTACTTCGCACCCTAGTGGGAAGCCCAAACGGGTCCAAGCTATTAGTCAGGAAAATCAGGCACTTCGACACGCGAGCGGCCCGAAACTAACGATTTGGCCGCTCGCTGACTTTACATTCGTCGTGAAGCTAAGTAACAATAACTTCACCGGCAGCTCCGTCGGGTGAGGACTTTGGCTTGAAGTTCCGTGGATGGCTATTCCTGTTGCTGTTTGCGCACGTCATGCTGCACCCCTGGGTGCATGCCATCGGCATGAGCAATTTAGCCGCTACGAAAGCTTCCATCTCCGATTCCGCTTCCAACATTGACAAGAACCTGGCGACCGGCGACCAGTGCGAACTGTGCCGCGTAGGACATAACGCCACCGTAACGCCGAAACTTCCCCAGGCCGATCTCCTCAATCCAAGCTGGATCCATACAGCGCTGCAAGCCGTTAACTACGCCTCGTTGCAGGCGGACCAACGGCGACCTTCCCGCGCACCACCGATTCTCTAATCCAATCGCCAACTCCGGTATCGTCACGCGTCGTGACGTGTGCCTCTATGGCTGAAATTTTTCATGCTTTTGCCTCTACCCTCGCATTCAGGGGGGTGACGAAAGCTACAAAATTGGAGAAGAGATGACTTCGAACCAGAAAAAGATCGAGGCGGACATCCGTCGCAAATCGGCGGCAGCAGTTTGGGTAGCGATTTTCTGTTTGGCGCTTAGTACTATCCATGCCCGGGCCCAGACTTCGGGAAGTTCGTCCGTGACCGGGGTAGTCACCGATCCGTCCGGCGCAGTTGTACCGGGTGCGACGGTTGTGATCACCAATCCCGTGAGCGAATACACACGTACAACCAAGACCGACAGCCAGGGAAACTTCAGCTTTCCGAATGTGCCCATCAACCCCTATCACCTGACGGTGAATCTGGCTGGCTTCGCGCCATTCGTAAAGGACGTAGACGTGCGCTCAGCAGTTCCCATCAGTCTAAAACTGACGCTTCAGATTTCGGGGAACGCTGAAAACGTTACGGTGCAAGCCGAAGGCGGGGACTTGGTGGAGAACGATCCGACCTTCCACACTGATGTCGATCGCCAGTTGTTTTCCAAAATTCCATTGGAAAGCACCTCCTCCGAGCTTAGTTCGCTGGTAACGTTGGCATCGCCCGGCATCGCCGCCGATTCCAACGGCCTTTTCCACGGACTGGGTGACCACGCCGAGAACTCATTCTCCCTGGATGGGCAGCCGATCACTGATCAGCAGAGCAAGGTTTTCTCGAATCAAATTCCGCTCGATGCCGTGCAGTCAATGACCGTGATCGCCGGCGCGCCGCCAGCCGAATATGGTGACAAAACCAGCTTGATTATTGACGTGACCACCCGCTCGGGACTGGGCGCTTCTACTCCTCATGGCAATCTCACTACCTCGTACGGCACCTTTGGCACGTCGAGCTTGGATGGCGATTTCTCCTATGGAGGGAAGAACTGGGGAAATTTTATCGCCGCCAGTGGTATGAATAGCGGACGATTCCTCGATCCGTCGGAGTTCGTGGTCTTCCATGATCACGGTAATGAAGAGAACATCTTTGATCGGGCGGATTATGTGTTCTCCAGCGCAGACGCGTTTCACTTGAACTTTCAGTTCACCCGCTCCTGGTTTCAAACTCCGAATTCTTATGACCAGCAGTATCAGATGCCCAACGGCATCCCTAACCTGAACCCTTTGACGGGTGTTCAGCTGGGACCGACCGACCAGCGTTCCAAGATCCTGACCTTTGACATTGCGCCTACTTGGACGCACACCATCAACAACAATACCGTCTTTAATCTCACCGGATTCGTGCGGCGAGACGCATACAACTACTATCCGAGCGACGATCCTTTCAATGATCTAGGCCCGGCGAACCTGCAGAGGGAAACTGTTGCGCAGCAGAGAAGCCTGCTGAATTCCGGTGCCCTCGCCAATATCGAATATACAAAGGGCATTCACAACATTAAGGCGGGTATTACCTACGAACAGACCTTCCTGAACGAAAATGACCAGCTTGGCATCGTCGACCCTACGTTCAATGCACCTTGTCTGAATGGCGGCGGCGTACCAGTCAACGGCTTTACTAATCCCACGCAGTGCGCTGGAGCGGGGTTTCAGCCAAACATAGCTTCCAATCCGAATGCGCCCAACTCTGCTCTTTACCCGTTGTTCAACTCGGTCCTGCTACCCTACGACCTTACGCGCGGAGGAACTCTGTTTCCATTCGTCGGACACAGTGATGTTAAGGAACTCGCGATGTATGTGCAGGACACCATCACGGTAAAGAATTGGGCCTTCAATCTCGGCATCCGCGGCGACTTGTACAACGGGCTCACCACAGCGAGGCAGGCGGAACCCCGTGTGGGGATCTCCTACAATGTGGCGAAGACCAACACCGTCCTCCGGGTCTCGTACGCGCGCACGCTCGAAACGCCGTTCAACGAAAACCTGGTGCTCTCCAGTGTGGGATGCAGCTCTGCGGTGCTAAGCCCGCTTCTAGCTTGCTCATCGAACACGCTGACTCCGTTGAGCCCGGGTTACCGCAATGAATTCCACGCCGGATTCCAGCAAGCCTTCGGAAAGTACCTGGTCATTGATGGCGAATACATCTGGAAGTACACCCATAACGCTTATGACTTCAGCGTGCTGGGTAATACTCCGATAACCTTTCCAATCGAGTGGAATAACTCGAAGATTCCCGGATTCGCGTTGCGCGCCAGCGTGCCGAACTATCACGGCTTGTCCGCTCTAGTGGTAATGTCCAGCGTCGCCGCCCGCTTCTTCACGCCGCAGATCGGTGGCGCTGGGTCCAACCCGTCAGCGCCTTTGGGAGTCTTTCGTATCGACCATGATGAGGCTTTCAACCAGACGACGCACTTGCAGTATCAAACGCCTTGGAAGCGCGTCGCTCCATGGATTGGTTTCAACTGGCGCTTCGACAGCGGACTGGTAGCCGGCGCGGTGCCTTGTTACGGAATTGGTCCGGCCAACGACTGCCCGCAATCCACCATGCTCAACGGAGCACCCGCCATCACCATGACCGATCCCTTCGGATTTCCGCTAACCGCCGATCAGGAGTTTCAGGCGGGTTTCACCTGCAATGGCGTTCATGCAACCCCCACGACTCCACTGCCGTTCGTCTGCCCGGCATCGCAGTTCGGATCTACGCTGACCCAGGTGCCCTCACCGGGAACCGAGAACGATGACAAGAATCCACCGCGCATTGCGCACCGAAACTTGTTTGATCTTGCGATTGGCGACGACAATCTCTTCAAGGGAGATAAATACAAATGGAGCGCACAATTGACCTTGGTCAACCTCACCAACAACTATGCGCTGTATAACTTTCTCTCGACGTTTAGCGGCACGCACTATGTCACTCCGCGTGCCATCACCGCGCAAATCGGATTTCACTTCTAATGAAACCGGGCAGGAAGTTCTTCTTCCTGCCCTAGCTTATTCAGAGCTGCCGACTTCCCAGGTTGATTGCACGGCGGGGTGGTTTCGCTGCCCCCGAGTCACCCACATTAAGAATGCCACTCGGGGAGCGAGTGGCATATAAGAAATCGTGGAGATGGCCCGGGTAGTTCTAACGAACGAAGACTAAGGCTACTTTTTCTTTTTGCGCTCGGCCCAGCGCTGCTTCATCATCTCGGAAATGCGCTTGCGGGCTGCGGCGCTCATGTGGCGACGCGGACGGCCTGCCGCGCTCTTGCCGCTACCGGCTGGTCTGCCCCGGCGGCGAGGACCAGTCGCACCAAGACCTTCAAGGGCGGCGATGGCACGATCAATCCGTTCGCGCTCCTTCTTCAAATCTCCCAGTATGTTGTTAATATCCATGCTTCTCCTTTCGAGTTACAAACAACCCTGATCAGTGTAACAGCATAGCTACGATAATATTCGAAGTTGAGATGCAGGAGAAGCCTTTGCAGATGTAGTGCTATCTGCAGTGGCACATAGGATTGGTAAGAACCTAATCGTAATTGGCACATTAGAGAGCGCCGAAGAGGCTTTGCTTTATTGATAGAGCGCAAATTGGCGAAGGAGGATCGCGTGGCGAAAGAAAACTATCACATGAGTCCACAGGAGTTCCGCGAATTTGGGCGTGCGATGGTGGATTGGGTTGCAGACTATTACGAAGGCATCGAAAAACGCCCGGTGCTATCGCAGGTAAAGCCGGGAGAGATTCGCAGCATGCTGCCGCCCTCGGCGCCGGACCAGCCGGAAGAATTCGCTGCCATCCTGCGCGACATTAATCCAGTTATCCTGCCCGGAGTAACCCATTGGCAGTCGCCGAATTTCTTCGCCTACTTTCCTGCAAATGCTTCCGGAGCCGCAATTCTAGGGGACCTTCTATCTTCTGCACTAGGTGTCCAAGGTATGCTATGGGCCACCAGTCCGGCTTGTACCGAACTGGAGACGCACGTTCTGGACTGGCTCGTACCTATGCTCGGATTGCCGGAACAGTTCCTATCCGGCAGCAAAGGTGGAGGAGTGATTCAAGACACGGCTTCCAGCTCTTCCCTCTGCGCCATGCTGGCTGCCCGCGAACGTATCACTGGTTACTGCAGTAATCGAGTAGGTGGTGACGGAAGTCTGGTCGCCTACACTTCGAGTCAGGCACATTCCTCGCTGGAAAAAGCTGCCATGGTGGCAGGCATAGGGCTCGACAACCTCCGCCTGATCGATGTCGACGAGAACTTTGCCATGCGTCCGCAGGCGCTGGAAGAGCAGATCACCAGAGATCGTGCTGCCGGAAAAGTGCCTTTCTTTGTCTCTGCTACGGTCGGAACTACGTCATCGAACGCGCTTGATCCTTTGCCGAAAATCGGCGCAATATGTCGCGCACAGAATCTGTGGTTCCACGTCGACGCAGCTATGTCGGGAACAGCAGCCCTTTGTCCGGAATTTCGCTACATACAAAACGGGGTCGAGCTGGCCGACAGCTATACCTTCAATCCGCATAAATGGATGTTCACCAATTTTGATTGCAATTGCTTCTATGTAGCCGATCGTAAGTCTCTCATCGATACCCTGAGCATACTTCCGGAGTACCTTCGCAACCAGGCGACTGAGTCAGGAGAAGTATTCGACTATCGCGACTGGCATATTCCGCTCGGACGCCGCTTCCGCTCCCTGAAATTGTGGTTTGTCATTCGCTATTACGGCGTCGAGGGACTGCGGTTTCACGTGCGCAGGCATGTGGCTCTGGCACAGCAATTGTTGTCGTGGGTGAAGCAGGACGATCGCTTCGAGATCGCGGCGCCGGCTCCGCTGAATCTGGTCTGCTTCCGCCATCGCGGCGGGGATAAAGCCAACGAAGAACTCATGAACCGCCTGAATCGCAGTGGAGAGCTTTACCTGACGCATACCAAGCTGGGCGGGAAATTCACTCTGCGCATGTGCGTCGGCCAGACCAATACCGAAGAACGGCATGTGAAACATGCGTGGGAGAAAATTCAGGAAGAAGCTGCGAAGCTCTAACGAATGTTGAAGACGCTCTTGGTCAGTCCCGCTGCTGAAAATCCGGTTGCAGCCCAGGGGGCCAGGCGTTCCAGGCGATGATGGCCAGTGCGGTGAAACAGCCAGCCGACTCCGAGGGCCAACCCGACCGAACCGGCCTGCCACGCTGCGATGCCCGCGCACGACTGCGACGGAATCCAGTCTTCGACACCTCCATGCGAGATGGAGCGGCAGGTTTTGATAGTGTCCGCTAAGCGGACGGCGCTGTGGGCGTACAGCCCGATCATCTGCTGCCGGTCGAAAAATTTGTGCTCTTCCGCCGGCGGAGTAGGTGTCGCGGCGCGCAGGAATGCATTGGCGGCGGGAGGGGAAGCCACGTCACCGCCAAGAGTACCCGAGTCGCCGTCCCAACTGGCCGGCGCAAAGTGATAGGCGAAGTGCTGAGCCGGCCCATCTTGTGCTGCGACTGGAAGCGCAAGCACACTGATGGCCACGAACAAGGCCACAATGCGAGCAGGTTTCATGGGTCGCCTGAACCATAACAAAGGTCTGGAAGCGGACCACTCCGGTGAACACCGGAGATAGCCTCTGCCGAGGTACTTACCCGTACATCTTTCGTAGAAAAGCGGCTTGCGAGCCATTGGCAGTAGCGCAAGGTTGGCTGCGCAGAGCGCTGGCGTATCATTCCAGCCTGAGGAACCAATCAAAAACAATGTTTGCAGCCAGCGATTTCGAGTTCAAGGCTCGGTTTTGGATCTTCGGCGCCCTATTCTGGGTTGCGTTTTTCACATACTCGTTCGATCACACAAACAGCGGCGCTGCGCTCGTCGACTGGTTGTGCCGGCTGCGCGGAGTGAAGCCGACCGATGGCGATTACCACGTGATCTTCGCCGTCGGGGCAATCTTCTGCATCGCTGCCGCCTCGGTGCGCACATGGGCCACCGCGTACCTGAATTCGGCGGTGATGGTCGACATGCGACTGCACACTTCCCGCCTCGTCGCCGACGGGCCTTACCGCTACCTGCGCAACCCGCTCTACTTTGGCAACATCCTGCTGGCGATCGGATTCGGGCTTATGACCAGCCGGATAGGATTTTTCGTTTTGGTGCTGGGAATGATCCTCTTCGACTATCGCCTGATCCTCCGCGAAGAGAATGGTATTGCGGCCAGCCAGGGCGAGAGCTATCTGGCGTATTGCAAGGCGGTGCCGCGACTCCTACCGGCGCTATCGCCACGGCTGCCATCAGGAAACCTGCAGCCACGATGGGGCGATGGTCTCCTAGGTGAGGCGTTCATGTGGGTGCTGGCGCTATCGGTCGTGGCTTTCGCCATCACCTTGCAGCAGCGAATCTTCTTTATCGTTCTGGGCTCGGCATTCGTGGTCTATGCGGTCTGCTACGCGGCAATTCGCGCGCAGCAAAAGAAAAAGGCGGACCAGTAGCTAGCCAGCTCAAAGGTCCGCAAGAAAATACATTGGAAAAGGAGTGGCGATCTAGTCAGATTCGTTGCTGTAGACCGGGTCATAGGTCTCGAAGGGCACGTCGAGACCTCCGCCTGATCCAAAGGCCGCTTCGTCGGCCATCTTCTGTAGTTCCTGCTCAAATTCACGGCTACGCCAGCGCACAACCAGAAGCTCCTTGCGGTCTCGACCGTGACCGTGGCAGAGCGGGCACAAAACTTCTTCTTTTCCGGATTGCATGATGATTGCTCCCGACGCCTGTATTGCAAACCCAGAGGATGGTGTTGTGCAGTGAGCGGAGTCACGTCGAGATGTGAGAGATTCTTGAAATGACACAGCAGTGATATTGGAATGAGGGGGCCTTTGGCTGCGTTTGTCTGGCGCCTCACTCCGCTCGGGATGACCAGCGTAAATAGAAAATCGCCTCCGCAAGTTTCACGGAGGCGATCACTGGCTTGCTGAAAGCTAAGAGCTGAGCGCTAGCGGCCCATAGCTAGCGGCTGACAACCAACCGCCTTCTAGTACGAATACCCATCTGGCTGCGATACCGCGCCGATCTCAATCTTCGTATCGACGTAGTCGCGGCCGGCAGCGAGAGCTTTCCGATCGAGTTCGAGCAGCTTCGGATTCTTGACCATCGTTTCCAGCACGCTGATCGCGGACTCGGGCGGCAGGCACTCGGTTTCTTCCAGCAGTGCGCCGAGCATGACGACGTTGGCGACTTTGGCGCTGCCCATGCCGTCGGCGATCTCCGATGCGGGCACGCATATAACGCGGGCCTTCGGAGCGCTGAAGCCCGCTGGCAGCTTGGTGCTGTTGTAGAGAATCAGGCCGCCCGCAGCGACCGTGGATCCAAACTTGTGCAGCGACAGTTCGTTCATCGCCACCAGCACTTCCGGTTGCGAGATCAGCGGCGTCCCGATGCGGTCGTGCGACAAGGTCACATGGCAATGCGCGCTGCCGCTACGCATCTCCGGTCCGTACGACGGCAGCCAACTGACTTCCATGTGCTCGCGCAGACCCATCTCGGCGAGGAGTTGGCCCATCAGCAGAACGCCCTGGCCACCGAAGCCTGCCAGCTTAACCGTTAACTCACGAGTGTGATGATGGCGTCGCGGGGTCGGGACCTCGTTGCCTTCCTCGGCGTTTATCGCTTCGGCGATGGTCTTCATCGGTACTTTCGCATCCACCGGAAGCTCGGGCCGGCGGTCGCGATAGACTCCGAGTGGAAATGCCTTCACTAGGGTTTCGCTAACCCAGTTGCGCGCCACCACAGGGTCCATCTTGAGAATGGTCGGACAGGGCGAGAGCAACTCGACCAGCGAGAAGCCGCCGCCGTTCTTCTGGATCTCCAGCGCCTTCTTGACGGCCTTCTTGGCCTTCATGATGTTCTTCATGTCGGAGAGCGCGACGCGCTCAAGATAGGTCGGGGTTTCCAGAGCGGCGAGCAACTCGCAGATGTGGATCGGCAGTCCCTCATTGTGGGAGCGGCGTCCCCAGGGCGAAGTCGTGCTCTTCTGCCCGACGAGCGTGGTTGGCGCCATCTGTCCGCCGGTCATTCCGTAGATAGAATTGTTGACGAAGAAAACGGTGATATTCTCGCCGCGATTGGCAGCGTGAATAATTTCCGCGGTGCCGATGGCAGCCAAGTCGCCGTCGCCCTGATACGACATCACGATCGACTCCGGATTTGCGCGCTTCAAAGCAGTTGCTGCCGCAGGCGCGCGTCCGTGCGCCACCTGCACGTTACCCACATCGAAATAGTAATAGGCAAATACCGAGCAGCCGACCGGGCTGACCAGAATGGCGCGGTCCTGCACACCCAGCTCAGTCAGCGACTCGGCAATCAGCTTGTGAGCGATGCCGTGACCGCAGCCGGGGCAGTAATGCGTTTGCTGCTGTAACTCCGCTTTGCGATCGTAATTGTCGTAGAACGCGGGCGATTTCTGGTGAATTACCTGATAGCCTTCCACAATTTTCTCCTTGGCCCAACCTCTTGCCAAACGAAGGCGAGAAGGATGGGACACCCGCAGAACGGGTGGTTACACATGCGCTGCCATGCGCGCGAATACCTGCGCTGTAATCTCTTCCGCCATCGGAACGTTGCCGCCGACGCGCCCGTAATACTCAACGGGCACCGTGCCGTTCAGCGCGAGCTTCACGTCCTCGACCATCATCCCAGTGCTCAACTCCACAGCCAGCACCCGCTTGACGGCTTTGGCGGTCTCGCACAATTCGCGCGAGGGAAACGGCCACAGGGTGATCGGACGAAACAAGCCGGCCTTCATACCCTGGGCGCGTAACTGGTCGACGGCCGTCCGCAGAACGCGAGAAACGATGCCGAAGCCCACCAGCAGGACCTCCGCATCCTCCGTCAGGTAGCTTTCGCAGCGGCTTTCCAGCTCCTGTGCCAGCTGGTACTTCGCCTCCAGCTTGCGTACGTGGCGCTCCAGGTCATCGGGCTCCAACACGATCGAGCTGACCATATTCTTCTTAGTCTCGGCATCGCCTTTGACGGCCCAATCCTTCGCGGGCGGCTCGATGTTGCGCATCTTGATCTCGAGCGGCTCCATCATCTGGCCGACGTAGCCGTCTGTCATGATGACCACCGGGTTGCGATAGCGGTCGGCAAGTTCAAACGCCAGTACAGTGAGGTCGAACATCTCCTGCACCGAAGCCGGCGCCAACACGAGGTTGCGATAGCAGCCATGGCCGCCGCCCTTAACGATGCAGAAGTAATCGCTCTGCTCGGGGGCGATGTTGCCCAGCCCGGGGCCGCCGCGTACCACATCGACGATCACGCCCGGCAGCTCCGCGCCGGCCATGTACGAGATGCCTTCCTGCATCAGACTCAGACCGGGTCCCGAGGATGCGGTCATGACTCGTTGACCAGCGGAGGAAGCACCGTAAACCATGTTGATCGCCGACACTTCGCTTTCAGCCTGAAGAAAAGTGCCGCCGACTTCGGGGATCAGTTCCGCGGCGTATTCGGCGATCTCGCTGGCTGGGGTGATGGGGTATCCGTAAAAAGCGTTGCACTTCGCCAGCACCGCGCCTTTCACGATGGCAACGTTTCCCTTACACAACTGCCGCATGAGTGACCTCGTCTTTCTGCGGGACCGGATTGGCCGTCTTGGCTGCCGGTATCAGGCGCTCAACGATGATGGCTCCGGGCTCGGGACAGCAATAAAAACAAGCGCCGCAGCCGGTACAGCCCTCGCCTGTGTATTGGGCCGGATGCACGCCGTAATGGCTGAGCTCGGGGGCCAGTTCGAGACATTCAGGAGGACACGACTCCACACACAAGCCGCATCCTTTACATTCTTCCGGGTCGATAATCACATTACCGCGCGGTTGCGATGCCATGGGTTACCCTCGCATTTCCACTTCGTACGTATTGCGCTGAAACCAGCGCTGCTGTTCGCAATACTCGTACAACTCGTCGCGAAACTTGGGATGAGCAATTTGTATGAGCGACTCGGCGCGCTGCCGGATGGTGCGCCCATGCAGATAGGCGATGCCGTATTCGGTGACCACATAGTGCACGTCACCGCGTCCGGTCAGAACTCCGGCGCCGTAGGTCAGCCGAGGCACGATGCGCGAGATCTTTCCATCTTTCGCGGTCGAAGGCATGGCGATGATCGCCTTGCCATGCTTGGAGCGGGCGGCGCCCCGGACGAAGTCGAGCTGCCCGCCAAAGCCGCTGTAGAATTGTGACCCGATCGACTCGGCGCACACCTGGCCGGTCAGATCGATTTCGATCGCGGAATTGATCGCGATCATGCGGTCGTTCATCGCGATGCGAAACGGGTCGTTGGTATAGGCCGAGGGATGAAACTCAAACGCCGGATTCTCGTCGATAAATTCGAATAGCTTGCGCGAGCCCAGCACGAATCCCAGAATTACCTTGCGCGGCTTCAGGTTCTTGCGGCGCCCATTGATAACCCCGGCTTCAATCAGCGGTATCACATTGTCAGAGATCATCTCGGTATGTACCCCGAGATCTTTGCGGTCAATCAGATTGGGCAGGATCGCATCAGGAATTGCGCCGATCCCACATTGTAAGACTGAGCCGTCCTCGATCAACGAGGCCGCCCGGGCGCCGACCTGGTCAAAGATCGCATTGCTGGGTTGCTTCTTCATTTCGCACAGAGGCCGCGACAATTCCACGATGGCGTCAATCTCGTTGACGTGGATGAAGCTGTCGCCGTAGGTGCGGGGCATCTGCGCGTTTACCTGGGCCACAACATGACGGGCGTGCTTGGCCGCCGTCAGAGTGCACTCGACGCCGACTCCAAAGCTGCAATATCCGTGCGGGTCGGGCGGGGAGACTTGGATGAAAGCCACGTCAATCGGCATCTCGCCGCTCTCAAACAGCGCCTCCACTTCGCTCAGGAAGACCGGAGTGTAGTCCGCGCGGCCGTCGTTCACGGCTTCGCGAACATTGCCGCCGACGAACAGCGCATTATGACGGAAGCTCTCCGCCATATCGGGCGCACAGTACGGCGACGAACCCATCGTCATCAGGTGCAGAATTTCCACTCCTTTGACATAAGGTGCGCGCGAGATCAACGCTTCCACCAGCGCCTCCGGTTCGGCGCAGCCGGGGTGGATGTAGACGCGCATTCCCGACTCAACGAAGTTCACCGCTTCGTGGGCGGTCACCAGCTTGCTGCGATATTGATCGATCCACGACATGGGCGCAGCCTCTCTAGGCGGAAACCGTTTCCGCTTTCACCGAATATCCGGCCGACGCCCGCTCATGTCCCAAAGAGGCGTAATAGATAGCCAGATGGAAGAACTTGTCGAGCATCTCCAGCAGTTCCAGTTCGCCGAAGATCTCTGCCGGGCGCTCCAGTTCGGCTTGATTTTGCAGGTAATCCCAGAGGTTTTCGCGGACCAGGCAGATCATCCAGACGACCTGGCTGACCGGGACGCCCTGGGCTGCGCGCTTTGCGCCAATCTCCAGGTAACGCTCCTCGATGTCAGCTTCGGTCTTGCTCAGGAGCCACGCCCCCAGATGGTGATAGACGTCGTAGACCTTGTCGGTCAGTTCGCGTTCAGGCACGTTGGCGTAGGCCGAGCACTTGCCGCATTGGCGGTAGCGACTTTGCAGGCTGCGCGATAGGCCGTCGGAATGGTTTTCAATTAGCTTAACTAGACGGTATGCCAACAACATGGCTCACCTCGTTCACCTCGGCCGGGGTGGCATATGGCAGGGTGCAACCCAACGGCTCCGGCCCTCACTCTCTTACAAGCAAGTGTCGCCTCGGGATGGGCGAATGGGCCGTGATTCGAATCACCGGGGAAAGTGACGGACGTCACTCCGGGAAGTCGCCGGATGGATTGGAGTTAGGAACGAAGGTGAGCGGCTGGTTTCGCCGTCTCTTGGATTGGATTTCGTAACAGGGTTCGATGGCTGAAATGCTACGAAATTGCGCAGGAATGAACTAGATGCCCAGCTTCTTGACTTCTTCGTTGTAGTACTTGCGGTAGAGAATGTCCCACTCCTGCGAGCCTTCCAGGATGGTGCGGCGCTGGCTCTCGATCTTCTGCCGGGCGGCAGCGTCGATCCTCGCTTCCTGCGCCATCAGGGTTTCCAGCACCCGCCGCGCCTCAAGACGAATACTGTTGCGGTCTTCGACGAAGTCCACATGCTCCATGTCGGCAAGCGTGTCGGCGACGGCGTGCGCGAGTTTATTGATCTTCTCTCGGCTGATCCTCATAGCACCGCCTTCCACCCCATCAAGCGCAAAATCGGCTCGTTCCGGGGACCCCGGTACATCGGAGGAGGAGTATCCAAGCGGGCCTGATTCATAGCACCGCCTTGTATTTTCTGACCAGCTCGTTCTTCACCTTCTTAAACATTTCCTGGTAGTTGGCGCCGGAGCGCTGCATCTCGTCGGAGTAGGTCTCGAGGATGATGCGCACCTCGTCGTTGATGCGGTCTTCCAGCATCAGCTCGTCGAGCATCGCGGTGTTGATGCGCTCGGCGACGGCCGCCTTATTCGGCGCCTCGATGAACTCGCCTTCAATCAGTTTGTTGGTAATTTCGCGGGCCAGGTAGCCCACATATTCTTTAGAAAAGAGCATGCCGGTTCGAATCTTGTAGGAAAACATCCTAGTTTAACACATGAATTCCTTTCCCTCGGAACACGAGAGCGGCTGCGCCCGACGCGGCATTTCGCGGTGCGCGGGTGTCAGTGTCCCGGCTTGGGAGTATGATGAGTTTCACCGCGCGGCTCCCCGCGCCTTCGAGAACGCTTATGCCCGACGATCTGTCCAGCTTGAAAGACGACATGACCGCCTTCATCCTTGGCCACGGCCTCAGCCGCTTCCAGGGATACGTGACGGAAGAGGTCCACAGCGTCATGTGGGACCCGAAGGACAATCCTGACAGCTGGAAAGATTTCGTCGAACTAGCCAAGAAAGCCGGCTCCGAGTTCCTCTCCATGGACGAAGAGGTCCTGCAGCGCGACGAGCTCGACTACCTGGTTCAGCGCCTCCAGCACGCCAGCTATCCAAGCGAGGAAGATCTCGACGAGGCGCGCTGGCTGCGCAACTACATCGGCAAGACTGGATTCATCCAGCTTGGCTGGCCGCACCAGGGCATCATGTTCCTTTTCGAAGTGACTACCGAGTGGTACGAGCGCTATCAGCACCTGCTCGACCTGGTGGAAGACTTCGGCAGCATGGCCATTGACGACAGCGACCAAGACGAAGAAAGATAGTGGCCAGTGGTCTGGGGCCAGTAAGCAGGCGGCAGCTCCTTGCCAAGACATTGGAGAGAATCACCGACTTATCATGACATTGACTTCCAATCCCAAGATTGCCTGCTCACAACTGGCCACTGATCACTAGCCACTGGCCACTGCTTTTATGCGCTGGGTCCTTCGAAACGCCGATCCAAAAAATGTGCAGCGACTGGCCCTGGAGAACGACTTGCCTCTCTGGCTGGCGCGGCTTCTGGCTGTGCGCGGCGTCAATCCCGGCGAGCAGGCGCAGAAGTTCCTCAATCCAACGCTGAGCGACCTGCATTCTCCCTACCTGATGACCGGACTGCGCGCGGCTGTCGAGCGACTGAAGGCCGCCATCGAGCGCGGGGAAACTGTTCTCATCTATGGCGACTACGACGTCGATGGCACGACCGCTATCGTCATCCTGAAGACCGCACTTGAGCTGTGCGGCGGCAAAGTCGACTATCACGTACCGCATCGCATTCGCGAAGGCTACGGGATGCGAGACGAAGTGATCGAGCGGGCCGCCGACCGCGGCATTCGCCTCATCATCAGCGTCGATACCGGTATTCGTGCCTTCGCCGCCGCTGAAACCGCCGCCCGACGTGGCCTCGATCTCATCGTTACCGACCATCATCTTCCGCAGGCCGATGGCGTGCCCAAGGCGCTGGCCGTGGTGAATCCGAATCAGCATGGCTGTGAGTATCCCTGCAAGTCGCTTTGCGGTGCGGGCGTGGCCTTCAAGATCGCGCAAGCGCTGCTGCTCGAGAGCGGCCGTGAACGTCTGCTGCCTTCATTCTTAAAGATGGTGGCGATCGCGACCATTGCCGACGCAGTGCCGCTCGTCGATGAGAATCGCGTCTTCGCCAAACTGGGCCTCGAGGGCCTGCGCAAGCCGGTCAATGCTGGGCTAAAGGCGTTGCTGGCGAACTGTCAGCTCGACGGCTCGCGTCCGCTGAGCGCCGGAGATATTGCCTTCCGTGTCGCACCCCGGCTGAACGCCGCCGGTCGCATGGACATCGCTGAACGCGTGATCCAGCTCTTCACCGAAAAGGACACGATGAAAGCTGCTGAAATGGCGATGGAACTGAACCAGCTCAATGGTGACCGACAACAGGAAGAGCAGCGCATCGTCGACGAGATTCACAAGCGCATCGAGGAAACGCCGGAGCTGAGGGACGCCTACTGCATGGTCGTTGACGGCGACGGATGGCATCGCGGCGTCATCGGCATCTGTGCCACGCGTGTGGTCGAGCGCTATCACCGCCCGGCGCTGGTCTTCTCCTGCGAAAACGGCGAGGCCCACGGCTCGGGTCGCTCCATTGGCGCATTTCATCTGTTGGAGGCGCTGGAGTCCTGCCCCGAGCTGTTTACCCGCTTTGGCGGTCACTCCCACGCTGTGGGATGTGCGCTGCCGACCGAACGCGTTTCTGAGCTGCGAGCCCGCCTGGACGCCTACGCCCGCCAGCGGCTCACGCCGGAAGATTTCATTCCTGAGTTGAATTACGACGCCGAGGTGGGACTCGACGAGATCAATCACAACTTCTGGCTGGCGCTGCAGCGGTTGGAGCCCTACGGAGTAGGGAATCAGACTCCGACGTTCGTTGCGCGCGG
>DATHQX010000149.1:0-13088 GCA_035482295.1 Verrucomicrobiia bacterium
ATGGAGAATATCCATACGGCCCGATGCTTTTCGATGCGCAAGGCAATTTATACGGCGTTACGGGAGATGGCGGACAGTATGGCGGGGCGACGGCTTATGAATTATCCCCGCACCTGACTCCTACCTCAACCACGTTGACCAGCGCTCCGAATCCTTCTGCCTACGGACAGATGGTAAGCCTGGCAGCCACGGTGCACGCGCAGGATGGATCGCTGCCAACCGGTACTGTGATTTTCGAAAGCAATGGCGTCCAGATTGGTTCGGCGCCGCTGAACAACCAAGGCCAGGCAGTTCTGACCTATAACGCGTTGCCCGTCGGCACCGACAACCTCGTCTCCATGTATGGCGGGTCATCAACCCTGGCGCCCAGCACTTCGAATACCGTCATGCAGGTGGTGAATCGGGATCTCACCCACACGACGGTTGCTAGTTCGCCCAATCCTTCGACTAGCGGCGAACAGGTGACCATCACTGCGAGTATCACTCCCGCTGGCCCGCCGACTGGAACAGTGGGCTTTACCTCGAATGGCGTCGCTATCTCCGGCTGCACCGCTGTTACGTTGACTTCCGGCACCGCGCAGTGCGTAGCGTCATCACTGGCAGTCGGTACCGATGCGCTCGTGGCCACCTACTCCGGTGACGGAAACTACGCCGGCAGCAACGGGTCGGTCACGCAGATTGTCAATCCTGTTCCAGAGGCCCTGCAGTTCGTGACGCTCACCCCGTGTCGCGTAGTCGACACGCGTAATGCGGACGGTAGCTTCGGAGGGCCAGCGATCCAAGGCAATACTGCGCGATCCTTCCCGCTGGCGCAAAGCGGCAACCCATGCGCCATTCCGTCGAATGCCGTCGCGTACTCGCTGAATGTCACCGTCATCACGACCACCGGTCATCTCGGGTACTTGACCATCTGGCCTACGGGCGAAGGCCAGCCCAGCGTGTCGACCATGAACTCGCCCGATGGCCGCACGAAGGCCAATGCCGCGATCATTCCCGCGGGAACGTCGTCGGGCTCGGTCAGCGTCTTCGTAACCGACACGACCAACGTGCTGCTGGACATCGATGGCTACTTCGCCCCCAGTGGCAGCCAGACGCTGGCGTTTTATCCCCTGACCCCGTGCCGCGTGGTCGACACACGTAATGCCAACGGTCCGCTGGGTGGCCCATCCCTGGCCGGCGGAGCGGAACGCGACTTCCCGGTGCTGCAGAGTAATTGCAGCTTGCCGAGCAATGCCGCAGCGTACTCCTTCAACTTCACGGTTCTTCCCAAGGGTCCGCGCGTCGGCTATTTGACGGTGTGGCCGGCCGGTTCAAACCAACCGCAAGTGTCGACGCTCAACGATCCGACGGGAACGAACGTTGCCAACGCGGCGCTGGTGCCGGCGGGCACGCAAGGAGAGATTGCGACCTACGTCACGGATGCTACTGATCTGCTGATCGACGTGGACGGATATTTCGGGCCGGCTGGCTCGGGCGGATTGTCGTTCTATGCGTTGACGCCGTGCCGGGTGATCGACACGCGCAGTGGTGGCGGGCAGCCGTTCAGCGGCGAAAAGACAATTAGCGTGCAGGATAGTCCCTGCGGACCGCCTGCATCATCCGAAGGCTACGTCTTCAACGCCACAGCGATCCCGCACGGCGCGCTGAGCTTCCTGACGCTATGGCCGGACGGGGAACCGCAGCCGACGGTTTCAACACTGAACGCCAAGGACGGCGCGATAACGTCGAACATGGCAATCGTGCCGAACAGCAATGGGAAAACTGATGCGTGGGCCCAAGGATCCACGCAACTAATTCTGGATATCTCCGGGTACTTCGCTCCGTGATGATGACCCTAGCTGCGTAATCACCTGTTACCGGTAGTCCTTTCAGATCGCAGGAAATTCGGCCATTCTTCTCTAAAACCCGCTGGCGGAGTGCGCAGCTGGGGCCCTTACCCATCCCTATTCTTAGCGGGGTTTTTCTCCACTGAGCAGCTGCTACTGTCGCCACCCCCAGGTCGCACACCCAGCGTATTCTAGTCGCCAAAAGCTGAACGCCGATTACGAATTGCACTTGTGAGTCTCATGCAGATTAAGCGTTTTCTTGGATACAGTGAACTCGAAATTACAACCGTGGGCTTTGGCGCATGGTGAAGCTTTTACCGCGAATCAGTGCTGATAAAAATGGCATCGAAGTGATGCATGTTCTTCGGAACAGACCCCTCGTGTTACCAGATTGGAGAAAGCCATGAGTACCAACCTAATGAAAGCCTTGCGGTTTGCTCAGTTTGGACCGCCGTCGGTCTTGCGAATCGAAGAGATTCCGATTCCGGAGCCCAGACAGGGGGAGGCGCTGGTTCGCGTGAAGGCGGCGGCGATCAATCCCAGCGATATCGGGAATGTCGCCGGACGTTTCAAGAAAACAACTCTGCCGCGAACGCCTGGCCGGGACTTTGCCGGCGTGGTGGTAAAGGGGACGCAGCAGGAAGGAGAGGAGGTCTGGGGAACTGGCCCGATTCTCGGTATCAGCCATGATGGCTCGGATGCGGAATACATTCTTGTTCCGACCCAGGCGCTCTCGCCTAAGCCGAAATCGCTGAGTATGACGCAGGCGGCTGCGATCGGAGTTCCCTACGTTACAGCCTGGACATCGTTGGTGAACACAGCTCAAATCAAGGCTGGCGAAACCATTCTGGTTGTAGGCGCCGCGGGAGCCGTGGGACAAGCGGCCACGCAGATTGCGAATTGGAAGAAGGCGCGCGTGATTGGCGCGGACACCAAATCGGATCCCATTCCCGGTACCCAGGCGGTCGTCAATACAAAGAGCGAAGACCTTCGTGAGAGGGTCTTTGAGCTTACTGCGGGAAAAGGCGTCAATGTAGTTCTCGATACGGTCGGCGGTCCAATGTTTGAGCCGGCGTTGCGTTCGCTCGCACCGGGGGGCCGACAGGTGGCTATTTCAAGTGCTGGAGATGCGCGCGTCAGTTTCAACCTGGTCGATTTTTATCACAACTCCTCCCGGCTGCTTGGAGTTGATAGTTATGCGCTGACGACGCAGCAGATAACCGAAATCTTGGACGAACTGCGCGCTGGGTTTGAAACAGGAGCCTTGAAGCCGCCGCCGATTGAGGTGGTTCCCTTTGAGAAAGCTGTGGACGCATACAGTCGAGTGGCTGCCCGTCAGACGAAAGTGAAGGTGGTGCTCAGCTTCGACTGAATGGAGATGGCAACAACGATCTCCAGGGAAGTTAAAATTCTAGCGGCTAAAGAGGGGTGGAAATGAAAGCGTTGATCATCTCGTTCGTAGTCGGCTTACTTGTGGGTGTTGCCTACGGAGTCATTCGGGTGAAGAGTCCTGCGCCGCCCATCGTTGCACTCGTTGGACTGCTTGGGATGGTGTTAGGCGAGCAGGCCGGAGGATGGCTTCTTACAAAGAAGGTCCGAGCGGCAAATGTGCCTTCAGTCTACACAGTCGCCGATCGGAAGGTCGGCCGCAGTATCGTGCCGTAAAATCTATACTCTTTGCTGTCCGCGTGACGCACGAATGGTTTTGCAGAAACGATGCCAGGCCTTGACGGCAGTCGCGATTCAATCCAACGATCCGCAGCTGAGGAAAGGGGGATCATGAAAACGTCAGACACTCGGAATGTCATACAAGGGGACGAGCAGTGCAGAGACGGGCACTACCGCGTCAAGCTGGACTTGCGTGTGGCTGCCCCCGCGGTAGAGCTCGATCCGAACGACTCGGCTTCTCAGCAAGCGCAAAACCCGACCGACTTAGGCAAAGTCAGGATCGGGCATGCGTCTGAAGAGGCTGCCGGCATTCCTGCCATCTGGAACACCATGCTCTACGGCATAGGTGACATGGGTCCGTTTCGATCGCCCGAAGCCTTCCTGAAGATTAACCAGGTGACTGGTTTCGATTGCCAAAGCTGCGCATGGCCGAGTCCTGACAAGCATCGAAAGATCTTTGAGTTTTGCGAGAACGGCGCCAAAGCCGTTTCTGACGAGTCTACAAGCAAGCGGGTTGGGCCGGAGTTCTTCGCCCAGCATTCAATTGCGGAGCTCGCAGGGCACTCCGACTACTGGCTCAATGAGCAGGGGCGTCTGACGTCCCCCATGGTGCGGCACGCCAACGCGACGCATTATCAGCCGATCACATGGTCAGAGGCCTTCACCATGATCGCCGAAGAGCTGAACGATATGGATTCGCCCGACCAAGCCAGCTTCTACACTTCAGGCAAGACAACCAATGAGCCTGCCTTTCTTCTGCAGTTGTTTGCGCGGCAGCTCGGAACCAACAACCTTCCGGATTGCTCGAATATGTGCCACGAATCTTCGGGAGTGGCGTT
This sequence comes from Verrucomicrobiia bacterium, assembly GCA_035482295.1. GTDB lineage: Bacteria > Acidobacteriota > Terriglobia > Terriglobales > Acidobacteriaceae > Bog-257. The sequence continues at coordinate 4,334 of DATHQX010000149.1, forward strand.
GGTAGAGACGCTCGGCATCGGCAAGGGTACAGCCACGCTGGAAGATATGGAGAACACCGACCTCATTTTTATTTTTGGAAATAACCCCGGAACAAACCATCCGCGGATGCTCACCTCGCTGCAAAGGGCCAAGAACCACGGCGCCAAAATCATCGCGGTCAATCCACTGCCTGAAGTGAGTTTGATGAGAGTGACTAATCCTAACCCCCAGGATTATCCGAATCCTTTAGAGTTGCCCTTTGCGCTGCTTGGAAAGGGCCAGGCGCTAGCCGACCTGTATCTTCCCGTGCGCGTCAATGGAGACACGGCCGCGATCAAAGGCATTTTGAAGGATCTGTTCGAGCGCGAGCGAGCCGGACAGCCCTCGGCGATTGATCGGGAGTTCATTCAAAACTTTACCGAAGGTTTCGAAGCACTGCGGGCCGATGTGGAAGCTACGAGCTGGGAAGACATTGAGGAAAACAGCGGGTTGACGCGAAATCAACTGCGTGTGGCTGCCGATATGTACGCCGCCTCAAAGAAAACAATCTGCGCATGGTGCCTGGGCCTGACGCAGCAACGCAACGGTGTCGACAATGTTTCGATGATCGTCAATCTGCTGCTCGTTGGAGGAAACATAGGGCGACCCGGGGCAGGCACCGTTTGTGTGCGTGGACATTCGAATGTCCAGGGCGACCGCACCATGGGTATATGGGAGCGCCCGCCAAAACCTTTTTTGGATGTCCTCGGGAAAGAGTTCAATTTCGAACCACCGCGGAAGTCAGGGTATGACACCGTCGAGACGCTGCACGCAATGTTCGACGGAGACATCAAAGTCTTTTTTGCGATCAGCGGCAACTTCCTTTCGAACGTGCCTGACACGGTCTACAGCGCGCACGCTATGCAGCGTTGCAACCTTACCGTTCATGTCTCGACGAAGCTAAATCGCTCTCACCTGATAACGGGAGAGCGGGCCTTAATCCTGCCTTGTCTGGGGCGAACCGAGGAGGACATGCAGGCGACTGGTAAACAATTTCTCACGGTTGAAGATTCAATGGGTATCATCAATCGTTCTCAAGGCTTCTTTCCTCCCGCTTCACCGGAGCTGCTGAGCGATGTAGCGATCATTGCCAACATGGCGCATACCACTCTAGGGTCTCGAACGACCACAGATTGGCTTGGCTTTGCGGCGGATTACAACCTGATCCGGGATGCAATCTCCAAAGTGATTCCGGGATTCGAGAACTTTAATGCGCGGCTGGCTGAGGAGAAAATCTTCTATCTGCCGAACGCTGCGAGGCATCGCGTCTTCAAAACGAACTCCGGCAAGGCGAAGCTAAGTGTTTGCCCAATCCCGAAGCATGACCTCAAGCCTGACGAATTTCTTCTGACGACGATTCGCAGCCACGATCAGTTCAATTCCACGATCTACGGATTGAATGACCGCTATCGTGGGGTGTTTGACGGTCGTCGTGTTCTGTTCCTGAATCCACTTGATATGCAGGCCAATAATCTTCAGGCCGGCCAGATCGTCGACATATACAGTCACTTTGAAGGTGAGGTGCGGAAAGCCCCCCGATTTGCGATCGTTCCGTATGCGATCGCCCGGCGAAGCGCCGCTGCCTACTATCCGGAGACCAACGTCCTGGTCCCAGTCCGTAGCGTTGCCGCCAAGAGCAATCAGCCAGTCTCTAAATGCATTCGCATCACGCTGACTCCAGCAGACCCCGGCGAGGCCTTGCACTTTCAGAAGTCTGATCTTGATCACAACCTGGATCGCGCTGTGCCGCGCGTTCCCTGAGCTGCTTTGTTCTACGGCCACCAATGGCCGCACTGTCAACGCCGCGCCTGTCGCCGCGAATGTCGGGTTTACGTTTCGCTTCTGAAGAGACAGGACATGTGCCGCCCAAAAGCCCTATGCCTGCAGGCCTGAAGACACCGCAATCAGTGCAAAAGTATGGGCAATACCATCGTCCAATTGCGCGGCCCCACTTGTTCTGGCTGAATGGCTACAGCACAGGTTGCAGGGTGGTTTGTGTCACCTGAGCGAAGATTTCGGATCGATGCCCTAAGTTCGTGAGGTTGTCGCGGGCTATGTGTGCATCTGCCGCGACGAACGAAGTAAAAGGGCCGACGCCGCTTGTCGGCTTCAATCAGCCGGTTTCCGAGACGGACAAATACAGAGGAAGATTGCATGGCAACTATAGACACACCGACGAAACCAGTACAGATTCGCGTGACCCGGCGGTCGCCCGCCTATTGGCGTGTCACGATCGACAATCCGCCGATCAACGTCATGGGCCCGGAAATGGTCAAGCAGTTCCAGGACGTCATGAACGCTCTCGAGGCCGACGAACAAGTCAGGGTCGTGGTGTTCGACAGCGCAGTCGACGATTACTTCCTGAATCATTCGGACTTCATGGCGAAGCTTGAGGACCTGACCTCGTTGCCGCCCGGCCCCACAGGCTTGCCGCCCTGGCCGGACTTTCTCGTGAGGCTGACCCGGTTGCCGGTCGTCTCCATCGCCCTCATCCGCGGACGTGCCACCGGCAACGGTAGCGAAATTACGCTGGCCTGCGATATGAGCTTTGCCAGCCGCGAGAAGGCCATCATCTCGCAATGGGAGGTCGGCGTGGGGATGGTTGCCGGCGGCGGTCCCATGGCTCGCCTTCCGGAACTCATCGGCCGGAACCGTGCCCTGGAGGTCCTCTTGAGCTCGGAAGACATCCGAGCAGACCAGGCTGAGGCCTACGGCTATATCAATCGCGCTCTGCCTGACGCCGAGCTGGATGCGTTTGTGGAGGCGCTCGCGACCCGGATCGCCAAGTTCGACAAATGGGCGATCGCTCAGACCAAGCGCCTCGTCAACACCAGCCTTCCGCCGGACGTCGAACTCGGCGCCGGGTGGGATGCGTGCATCGCCTCGCTCGGCAGACCTGCCGCCCAGGAAGGGATCAAGGCGCTGATCGCGCGGGGCTTCCACAAGCCGGGAGATGTCGAAAATCGGCTTGGATATTATCTGGGCCAGATCGCACGCTAGGCCAGCGCCTGACGCGCTTCCCGATGCCGTCACCGTTCCCATAAGGCTTTGGGCGTTGGATTCCCCGGCCTGGAACGAATCGTACTGGCTTCGCGTTTATCCTTTGACACGGTCATAGGTCACAGCGTTTCTCCGCGTTGCCCGGTGTAATGGGCTTGGAGACCCGCAATGATTACTGCCAGCGTCAAGCTCACTCAGCCTCTCGGAACGAATCGTCAGTTTGTGGCCACCAGCGGCACCGGACATCACCTGCTGATGGACGACGCGGCCGGCAACAGTGGCGCCAAGCCCATCGAGTTGGTCGCGATCGCTCTTGCCGGATGCACTGCCTTCGACGTCATCAACATTCTGCGCAAGAAGCGCCAGCAGGTCACTGGCTACGAAGTGAGGGTCGAAGCCGATCAGGCTCCGAACCCTCCCAACGTTTTCACCAGCGTCCGCATGCGCCACATCCTTACCGGCATTGATATTTCTTCGCAGGCAGTAGAGGACGCCATCCGGCTGTCGGAAGAGAAGTATTGTTCGGTCGGGGCGATGGTGCAGAAGAGCGCCGAACTGCATACAACGTTTGAGATCGTCCCCGTTGCCGAGCTGGTCGGCGCATAAGCGATGCCGCAGGTTCTTGTCCTTTCGGGCCCCCGCGCTTCTGTTTATGCGTAGTCGATCGGATGACCTTCCAGCCAGTGTTCGTCTTGCGCCTTACGTACTTCGTGGAATGCAGAGTGGGCCAGAGTTGACGTCAGGGAGCGGGTCTTCCAGGAGAAGCTCGCGAGAAATCCGAGGAGGCCGCCGGCAACGCCGAAGACGATAGCGTTGGTCGCGCGCGAGCGCCGTGCCAGCAATGCGGCGGGAACCACGCCCAGGCAGACTCCGGCCAGCGCTATCTTGACCGCCTCTTCCGCCGAACTGGTGACCAGGGTGGAGGCTTTCTCCGGATCGAACTCCTTGTGGCCGGCGCGAACACCGGAGATTCCGGCGTTGACCAGCTTGCGTCCGTAGTCAAGTTTGCTGGAATTTCTGACATCGTTCATGGTCGGTACCTCCTGAAGATCGCCGACGCTCCCGACAGATTGTAGTTGACCATGCTATCCGCAAAAGGAGCGTTGGCCGAACTCCTCAGCTATTAAGAGTCTGGCGCTCTAACAACCCGACAGGCAGTGACGGCGCGCACAGTGTTCCGTGACGAGCGTCCGACACGGTTCGAAACCCGCGGCGACCGGCCAAGTCAGACCTGCTAAAGTTAGGCAGTGTCTCCTGCGGAAGAATACGGACGGCGGCTGAACGAGCGCCGGCAACGCGTCGCCCACTACGACAAAATTCACATCCAGATGGGCAATCTCCGGCTGGTGCTGGCCATCGCGACCCTCGCGCTGGTTTGGCTGGCCTGGGGACGGCATCAGCCATTGCTCTGGTGGGCGGTGGCCGTTCCTATCCTGATTTTCATCGGAATTGCCGCTTACCATTCGCGCGTTTTGCGTGCGCGCGATCTGGCGCAGCGCGCGGTCGCCTTCTACCAGAATGGACTCGCCCGCATTGAGGATCGCTGGGCAGGCATGGGCGAAACCGGTGAGCGCTTCGATAGTCCCCATCACGTCTACGCCAGCGACTTGGACCTGTTCGGCGAGGGAAGCCTCTTCCAGTTGATGTCGACGGCGCGTACGCGCATCGGCGAAGAAGTGCTCGCCCGCTGGCTGCTTGCGCCTGCGCCGATCGAAACCATTCGTGAGCGGCAATCGTCGGTGACGGAACTCCGTGAAGAAATCGATCTTCGCGAGGACTTGGCGATTCTCGGCGAAGATGCGGGCAGCGGCGTTCATCCTGACGCGCTGCGGAAATGGGGAGAAGCTCCGGTTGAGTTGCACTCGCGCTGGGTTCCGCGGGTTGCGCCCGTTCTCGCAGTGCTTGCAGCAGCCGCGGCGTTTGTGTGGGGATACAAAGGCCTGGCTACGCCATTCCTGCTGTTGTTGCTGATAGAAGGCTTCATCGCCTATCGCCTGCGCAAGCCGATGGACCTGGTGCTGGAAGAGACGGAGCACGCCTTCCACGATCTCGACCTGCTCTCGGCTGTGCTGGAACGTGTGGAGGCGCACACGTTTCGTGCTCCGCGCCTCGCCGAGCTGCAGCGACAACTATCGTCGACCGGCGTTGCCAGTTCGCAGGCCATCGCGAAGCTGAGGACGCTGGTTGACCTGATCAACTCGCGCGACAACATGTTTCTCCGCATCATCGACGTGCCGCTGTTGTACTCGGTGCAGGTTGCGTTCGCAGCCGAACGCTGGCGGCAGGCTCACGGCAAAGCTTTGCGGCTGTGGTTGAGCGCCATCGGCGAGATCGAGGCATTGCTCTCGCTGGCCGCTTACAGTTACGAGCATCCGGCCGATCCGTTTCCGGAGTTCGTTAGCGGCGCCGCTTCTTTCGAGGCAGAACAAATTGGACATCCTCTGATCGCCTCTGCCAACTGTGTGCGCAACGACGTCGCCATCGCCGGGCCAGATCGCGTCCTGTTGATCAGCGGCTCAAACATGTCAGGGAAGAGCACGCTGCTGCGCTCGGTTGGCATCAACATTGTGTTGGCTATGGCGGGAGCGCCCGTCAGGGCCATGCGTTTCCGTCTGACGCCGCTGCATGTCGGCGCCAGCATTCGCATCAACGATTCCCTGCGCGAGGGCAACTCTCGCTTCTATGCCGAGATCAAGCGTCTGCGCAGTATCTTCGATTTTGCCGGACAGTCCCCGGCGCTGCTGTTCCTGCTGGACGAGCTGCTGCAGGGGACGAACTCGAAGGATCGCCGCATCGGCGCCGAAGGCGTAGTCCACGCGCTGGTCGAGCGCGGCGCCATCGGACTGATCAGCACCCACGATCTGTCGCTCACCGAGATCAGTGGCGCCCTGAACGGACATCTCCACAACGTTCATTTCCAGGATGAGATTGAGGGCGGAACGATGAAGTTCGACTACAAGCTGCGCGACGGGATCGTCACCAAGAGCAACGGCCTGGAACTCATGCGATTGATCGGGTTGGAAGTGTAGTGCTGGTGCTTAATTTGACGGGCGGGTAAAACGGCCGAAGTGCCGCTTGGCATTCTGTGCTTCGATCTCGTGTCGCAAATCCTGCCACAAGCTTTCCTGCACTGAAAGGAAGACCTTCACAATTTCCGGATCGAATTGCTTGCCGGCATGGCGCTCGATCTCGCGTCGTCCGGACGAAATCGACTGCGCGGCGCGGTACGGACGGTCCGAGGTCATCGCGTCGAAGGTATCGGCGATGGCAAATATTCTGGCTCCCAGCGGAATCTGATCGCCCTTCAATCCACGCGGATACCCGCTGCCATCGTAACGTTCCTGGTGTGAGTAGACGATCTCGGCCGCTTCCTGAAGGAAGGGAATGTTGCGCAGCAGTTGATATCCCAGGGCGGCGTGTTGCCGCATGATCTCCTGCTCCTCGGGGCTCAGGCGGCCGGGCTTGCGCAGAATGGCATCAGGGATCGCCATCTTGCCAACGTCATGTAGAAATGCGCCGCGCGCGATGATGCGCACCCGCTCCTGCGGCAAGTCGAGTTGGCGCGCAATCGCGATGGTGAACGCTGTAACCCGTTTCGAGTGACCTTCGGTTTCAGCGTCCTTCAAATCCAGAGCATCGCCCAGGGCTTCAAGCGTGATGTCGTACGAGCGCTCCAGATCGGACAGCGCTTTGCGCAGCGCATGCGTGCGATCGGCAACCAGCGACTCCAGCTTGGTCTGATAGGCAAGATTCTCCAGGCGCAGGCGGCGAGTTTCCAGCGCACGCCGCACCATCGCCAAAAGCTGCTCGCGCTCGAAGGGCTTCAGCAGATAGTCGTAAGCGCCATTGCGAATGGCCGCTAAGGCAACACTGATGTCATGGACCGCAGTCACCATGACAACCGGGATCTCCGGAAAGTCCTGCTTCATTCTAGAGAGCAGGGTCAGGCCATCCATGCCTTCCATGATGAGATCGGAGAGAACGATTGAGATGTTCTCACTGGAGCGGAGTACCCCAAGCGCGTCGCGTCCCGAGGTGACGGGGTAGCAGTCGAAGCCAGCCTGATCCAGAATGGTGCAAACTGCATCGCGAACCGGCGTTTCATCGTCAACAACTAATATCCTTTGATCGGCCATAGCTCATCAAAAAGGCGCAATGATAACACCGTGAACGATTGTACCCACCCGACTCTGATATTAAGCCAGCAAATTCAATCGACACCGTTTTTCTTAGGGCAATGGGGTTAAGGCGCACATTTGAAGCGGCTCCAGGAAAAAGTTACGCGTCAAGTTTGGCTGGAGTGGCATCGAAATACCACATCATAGAATTTAGCGACCAAATTGTCCCGTCTGCAAACGCTCATTACAGGCACAAGAAGTAGTTGCAGACCTTCCTTCCCGGAGAAGGATTCATGCTGATCCTTTATTTTCATGCGTTTATGGCTAGTTGGCCGAACTGTTCTGCTTTGGGCAGCCCGATTGCTTAGTACTAAGGTGTCGCTGAAAAGGATCGAATCAGCGACGACAACCGAAGGAGATTTCCTATGAGCCTCAACATCGGGGAAGTAAAGACGAACGGTTTTGCCCAGTACTTGCCTGTCAACCTCGAGCGTCCAAACCTGGAAAGCTACAGCAAGATTTACGAGCGGAATCGGCATCGCGTCTACTCCCTGGCGTTCTGGATGAGCGACAACGAGTTGGCCGCCGAACAGCTGATGACCCAGACTTTCTGCCGCGCCTTCGCCGCCGGCGAGATGCCGACAGTAGATGATATCGATCGCGCCCTCATCAGAGAGCTTCGCGAGTACATGCCGATCGGCCAGCTGACTCTGAGCTGCATGCCGAGTGACCGCGTCCTGTCGGTGCGCCGCAACACCATGCGCATAGACTTGGAGCGCGCCGTTGTCCAGTTACCTAACACCGAGAAGATGATTTTCCTGATGCACGATGTGGAGCGTTATGACCACACTCGCATCGCACGTTTGCTGGGAATCTCGGAAGACTCCTCGATCCAGGGCCTGCACCAGGCGCGCCTGCGGATGCGCGAATTGCTGGCCAAATAACGGGTTTTGTCTTATCTCAATCCCCTCTCTTTATGCACGACCTTGCCCCTCGAAAGAGGGGCGTTTTTTTTGGCAGTATTCGTCGAGGCCATTAAGAACGGGTGCCCCAGGTCTCGCGATGTTCGAGACCTGGGTGAGGCAGAGATTTCACTGGAACGCTACTTTGTTTCTTCTTCCGTGGTTTCCAGATCAGCTTCTTCTTCTTCGCGCTTCAACGGACGCAACAAGGGGAAGAGAATCACGTCGCGAATCGAACGCGAATCTGTCAGCAGCATGGTCAGACGATCGATGCCGATACCTTCGCCCGCGGTCGGCGGCAAGCCATACGACAACGCGCGGATGTAGTCCTCATCCATCTGGTGCGCCTCTTCATCGCCGCGGGCACGCTCGCTGAGCTGGCCTTCGAAGCGGCGGCGCTGCTCTTCGGGATCGTTCAGCTCGCTGAAGGCGTTCCCAATCTCCAGACCGCCAACGAAAATCTCGAAGCGCTCCACCCAGTTGGCATTCTCCTCCGGCTCACGCTTGTTCTTCGACAACGGCGAGATAGCCAGCGGGAAGTCGTAGATAAACGTGGGCTGGATGAGGTGCGGCTCGGCGACGAACTCAAAAATCTCCGCAATGGTTTTGCCGTTCGGCGCCGCCCGATCGTACGTGATGTGAGGATTGCCGGCGTT
>DATHQX010000150.1:0-17622 GCA_035482295.1 Verrucomicrobiia bacterium
TCCTGCGGCCCAGCTTCATCGTCTCCGGATTTCTGCCGGCATTCCTGGGAGCGATTGTGCTGTCCCTGGTGAACATGGTGCTGCGAGCCCTGGCTCGCGACGTGGAAGGGCGATAGGCGCCGACCAAACCAGCTCGACCCATTTAACTGGCAGTTGTATCGGCGTCGTCCACGGAAATGCTGCGGACATGCAGCCTGCTGTGTGCCCCCAAGTCCGCTGTGCTCGAATGGTCCCTCGTCAGCTCCACCGCGAGGTGGAGCGAAACTTCTTCAACCCACAGCGGGAGCTGTGGACGATGCGATGTCACTCGGACCCGAACCGCTTCAGCGGCGACAGGCATCGCACAAGGTCGCCCTTAAGTTGTTCCAAAATGGGAATTTACGCATAATCGACGCGAGAGGGACGAACGAACTGGGTAACGGCCCAGAGTACCTGATCGCACCTCCACGTCGCTCAGCGGGGTTCCTGTGCGCGGGAAACGGCACTCCAGGAAGGCATTTATAACCCCAAATCATGCTATTAAAGCATGGCAATATAGTGCCGATATGGGAATCGCGCCTAACTACCTGATTTGGTATTGGGTTTGAGTGAAACCTTGACTGCGGGCCCTCGAAGGTCGACCTCCAGTGGGTCTTGCAACCGGCTGCTGAGCTTCGCTAACTCCACCAGCAACTGCAGGTCGACCGCCTGCTCGGCCGACAGATACTTCTTCAGGCCGGCCACGTCCGCAGCCTCGACCGTCTGCGGCTCCCGCGTCAGCTTTTCGGCGAAACCTAACGCCGCCTGCTCGGCGAGATCGAACGGACTCGAATCGCCGGCCTCCAGCGCCTGCCAGTGCTGTGCCGTTAACCCGACCCACTGCGACGATTCCCGATGCGCCCGCACGCAGGGCTCGCAGCCGTTCATCGTCGAGACGCGCAGATAGACGATCTCGTAGGTGCGACGGTCGAGCCGCGAGCCCACCGTGCCGTAGTGCACCAGGAAGGCCGCCAACAGTTCCGGACGCCGCGCCAGCATGTCACGCACGGCGGCAGGATCACCCCGCAAGGCGGCGTCGTAAATCTCGCGCACCTCGTGAGGGGCATCCTGCATATCGGCCGCTGGAGGTTTGGGCATGAGCCATCAGTATAGTGACCGCATCTAGATTTTTTCTGCGGGGAACTCCACTTCCGCGCCCAGCACGTCGGTCATGCGATTGGTCAGGTTCACCAGCGCCACCAGGGCATCCAGGTCGACGATCTGCTCCTCGGAGAAGTGCTTCTTCAGTTCGGCAAAATCGGCGTCGTTGATGCTGTGTGGCTCCCGCGTCAGCTTCTCGGCAAACTTAAGCGCGGTCTGCTCCTGCGGTGAGAACTTGCTGTAGTCGGCGTTCTGCAGCGCCTGCCATTCCTGCGGCGTGACTCCAACCCGCTTCGATCCCGCCAGATGATGCTGCAGGCAGTATTGGCAGCCGTTGATCATCGACACGCGAACGTAAACCAGTTCATACAGCCGGCGCTCCAGCGAACGGCCGACGCTGGTATAAAACGGCAGAAAGGCTTTCAGCAACTCCGGGCGGTGCGCCAGCAGCTTTTGAAAGTTGCCGGGCTTACCCTTAAACGTTTTCTCGTAGATCTCGCGAAGTTCCGGGGAAGCCTGCTCGGCTTCGATGTAAGCGACTCTGGGCATTCGAACACTCCTCAACACGATTTAGTATGAAGATAAGCCGATTGGTCGGCCCGTCCCGTTCGAATGAGAGATGCTGGAACGGCGGCATTCGAACCACTCGCATTGTGGAAATTTGGTGACATCTGTTTTGACTTCTTACTCTTCGACCAAACCGATTCGCATCATCGGCGCCGGGCTTGCCGGATCGGAAGCTGCATGGCAGTGTGCGCGCCGCGGCATGCCGGTGCGCCTGTACGAGATGCGTCCGGTACGCTCGACGCCCGCACATCAGACGGCGAACTTCGCCGAGTTGGTCTGCTCGAATTCACTGAAGTCCGACAGCGAGAACACTGCACCCTGGCTGCTGAAAGAGGAAATGCGCCGTGCTGGCTCGCTGCTGATGGAAATCGCGCGACAGACTGCCGTTCCCGCCGGACACGCGCTAGCCGTCGATCGCGAAAAGTTTGCCGAAGCCGTCACCGCAGCCATCGAAGCCGAGCCGCTGATTGAGGTTGTGCGCGAAGAAGTTACGAGCATCGACGAAGACGGCGCGATCACGGTCGTCGCCACTGGGCCGCTTACCTCCGATACTTTGTCGCAGGAGATCCTGCGATTGAGCGGCAACGAGCAACTGTATTTTTACGACTCCATCAGCCCCATCGTGGAGGCCGACTCCATCGACATGACGCGCTGCTACATGGCCGCGCGCTACGACAAGGGAACTGCCGACTACATCAACTGCCCGATGACCAAGGAAGAGTACGATCGCTTCCTCGACGCGCTGATCGAGGCGCACGCAGTCGACGCCAAGGACTGGGAGAACCTCAACTACTTCGAGAGCTGTCTGCCGATCGAGGAGATCGCGCGCCGCGGCCGCGACACCCTGCGGTTTGGGCCGATGAAGCCGGTTGGACTGCGCAATCCGCACACCGGGCACATGCCTTACGCTGTGGTACAGCTGCGTCAGGAAAACCTGCGCGCCGATTCCTACAATCTCGTCGGCTTCCAGAACCACCTGAAGTTCGGCGAGCAGGCACGCGTGCTGCGGCTGATCCCGGGCCTCGAGAATGCGAAGTTTCTGCGCTACGGCCAGATTCATCGCAACACCTATATCAACGGGCCGACGCTGCTGAACGAGACTCTACAGATGAAGCAACACCCGCATGTATTGTTCGCGGGACAGATCTCGGGCGTAGAAGGCTATGTCGAATCGATTGCCACGGGGTTGCTGGCGGGGATGCACGCCGCGGCGATGGCATCTGGAGCCGAGCCAGTGGCGCCTCCACGGGCGACGGCGTTTGGGGCGCTGGTGAATTACATCTGCCACGCCGACGCGAAGGACTTTCAGCCGGCGAATATTACGTTCGATCTGTTGCAGCAGCTCGATGAAGAGACGCGTAAACGAGTGCGCGATAAGAAACGGCGACATGCGATGGTGTGCGAGAGGGCGCTGCAGGAGTTGGATGGTTGGATGGCGGCGCGAGAGCCTATCGACCATTCAAAAGAATTGTCATCCCGAGCGTAGCCGAGGGATCTGCGGTTTGGCCCGGGCGGAAGAGCGTTATCATGTGCGACGAACAGCAGGTCCTTCGCCTACGCTCAGGATGACAATCGAAAAAGGATGACGCGAGACGGCACGACTGAAGTCGTGCCCTGACACAAAGCGTTCAGTTCAACGATGAACGCAATCCAGGAGCGTCCTTAACCTTTGTCATCCTGAGCGAAGCGTCCGCGCCTTTGCTTTTCTGACGCTGCAGTTGCAGCGGGCGGACGCGCAGTCGAAGGATCCGCGGTGCGCCACTCAGGAAAAGGCGCGGCCGAAACTTCGCTCAGAATACCGCCGCGGACGAACCGCAGGTCCTTCGCTGGCGCTCAGGATGACAATTCGGAAGGTATGGACGCGCAGAACCCGTCCCGCCGTTAGCGGTTGGCACAAAGCTATTTCTTCCCCTCATTCCGCGCGCGATTCTTGATCCAGATCGGCGTGCCCACAAATCCGAACGCCGCGCGAATCTGGTTCTCCAGGAACCGCTGATACGAAAAATGCAGCTTCACCGCGCGATCGGTGAACAGGATGAACGTCGGCGGCGACACTGCGGCCTGCGTCAAGTAGAGAATCTTCACGCGCTTCGACATCGGCACCGACGCTCGCTCGAAATCGATGTGGCTGAGGAAGCGATTCATCTCTCCAGTGCCGACGCGCTTGCGCCGCTCGCGCGCCACCAGCTCGAGCGTCGAAAAGAGTTTGTCCAGATTCTTGCCCTTGACCGCAGAGACAAAAACCATCGGCGCATAGTTTAAGAACTTCAAATGCCGTCGCACCTGCTCTTCATAAAGCTTGAGGTCAGCCGGAGGCTTGCCGTCGGTGCGGGCAGTAGTCACCAGGTCCCACTTGTTGATGACGATGATGACCGAGCGCCCGCTCTCGTGCGCATAACCGGCGATGGTGGCGTCGCCTGCAGTCACGCCTTCGACCGCGTCGATGACGATCAACGCGACGTCGGCGGCTTCCAGATGTTTGCGCGCCATCACCACGCTGAGCTTTTCGGCCATCAACTCGGTTTTGCCTTTGCGGCGAATGCCGGCGGTATCGATGAAGCGATAGCTCAGCCCGTCGCGCTCCAGCACTTCGTCAACGGCGTCGCGCGTGGTTCCGGCCACGGGCGAGACGATCGCGCGTCCGGTGCCGGTCAGTGCATTCAGCAAAGTTGATTTGCCGACATTCGGCCGCCCGATGATGGCGACCTTGACTTCCTTCTGCTCCGGCTCATCGGCCTCGGTTGACTCTTCATTCTCGCTATCGGCTGCCGAGTCGGAGGCCTCGATCTCTTTTTGATTTGTCATCCCGAGCGGGGTGAGGTCGCGTTCAGCGACCGAACGCAGTCGAGGGATCTGCGGTTCCTCCGCAGCGGCAGGATCTTCCTTCGCCTCCGGCATCAGACCGATCACGTGCTCCAACAGCTCGGCAATGCCGTTACCGTTCTCAGCCGAAATCGGAAACAGCTCCTTGATTCCCAGCCGCCGAAACTCTTCCGCATACGGTTCGAGCTTCGGCGTGTCCATCTTGTTTACGGCCAGCAGCAGCGGCTTACCGGTGCGCAGCAGCTGTCGCGCCAGTTCGATGTCGGGCGAAGCCAGCTCGGTGCGGCCATCGACCACCATCACGATGGCATCGGCCTCTTCCAGCGCTACGCGCGCCTGGCGAAAAATCTCCGACGGGATGAGCGCTTTGTCGTCGGGAACAATGCCGCCGGTGTCGACCACGCGCAGGCGCCGGCCGGCCCACTCGATGTCGCCGTACAGGCGGTCGCGAGTGATGCCCGGTTCGTCGCCAACGATGGCGCGGCGCGAGCCCACCAGGCGGTTAAACAAGGTGGACTTGCCGACGTTCGGCCGTCCGACAATCGCCAGCGTGCCCAAACTCGGCGGGTCGCCGGGATGGGTCTTCTTCTCTTCGTATTGAATGCGGCGGCTCATGACAATCTTGACATGTTCTAATTGTTAGTTACAATTTAGAACTAACGAGGTCGTAGATATGAATATTTTAGTAGCCGATGAAGCATGGCTGGCAACGGCACTGCTTCACCAGGAACATCCCGATGCCGAGGACTTCAGCCTGGACGACATTCGCGATCGCGCCCGGCGTGAATTCCACGACAACCGCCCCGGGGTGTGGCAACACATCGTCAGCCACTGCGTCGCCTCGAACCGTCCTAACCCAGCTCAGTATCGCATGTTGCACGGCAGCGCGCGCGGACGCAGGCGGCTTTACCGGCCAGGCGATCCGGTTCACCCCGAGCGCAAAGGAAAGATGTATCCGGAGAAGCGAGACATTCCCGAACGGTATCGCACCTTGGTCGATTGGTATCTCAGCGACTACAGCAAGCCGACGCCAGGTCCGGGGTCCAGCAATGCGGCGGTTTGGCTGGAGTTTGTAGGATTGATCCCGGCCTACGATCTCCGAAAGATGTCACAGGCAATCCGCGATTGTGAGCGAGTGGATCCGGATGAGTGGTAGGCTGCTGGTCGACACGAACATTGTGATTGCGCTCTTCGCCGGGGAGCCCGCGGCCGTTGAAAGGCTAGAAAAACGCCCGGAACTGTTCCTTTGCGTACCGGTACTGGGAGAGCTTCGTTATGGGGCTCTCGCTTCGTCGCGGGTCGAAGAGAATCTGGCTCGTCTGGATGCATTCAGCCGGCGAGTTCTGCTCCTGTCCTGCGACTCGGGAACGGCGGTGCAGTATTCCGTCATCCGATACGGTTTGCGTAAGAAAGGCACTCCGATTCCCGAAAATGATGTTTGGATTGCGGCGATCGCGCAACAGTATGGTCTAACCCTGCTGTCGCGGGACTCGCACTTCCGGGAAATTGAAAGTTTGGACGTCGAAACGCTGTAAGCGACGCGAGAGAACCGGTTCAAAGTCGCTCATCCATGACCAAACTCTGACGGATTTCCAGTACCATCACTCCAGATGTCCTCCTCGCAAAGCCCAGCCATCTCGTCCGCACGGCTGCCGTCGCTCTACCAGTTCTTCGGTCCCGGAGGCCTGCTGGCGCGCACGCATCCGGCGTACGAGTTTCGCCGCGGGCAGTTGCAGATGGCCGAGGCTGTCGAGCAGGCATTGAGCGAGCGTCGCCACCTCATCGTGGAAGCCGGTACCGGCACGGGCAAGACGCTGGCGTATCTGCTGCCGGTCATTCGTTCGGGCAAGCGCGTCATCATCTCGACGGGAACCAAGACGCTGCAGGAGCAGCTCTTCTACAAGGACGTACCGTTTCTCAAAGAGCATCTGGGCGAGTTGCGCGTGTGCTACATGAAGGGGCGCGCCAATTATCTCTGCCGTAAAAAGCTCTACGACCTGACCAACCAGCCGGTGCTGAACGGCCTCGACGAGATCAACCAGTTCCGCATCATCAGCGAGTGGGAGCAGAAGACCGAAACCGGCGACCGAGCCGAACTGGCCGGCCTGCCGGAGGCGAGCCACCTGTGGCCCAAGCTCGATGCGCGCGCCGACCGCTGCGTCGGCTCCGACTGCCAGCAGTTCGACCGCTGTTTCATCACGGAAATGCGGCGGCGCGCTCTGGAGAGCGACATCATCATCGTCAACCATCACCTGTTCTGCGCCGACCTGGCGATCAAGGCGTCGATGGACCACTCGCCCGATGCCGGCGTGCTGCCTGACGCCGGCGTGGTGGTCTTCGATGAGGCGCACGAACTGGAAGACATCGCCGCCGATTACTTCGGCGTGACCGTCTCAAACCTTCGCGTAGACGATCTGTTGCGGGATGTGGAGCACACCCTGCGCAGCGCCGACATTCCAGTCGCCGATGTTCTGCAGGCTTCGGCGCGGGTGCGCGAGCATTCGCAACTGTTCTTCGCAATTCTGCCGCCAGGCGAAGGCCGCTTCGCCTTCGAGAATCGCGCGGAGTTTCTGGAAGAAAATGGCGACGAGTATCTCGGCCTGCAGAACGCGCTAAACCATCTCTACACGGAGCTGCAGGCGATCCCGAAGAAGCCCGAGGAAGTACACGCGATGTCGCGGCGCGTGGAAGAGCTGCGCGTGCAACTCGGCTTCATCATGGAGGCCGAGCAAAAGAACACAGTCTTTTGGATCGAGCGGCGCGGCTTCGGCTCAAGAACCGGTGCTGCGGGAGGCTCGGAGCGTCGCGCCGGCCAGCAGAATGTCTTCTTGCAAGCGACGCCGATCTCAGTCTCCAACATCTTGCAGAACGTGCTGTTCGAGCATCTGGAGTCGGCAGTGCTGACCTCGGCGACGCTGGCGGTGTCGGGCGGCTTCGATTACATCCGCGGCCGGCTCGGTATTCAGCATGCGCGCGAGCTGGTCGTCCCGTCACACTTTGACTACGAAAGCCAGGCGCTGTTGTACGTGCCGCCGGACCTGCCCGATCCGCGCGATCCGCGCTTCGTGGACAAGGCGTCGCAACGCGTGCGCCAGTTGCTGGAGATCACGCGCGGGCGAGCGTTCTGCCTGTTCACCAGCTACGCGCTGATGAACCAGTTATACGAGCGGCTGCTGGGCGAGCTGGAATTTCCCATGCTGCTCCAGGGCTCGGCGCCAAAGAATGCGCTGCTGGATGAATTTCGCATGACGCCCAACGCGGTGCTGTTTGCGACGTCATCGTTTTGGCAGGGTGTGGACGTGCAGGGCGAGCAGTTGAGCTGCGTCATCATCGACAAGCTGCCGTTCGCCGTGCCGAATGATCCGGTGGTCGCAGCGCGAATTAAGGCGATCGATGAAGACGGCGGCAACGCGTTTTTCGAGTATCAGGTGCCCAGCGCAGTGATCTCACTGAAGCAAGGTTTCGGAAGGTTGATCCGCTCACTGCACGATCGCGGTCTGCTGTGCCTGCTCGACAACCGAATTCTGAATAAACGGTATGGGCGGGTGTTTCTGGATAGTTTGCCAAACTACAGCCGGACGACCGATGTGAAGAAGGTGGAAGAATTCTTCGGAGTCTGATTTCTCTTATTCGGATTTCAGAAAAGATCGCTGCGAGATAGGGGTTCTTCGGCTCCGGCGCCAAAGGCAGCGCTTGCGCTCAGGATGACACCGTTAACAATTGCGCATTCATTGAACGCTCGTTGAGAAGAAGTCGCGGTCCCTACTGCACCGTCTTCAGGAACTCCTGCAACGCCTGATCGAATTTCTCTGGCTGGTCGATGAACACGGCGTGGGCGCTGTCGTCGACGGCGACGAATTTTGCCCCGCTGACGCTGGCGGCCATCTCCTTCTGTGCGTCCAGCAGCGGCGATGATGCCGAGGCGATCACCAGCGCGGGCTTGTTCAGTTTTGCCAGCGCCGGGCGGCGGTCGGTACCGAAGATGTCGGCGATCAGCATGGCCACGCCGGTATTGGTCGGCGTCTGGAGCGTGGACTTCACGATTGCCGGTATGTCCAGTTCGGGATGCGGGAGCTTGAACAGCGACTGCACCATTCCTTCGGAAAATTCCTTTGGATGGGTCGCGTAGGTGTAACTGCTGCCCAGAATCGCCTTGCTGAAGGCCGGCCGCAGATCAACTTCCGCCGGGCCGGCCGATACCGGACTGTCAACCAGAACCACTCCCGCGACCGAATCGTTGCCGAACTGCGCCACGTAAGCCGACACATCCTGCGCGCCCTGTGACCAGCCCACCAGCACCGGACGCGACACGCCCATCTGCGCAAGAATGTCGTGCAGGTCGCGCGCGCGTTGCTCGGGCGTGTTGCCGTCGGCCGTCTTCGTTGATTGACCCTGCGAGCGCGGATCGACAGCGATCACCCGCTCCGTGGCCCCGAACTTCTGCAGCTGTTCCTTCCACAGGTAGGCCGGCAGACGCCAGCCAGGAATCAGGACTAGCGTTTGCGCCGAGTTGTTCGACCCGGTTTCGAGGTAGTGAATGCTGACGCCGTCGGCGGTCTTCTTGAAGCCTTCGCGGATTGTCGGATGATCAGCAGCCTGTGAATAAATAGAAAGGAACAGAACAAATGTTGCTGTGCGCAAAAACCGTTTTGTGGAGACGCCCATCCATCACTCCTATTTGCGATGACAGCCATCGCGCGGCCAACGCATTGCGGATAGACGACAAACGATCGCCAAAGATAGCGACCGAGAGATGATGGATCGCATGCTACGGGCTGAGACGCACTGTCACGATGCGGGATGCCGGCATGGAGCGAGCGCGATTATTCCACGGTGCAATGTTTGCCCTTGTCGTCGATCACGCATCTTTGTCGCAGGGTGATGTCGGTCCACTCCTTGCCACCGTCGTCGGTGGACAACAGCACGCCGCATTGCCGGCCCATGGGGCGGTCGTCGTCTGCATCGGCCGAGCAGGAAACGCGGGACGATGGCTTCAGGGCACAGGTGGGGCATGCGGCCTCGCAGCATGCCCCTGCGGACACCCAGCCATCGTTGGGGCTGCTGAAGCTGATCGCGCTGACGTAGGAGAAAGAGCCCGCAGCGGAAATAGTCGTCCTTGTGGTCGACGTTCCATCGAGCGAGATTTTCTTCAGGACCAGCCTCCCATCGGAGACACTCGGCACTATCACAACCGACCCGGTCGGTGTGTAAAGCAACCATCCATCAAAATCCTTCTGTGTTGCCCCGACCTGATTAAATGTCCAGTGATGTCCGCCGTCCGAGGTGATGAAGAGAAGCTTATGGGTAATCTGTTCGTTGGCACTTGGCATTGACCGGAATGCAGCCTCAACGGCACCGTGCGTCTCATCGCCGAAGACTGGTAACCCGTAGGTGGCCTCGTCGGTCGGCTTCATGTCCGGCGGCGGCTTCAGCACGACTTGTTCCCAGGTCTTGCCTCCATCGTGCGTGCCCCAGAGCTCGCTTTGATGCGGACCAAGTTGCCATCCGTCATTTGGGTTGATGAAGCGCACGTCCTCATAAGTGCCGGGACCTTTCGCAGGCGTCCAGTTTTTTCCGCCATCCACGGTCCGCAGGAGTAAGCCGAAGTCGAACGCGGAGCCGCTCTGCACCAGCAGGTTGACCCAGCCATGCTTCTCATCGACGAAAAACAGATGGCCCTGTCCCGGAAGGATGATCTGATTTGGGTTGACCTGCACTTTGATCGGCGTCACCGACCAGGTAGCGCCGGCGTCGTGCGTGGTCCCCAAGGAAAACCCCGGGTTTGACGTTCCATTGTCAAAGTTGATGAGCGCCCAGCCGGTGGTGGGATTGAGGAAGAAGATCGACTCGGCGCCGGCCGGAAATGTCATTTCCTTCCAGGTCTTGCCGTTGTCGGTGGTCCAGTAGGTCCCGTTGAGCCCTTCGTTGGCATTGAAGCGCCGCAATGGCCAGTCCTGCGCAACCGCGGCAGCGCACAGGATCAGCGCGGCGAGGAATGGCACGACGATGAACCGAGCCCTTGGCTGCATACCGCCTCCGCGAAGTTGGACGGACTTTCGCGCCCAGAGTAGCGGCGATATCTTACCTCCAAACACGTTAAAATAGTGGGTTGAGCCGCGGCTCGCCTTTCGCCAGGCCGCGGTTGTGAATTCGGGGTCCCCAGCGAGCGCCGAATTTGCGTTTGCTGGGGTGAAAGATCATGTTCGAAGTCACTGTTGAAGACACCTTTTCTGCCGGGCATTACCTGCGCAACTATCGCGGCAAGTGCGAAAAGCCGCATGGCCACAACTATCGGGTGCGCGTCACCCTCAGCGGCGCCGAACTGGACCAGGCCGGGCTGCTGCTCGACTTCAAGGAGCTGAAGGACGTGCTGCGCCCGGTGATGAACTATCTCGATCACGAGATGATCAACGAGCTGAAGCCGTTCGACACCGTCAATCCGTCGGCGGAAAATCTGGCCAAGTATTTCTACGATGAGACCAACATGCGGCTGAAGGAAAGCACCAGGGGCCGCGTGCGCGTGAAAGACGTCACCATCTGGGAGACGGACACGACGACCGCGCGGTATAGCGAGTAATCCGGTTTTCCTTCAACCGTCCTGATCCGGCGCAGGTTTCCCGGACCCACGTCTCGAAAATCGCGGGACATGGGGCACCCGAGCTTTCGGCGATGCGAAGGTGCAAGACACGCCACCACTCCGATGCAGATCATCGAGATTTACAAGTCGTTGCAGGGCGAATCCTCTCACGCCGGGCTGCCGTGCATCTTCGTGCGGCTGGCGGGATGCAACCTGCGCTGCTCGTGGTGCGACAGCGAGTACACCTTCAAGGGCGGCGTCCGCATGACGCTTGACGAGGTCGAGCGCGAAGTCCATCGCCTTTCGCCTAACGGTGGTCTGGTTGAATTCACTGGTGGCGAACCGCTGCTGCACGAGCGCGAGGTTGTACCGCTAATGGAACGCCTGATCGCCGCCGGCTACAAGATACTGCTCGAGACCAGCGGCGAGCGTCCGCTGGAGCGCGTGCCCAAGCAAGTCGTGAAGATCGTCGATGTGAAGTGTCCTGACTCGAACGAGGGCGACAGCTTTCGCATGAGCAATCTCGAGCACCTGACGCTGCAGGACGAGGTGAAGTTCGTCATCTCCAGCCGGCGCGATTACGAGTTTGCCCGCGACTTCACCCGCGAACACGCGCTCGACCGCAAGGCCTTCACGGTGATCTTCTCGCCCGCATTCCGCAAGGATGCGGTGGGAACTCGCGACGCATCCAACTGCCTTGTCGACCCGCAGGAGCTGGCGGAATGGATGCTGGCCGACGAGGTGAACGCCCGGCTGGGATTGCAGGTACACAAGTTCATCTGGGAGCCGCAGGTGAAGGGAGTGTGAGGGAGGGAAATCGATACCCTTACCTCAGGAAGAATCGCGGATGCCCCGTTCTAGCCCCGGTCCTGGGCTAGGGCGGGAGATCAACGAACCCGTCCTACGTCAAAAGAAGGCGTAGAACGGGGCACCCGGTTTAGAACGCGTATCGGCGAAAATCCTCGCCCAAGCAAAACCGGCTTGAACCGGGCACCCCCTTGAGCTTTACCGAGTATCAACGATCATGACGAAAGACTCAGCCCGCGTTGTCGTCTCGCTTAGCGGCGGAATGGATTCCGCCACCTGCGCTGCGCTTGCGGTGCGCGATTATGGTGCGGACAGTGTTGCCGCGCTGCATGTCAGCTATGGACAGCGCACTGAAGCGCGCGAGCAGACATCGTTCCTTGGCATTTGCGAGGCGCTTGGCATCCATCGCCGGCTCATCTTCAAGACGCCGTTCTTTCGCCTCATTGGCGGTTCGGCGCTTACCGATTCCAGCATCGAGGTACCGGATGCGCCGCAGCATATCGGCGCCGAAATTCCGGTAACCTACGTCCCCTTTCGCAACTCGCATTTTCTGTCCGCGGCGGTGAGTTGGGCCGAGGTGCTGGGCGCCGACCGCATCTATATTGGCGCGGTGCAGCAGGACAGCTCCGGCTATCCCGACTGCCGTCCGGAATTTTATGAGGCGTTCAATCAGGCTATCCGTGCCGGGACCAAGGAAGGCCGCATCCAAATTGAGACGCCGCTGATCGCCTTGCGGAAACATGAGATTGTGACCCGTGGCCTTGAACTGGGCGCTCCCTTCCATTTAACGTGGTCATGCTACAGCCGGGAGGATCAGGCGTGTGGCAGTTGCGACAGTTGCGTCTTGCGGCTGCGGGCGTTTGCGGCGGCGGGCGCGGTCGACCCCATCCCCTATCTGTCGGCAAGCGCAGTCCAGGACTTTTCATGAAGCAAATATCAAGATCATCGCGTGAGACCGTGCAAGAAAATAGCAGTGCAGACGCGGCTCTGTGCGCTGGAGGGAACAATGAAAAAATGCATTAATTTCGCTGCCATGCTGCTGTTCGCCGGCATGTGCGCCGCGCCCTTGTGGGCGCAGTTGGACGGCACCATCCGCGGCACCGTCAAAGGCCAGGATGGCAAGCCGCTGGCCGGAGCAACGGTCCAAATCTCCGACGCCAACACCGGCAGAAAATATTCGTCCACTACCAACAGCAAGGGCGAGTACGTGATGGGAACGGTTTACGCCGGAACCTACAAGGCTACCCTGACCATGAAGGGCAACCCCATCGACGAGCAGAACAATATTCCGTTGTCGGCCGGGCAGGAGCAGATCGTCAATTGGGACGAGTCCGGTCGCGGCAATGCCGCCGTCTCGCCCGAGCAACAGGCCAAGATCGAAGCGGCCAACAAGGAAAACGAGAAGATCAAGGGGCTGAACGACACCCTGAAGCAGGCCAAGGAACTGGAAGGCCAGGGAAACTGGGACCAGGCGATTACCATTCTTACGCAGGCCACGACGGTGGATCCCAACCAGGACCTGGTGTGGGCCTACCTGGGCGATGCGCAGCGCGGCGCCAAGAAGTACAGCGAAGCAGCGGATTCCTACCAGAAGGCGCTTGCCCTCAAGCCGACGTCTGGCCCGTACATGAACCAGCTGGCCGATGCGTACGCCAAGTCTAACCAGACCGACAAGGCGATTCAGCAGTATGCTGCCGCAGCCACGGCCGATCCGACCAACGCCGGCGCCTATTACTTCAACGAGGGTGCGGTGCTGACCAACACCGGCAAGCTCGACGACGCTATCGCTGCCTTCGACAAATCGATCCAGATCGATCCCACCCGCGCCGACGCGTACTACTGGAAGGGCGTTGACCTGATCGGCAAGGCCACCACCGGCAAGGACGGCAAGATGCAAGCGCCGGCGGGAACTGCTGAGGCGTTCAACAAGTATCTGGAACTGCAGCCGAACGGCAAATATGCCCAGGCGTCCAAGGACATGCTCGCGACCATTGGCGCTTCGGTTGAGACCACCTACGGCAAGTCAAAAAAAGGTAAGTAGCGTTTAGCCCCGGGGCGGAGCGATCCGCCCCTTGGTTTTTGAGTCGGCAATTCCCGCGTCAGTTTTATCGTCTTTCCTCCAATAGAATCCTGATGTAGTCATCGGCATGGCCAGCAAAAGCGATCCGAAACTTCTGTCGTTTTCCGAAGCGCGACGCGCGGTCGAAACCTATGCTGCGCGCGTTTCGCCCTCCGATCCGGAGTTGCTGCCGCTGCTGGAAGCCGCTGGACTGGTGCTGGCGGAAGAGCTGCGCGCCGACCGCGATTTCCCGCCCTTTGCGCGCTCCACGCGCGACGGATTCGCGGTGCGTTCCAAAGATGTGCGCGCGGTTCCGGCTCGTCTGCGACGCACGGGCGAGATTCGTGCCGGGGCATCCGAGGAGCAGAGCGCGATACAGGTGAACTCGGGAGAAGCGGTCGAGATCATGACCGGCGCTCCGGTTCCGGCCGGCGCTGACGCCGTGGTGATGGTCGAATACACCGAGCGGAGCGGCGAGACCGTGACGGTCAAGCGTTCGGTGGCGGCTGGCGACAACGCGGTCGCGATGGGCGCGGAAGCGCGTCAAGGCGACGTGATGGTGACGCGGGGCACGCGCGTGAATCACAGTATCGTCGCGGTGGCAGCGGCGATCGGCCGGGCGCAAGTCGCGGTGCATCGGCGTCCGCGGGTGGCGATCCTGGCGACCGGCGATGAGGTGGTTGACATCAACTTGCGGCCCGGGCCAAACGAGATTCGCAACTCCAACAGCTACTCGCTGGCCGCGCAGGTACAGGCCGCGGGCGGCGAGGCGATGATCCTGCCGGTGGCGCGGGACGAAGCCGACGAACTGGCGCTGCTGCTGCGCAAAGGCTTTGAAGCGGATCTGCTGCTCATCACCGGCGGCGTGTCGATGGGAAAGTACGATCTGGTCGAGCAGGTGCTGGCATCGTTCGTGGCGGAGTTCTTTTTCACCGGAGCGCTGATCCAGCCGGGCAAGCCGGTTGTCTTCGGTGAAGTAGCGCTCGACGGCGCGCGCACGCCGTTCTTCGGGCTGCCGGGGAATCCGGTTTCCACGATGGTGACCTTTCAACTGTTCGTGCGGCCGGTGCTGGATGGGCTGTCGGGCGCAAAGCCGCGTCGCCTGCCGTTTGCGCAAGCTGTGCTGAAAGCCGACTTCAGCAGCAAGACCGGGCTGACGCGCTTTCTTCCGGCGCGATTGAGCGGAGCGTTTGAGAAGCCCGAAGTCGAGCTGATCCGCTGGCAGGGCTCCGGCGACCTGATGGCCAGCTCACAGGCCAACTGCTACATTGTGGTACCTCCGGAGAAGGAGCAGTTTCGCGCGGGGGAGAACATCACGGTGCTGATGCTGTGAAACGATTTGTCATCCTGAGCGGAGCGTCCGCGGCTTTTTTATTTCGTCAGTCGGGTGGCCCGTTCTAGGCCATCCTTCGGCCTAGGGCGGGACGCGTAGTTGAAGGACAGCTAGCCACGAGTCTTCTGGTATAGAGGTCCTTCGACTACGTTCGGCTTCGCCTCACTGCGCTCAGGATGACAAATCAAAACTGGCTTCGCCTCACTGCGCTCAGGATGACGAAACAGTGAGAGGGATTTTGCCACCGCGTTCGGGAACAGCCCGTAACATCCGCGTTCGGCTTATGATGTCTGTGCACGCATGAAGAAGGCCGCCAAAAAGCTCTCCCACTACGACGCTGCCGGGCGCGCTTCGATGGTCGACGTGTCGGGCAAGAAGGCCACGGTGCGCGAGGCTGAGGCTTCCGCGTTTGTCGCCATGAGGCGCGAGGTCCTGCGCGCGCTGCCGCAGAATCCCAAGGGCGATCCCTTGGAGGTCGCACGCATTGCGGGCATTCAGGCGGCCAAGCGCACCTCGGAGCTGATCCCGATGTGTCACCCGATTCCGCTGAGCAAAGTGGATGTGACCGCCGAGATCGAACGCGACGGCATTGCCATTCGCACCCTGGCGCGTACTACGGCCGAAACCGGCGTGGAGATGGAGGCGCTGGTGGCCGCCTCCGTGGCAGCTCTGACAGTGTATGACATGTGCAAGGCCCTGGATAAAGGCATCGAGATCCGCGAGGTGATGCTGCTGCGAAAGTCCGGCGGCAAGAGCGGAGAGTATAAACGTCCCGGGAAGAAGAGGTGAGAAAAGGGTCGAGCACGCCTTCAGGCGGGCATGAGTGACATCTCATCGAACCGTGTCATCCCGACTGAGCGGCTTTAGGCCGCGAGTGGAGGGAGCTGATTGCGCAGGCATCGGATAGCTGCATGAGGGAAAAAAGGGTCCTTCGACTGCGCGTCCGCCGACCCGCAAAGGACGCGGGTCGAAAGGCGAGGCAGAGGCTCCGCTCAGGATGACAAGTTAAGATAAAATTTCGCTGCTCAGCGCAGCCAGAAAGCACAAGTCGCTTGCCATGAAATCTGCAGCCGTACTAACCGTCAGTGATTCCTCTTCGCGAGGCGAGCGCGACGACCGCTCCGGCCCGGCGACGGCGGCGTTGCTGCGCCAGCACGGCTTCGACGTCACTCTTCACGAGACGGTTCCCGACGACCGCGCGGCAATCGAGGCCGCGCTGATTCGGCTGAGCGAGCAAGTGCGACTCGTGGTGACCACCGGCGGTACCGGCATCGCCGAACGCGACGTCACCCCTGAAGCGACGCGCGTCGTCTGCTCGCGCCTGATCGACGGCATCCCGGAGAAAATGCGCGCCGCCGGCCTGCAGCATACGCCAAATGCCGTTCTCAGCCGCGGCCTCTGCGGCGTACGCGGTCAGTGTCTCATCCTGAACTTGCCTGGCAGTCCCACCGGCGCGCTGCAATCGCTGGAAGCGGTGATCGGCATCCTGCCGCACGCGGTGGATCTGCTGGCCGGCCATACCGAGCACAAGTAAAGTTGGGTCAGTCCTACAGCAGGTCGCTATAGGATAATTCCAAAGACTCTAAGGAGCATCTCATGGCTGCGAACTTGACTTGGGACGATGCCGAGAAGATTGGCGTGCTTCTCGCAAGAAAACATCCTGAACTTGATCCGCTCTCAACTGATCTGGATGAGTTGCGGCGGCGGGTAGCAGGTTTAGCCGAGTTCGAGGATGATTCAACCACGTACGACAAGGACAAACTGGAAGCGATTCGAACGGCTTGGAACGAGGAGTTCCTTGATCGTACGCAATAGCACAGTCGTCGCCAATTTTTAGACCGAAGTTGCGGTCGTCAGCTCGGGAAGACCAACTCGCTGCAACAACTCCTGGAAGCGGGGATTGTCCCGTAAGTTGTCCATGCTCGGATCCAGGTGAAGATAGATGAGCCAGTGGGAATGTTCTTCATAGCATTTCTGCAAGTATTCCATCGCGCGTTCGTTTTCTCCTAAGCCGATATAGATTCCAGCGAAGTAGTAGGGTGCGACATATCGTTGCTTCGCTAGTTCTGTCAACTCATCGAGTATTTGAAGTGCTTCCTTAGTCCTGCCGGCTGCGCCGAGAGTGTTGGCCAGTGCCGCGCGCATCAGAGGACTACCACCTGATAGCTTCACTCCCTTCTCACCCTCGGTGATGGCCTGTTCATAGCAACCCGTTTTTCTGAGCAACAAGCCGAGAATCCAGTAGGTGACGGGATAGTTGGGGTCTAAATCGATAGTTCGCCGGAGTTGTTCGATAGCTTCGTCGTATCGGCGAGCGAAGTAGTGGGCCCATCCGAC
>DATHQX010000151.1:0-22056 GCA_035482295.1 Verrucomicrobiia bacterium
AGCATGTTGATCCCGAGGGCTTCCATCAGGTGGAGGATCTCGATCTTTTCTTCGATCGTGGGATCCTTGACCGAGGGCGACTGCAGTCCGTCGCGCAGCGATTCGTCGTTCAACAGCACTTTGCCAGCCGGAGTCATCGACTTGGCATAAATGGTGTTCCAGTCGTAAATCAGCTCAGAAATATTCGCAGACACTTAGAATTACACCCCTTCGCTGGAGCAGGGCGGCACCGCAACGAGCCATCTGCCGTATATCCGGTCATTCCAGCAGCGGCACTCCTCTGCGCCGGGAACCAGCGCAGGGCGGTCCAGGCCACCCTCACAGTTACTTGCAGTTGGGATTATCGCGCAAAGGCGATCGTTTCTCCCACTGTTAATTCGACGCAGAGCTGTGCCCGAACGGTGCTGGTTTTCTTGCAGCCCTCCTCGCAGAGTAGCTGGCCGGGCACTGTATATCGCAAACCTGTGGGCCAACTTGAGCAGCCTATGCTCATCTAACCCACCAGAACACACAGTTACCGATACGTGTATTCATACTTCTATTTACCGGGCCCTTGATTGTGGATTACAAAAAAGAAAACGAGCAAGTGGATCGCTCCGAGGTAAAGCCTCCGGCAAAAGAAGGCAATTCCTCGAGCTGGATCCAGAAATACTTGGATTTGGCGGACCTGCTTATGCGGCGGCGCAAGCGCAGACGCGACGATGACGATCGTCCGAAGGCCGCCTAACTAAACAAGTCAAACGCTGTTCGACCGCCGGAAAAGTCCGATGGAGCGTAAGGCTCCGCGCAGCTTGACCGATAGCTTCCTGGCGAAAAGGAAGTCCAGAAATCCGCCCATCTGCTCTTGATATTGCCGGCTGTAGCCGAACCACCACGGCTTTCGAATACTGGGCACCAGATCGATGTCGATGTATTTGGTCTGGACCATTTCCTGCAAACCGAGTTCGCCATGAGTGCGTCCAATGCCACTCTGCTTGAATCCGCCATGCGGCGCCTCGGCAATTCCGAAGCACGAAATCATGTCGTTCAGCATGACCGTGCCTGCCTTGATCCTGGCGGCCATGGCCTCGCCGCGCGAGCGGTTGCCAGTCCAGATACTGGCTGCGAGCCCGAAGTCGCTGTCGTTCGCCAGTCGGACGGCTTCTTCGTCGCTGTCGAAGGGTGCAACCGGGAGGACGGGACCAAAGGTCTCTTCCTGCATCAGCCGCATGCCGTTGGTCACGTTGGCCAGTAGCGTGGGAGCGTAGAAACTTGAGCCGAGTTCGGTGAGCCGTTTGCCGCCCGCCAACAAACGGGCGCCGTGCGCAATCGCGTCGTTCACCTGCACTTCGACAGTCCTGAGTTGTCGCTCGTGGATCATTGGCCCGACCTCAACTTCGGAGCCGATACCATTGCCGACGCGAAGCTTCGCAATCTTGGCGCGACACTTCTCCAGGAAGGGTTCATACATGCTGCGGTGGACGTAGCAGCGCTCGACCGAAAGGCACGTCTGGCCGGCGTTCATCATGGCGCCCCAGACCGCACCGCTGGAGGCGACCTCCAGGTTGGCGTCGTCGAGAACAATCATCGGGTCCTTCCCGCCCAGTTCCAACACCACGGGAAGCAGGCGGCGGGCGGCGGTCTCTCCGACTCGTCTGCCGGTGGCGGCGCTACCGGTGAAAATCATCTTGTCGATGGGCGAATCCAGCAGGGTTGCGCCGGCCGGGCCCTCGCCCACGACTACGTGAAACAACGCCGGATCCAATCCTGCCACCAGCAGTAGACGCTCCAGTTCCTTTCCGATGAGGGGCGTAAACTCCGATGGCTTGAGTACGACAGCGTTTCCGGTTACCAGCGCGCCCAGCGTCTCGATGGCGGGAATCGAAAACGGGTAGTTCCACGGCGCGATGATGCCGATTACGCCATAAGGCTCGCGGACTAGATGCCCGCGCTTCGCCTTCATCGCTATGTTTCCGTGAGGTACGGGGATGTTCCGAAGGAAACGGTGGGCGTTGCGGATGCAAAACTCAGCCGCGTCCAGAACCACCAAGACTTCCGTCGCGAGGGCCTCGGCGGCGGGCTTGCCCGCTTCTCGGCAAATCAGCCTGGCGACGTCATCGCGCTGGGCGCGCAATTGCTCCTGAAAACGCCGCAGCACGTCGATGCGTTGGGACACTGAAGTCCCCTGCCATCGAGGCTGGGCCTCCCGAGCACGCTGAACGGTAGCGACAATCTCTTCGGGCGTAGCGCAAGGCAGCTCCGCCAGCGCCTCACCGGTCGCGGGATTGTGGCTGACGATGGTGGCCGCAGCCCCGATCTTCGCTTCTGTAGCCATGCTTACGTTCCGCAGCGCTAATATTCGACGCTGACCAGATACAGGCCGCAAGCGGCAGCCGTAGGTCCGGCAGCACTGCGATTGCGGGCTTCGAGAATGGCAGGCACGTCCGCGATCTTCAGCGAGCCTTTGCCGACGAGCAGGAATGTTCCCACGAGATTGCGCACCATGTGGTGCAAGAATCCATCTCCGCGGACAGTGTAGACGAGTTCGTCGTCGGTGCGCATCCATTGCGAGGAATGAATCCGGCGCACGTTGTTGACGCTCCCAAAACGGGAGTCGTCGCCGTCATGGCCTTCCTCGGCCATGCGGGCAGCGCGCTCGGGATCGGAGGCCGCGAACGAAGTGAAGTCGTGTGTGCCCACTACGGCCTCAGAGGCGCGCATCAGCGCCTCTTCGTTCATGGGATACGGATCGTGGTAGACATAGCGCGCGACAAACGGCGGACAGATATCTCCACGGAAGATGCGGTAGCGATAAGTCTTGGCTGTCGCCGAGTGCCGAGCGTGGAAACCGTCCGGCTTCGCCTCGACTGACTTGACGCGAATCGATGGCGGCAAGACATCGTTAAGCGCGATGACCATGTTGCGCTCGGGGATCGGACTCTCCAACTGCACCGACGCCACTTGTGCGAGCGCGTGTACCCCGGCATCGGTGCGTCCCGAGCCTTGCGGTAGCACGTCTTCCCCGGTAATCCGCTTCAGGCATTCGGCCAGCGTGCCTTGTACGGTACGCAGGCCAGGCTGCACCTGCCAGCCGTGAAACTCCGACCCGTCATACGACAGCGTGATTTTGAGATTGCGGCTCACCGTAATATCGATTCCGTCGACGCAACGCCCATAGTTTTCGATGTGTTAAGCAATGTTAAGCAGTGTAAAGCACACATTTGTAAAAGCAGTGTGTCAGATATACTACTTTTTCTCTGCACCATACGAGGTTCAAATCAATTTTTGTCCCCTGTTCCGTCATCTTGGGATCGCATCTCCGTGAGTTGTCCTGAAAACTGTAAAAGGCGACAGGAATTTGCTGCAGAGGTGTGTACAACTCTTAGTGTTCGTTCTAGGAGAGCAAACGTGATATCCGCTCTTGATCTTCGCTCGCATTTTCCTGTGGCCCGGGCTCGGCAGTTAGTCGTCATCGTAATTATGGCTGCGTTCGGCGTCGTTGGTTTTGCGCAGGACCAGTCTCAGCAGAACACGACTCCCGCGCCGACGAGCACCGAGCAGAAGGCGGCGGACGCGCAGTCGTTGACGCCTTTGCCGCAGGCTCCGGCGCCGCAGCACAATATTCCGCCCTACGCCGATCAGAACTATGCGTTTGGAAAGCGGCAGTGGCCGAATCCCTTCGTCATTTATGCGCCGCGGACCATTCCGCAGGTGAATGTGACCAATTCTCCCCGGGTTGATCAGACGTTGAAGGATGGAAAGTTCTACCTTTCGCTGAACGACGCGATCGCCCTGGCGCTCGAGAACAACCTCGACATCGGCATCCAGCGCTATAACTTGTCGATCGCCGACACCGACGTCCTGCGCACCTCTTCAGGAGCCATAGCGCTGGGCGTGAACGCCGGCCTGGTTCAAGGCACGCCCGGTGGAACCACCGGTAGCACGTCGGCCGGCGGCACAGGAACTTCTTCCACCGGCTCTACGGGTGGCGGCGCCGGCGGCACGACGATCGGCGTGGGTGGCGCGGGTTCGGGCGCGGCGGGCATCGTATCCTCAACCCAGGGCGAAGGTCCGCCGCTCGACAACTACGATCCGGTGATCACCGGGACGGTCAATTTCCAGCGCGCCGTGACGCCTGAATCGAACACCATCATCACCGGTACGAATACGCTGTACCAGAACACGACCACGGCGAACTTCCTTTACAACCAAGGCTTCCCGACCGGAACGTTGATGACGGTCGGCTTCAACAATAGCCGCATCGCCTCCAACGCGCTTTTCAACACGCTGGACCCGTACCTTCAGCCAAGCTTCCAGTTCCAGCTTCGCCAGCACCTGCTGCAGGGATTCGGCTTCGATCCGAACCTGCGTTACATCCGCATCGCCCGAAATAACAAGCTGATCACGGAAGTCACCTTCCGCAACCAGATCATCACCACGGTTTCCCAGATCGAGAACATTTACTGGGACCTGGTCAATGCGTACGAAAACGTTACGGTGCAGCAGCGTGCGCTCGACCTGGCCGACAAGACTCTGTCCGATAACCAGAAGCAGGTTGCCGCGGGAACTCTTGCTCCCTTGACCGTGGTGCAATCGCAAAGCGCTGTTGCCACGGCCAAGCAGAACCTGATCGCAGCTCAGGTCAACTTGCAGTTGCAGCAACTGCTGATGAAGAATGCCATCACGCGCAATATGGCCGATCCCATCCTGGCAGTTGCGCCGGTGGTCCCCACCGACACGCTGAACACTACCCAACCCTACGAGGTCGGTTCCGTCGACGACCTGATCGGACAGGCACTGAAACAACGGCCCGAAATCGCAACGGCTCGACTGAACCTGACCAATACCGAGATCACGCGCAAGTCGTTAAGGAACGATCTGCTTCCGGCGCTGGATTTGTACGCGTTCTATGGCGCGTCGGCGCTGGCCGGTCCGACGAATCCGCTTTGCACCGATCCGACGCAGTGCGCCTCTCCGGGATTTCCGACCAGCTATGGAGGAGCATTCGGCAATCTGTTCAACAGCTCCTTCCCGGACAAGGGCATCGGCGTGAACCTGAGCATTCCTCTGCGTAATCGCCAGGTGCAGGCCGACCAGGCACGCTCGGCGCTGGAGTATCGTCAGGCGCAGATGAGTTTGCAGCAGACGGAAAACACCATCATGTTGCAGGTTCGTCAAGCGCAGTTTGCCTTACAGCAGAATTGGGTGGCGCTGCAGGCAGCCATCGCAGCACGCGACTACGCTGCCGAGGCTTTGGACGCCGAGCAGAAGAAACTTCGCATGGGCGCTTCTACCGGAACGCTGGTGCTTCAGGCCTCCAGCAATCTCACTCAGGCCGAATCCAACGTGCTGGGGGCAGCGACCAACTACGAGAAGTCGAAGGTGCAGCTCGATCTTTCGACCGCCGATACGCTGACCCGGCTCGGGATTGACATCACCGACGCTCAGGCCGCTAACGTCAGACATCAACCTGTGGTTCCCGGGGTCGTACCGGCGAACAACAACGACCTCACGACTCCCAAGCTGCAACCGCTTGGCCCGGGTGGTCCAGGGTCGGAGCCGACGATGGCGCCGCAGACCGGCAACCCGCCGCAAAATCCGACTCCTTCGCAACCGGTGCAGCCGGAGGAGCCGCAAAAATAGCGCATCCGACAGGAGCAATAAGACGAAGGATTATTTGACAATCAGGACAACGGTGCTCAACAATAGCGGGCAAGTTGGAAGTGGTGGGGCCGCACTGCCCCTTGAAGGCTTGGACGCCTTAACCCCAGCCCAGACCGTCCAAGGATAACCCTTATGGCCAAGATCCTTTGTGTGGACGACGAACCGAACATTGTCACGCTCAAGTGCGCCATTCTGGAGGCGGCGGGGCACCAGGTAACTCCGTCTACCTCGGCCCATGACGCTATCGAAAAGCTGAGCCAGAATACGTATGACGCTGTAGTGACAGATTGGCGCCTGGGCGACGCCAATGGCCGCTCGATTGTGCAGGCAGCCAAGACCCACTCCACCATGCCGGTCGTCGTCGTTTCCGGCTATGTTGCTGAAGCCTTCCAAGCGGCAGAGCCGCTGGCGGATCTTTATCTGGAGAAGCCGGTCAATCCGGAAGAGCTGGTTACGATTGTGAACGAACTGCTCAAGACCAGCGACCACCCAGCCCACTGAATTTACCTACAACCCAAGCTGCTCACCGCTCAGTTGATGCTCGGCGAGGCTGCACGAGCGGCTAGATCGGGCTTAGCCATTTCTCCCGATCCGCGCCGTCCGGGATTCACTGCCAGCGAGGCGGTTGCCTGCGCCAGTATTCGGTGATGCACCACGAATAGCGCCAATTCCAGCCGATCCGACACCCCTATCTTGTCGAAGATATTCCGCAGGGCGTTCTTGATCACCTGCTCGCTGGTGATGAGCTGCATCGCGATTTCGCGATTTTTATAACCCTGCACGATCGCCGCAATGATGCGCAACTCACGGTCAGAGAGTCGCTTGCGAACCCGCGCCCCAACCACGTCATCGTTAATCTCAACGTCGCTGGAGTTTGGTCCTTGCAGGAAGTGCTGGCCCTGCGCCAGGCGGCGCACCGCTTCCACTACCATGCTCCCGCTGGCCGAGCGGTAAATCACACCCTGC
This sequence comes from Verrucomicrobiia bacterium, assembly GCA_035482295.1. Lineage (GTDB taxonomy): Bacteria > Acidobacteriota > Terriglobia > Terriglobales > Acidobacteriaceae > Bog-257. The sequence continues at coordinate 6,610 of DATHQX010000151.1, forward strand.
ACGCCCATGCGCATGAAGTCCGAGGCATTCTCGGTGTTATCACAGAGCATCAGCACGGCAATGCCATGACGCTCGGCAATTTCCTGAACATCATGCAGGAACGACAGGAAGCTAGAGGCAAGAATGACAACGCGCGGCCGAAGCTTATCCAGCGCGTTGAGCAGTTGCTCAGGTGATTGAGGCTGTCCCACGATTCGGACATCCTCTTCAACTGCCAGCACCTTGGCGATGCCGGCGCGAAAAATCGCTTGGTGGTCAGCGATAATTACATTTGTCATGGTCGCAGTTGGGAGCCTCGTCCTTTCCGGAATTTTGCCCGGAGTTGCGGTAACTCCGTGGGCGCCGAGAGGACCTAACGACGCACTGCGCTTTTCAATTAGGGTTTTATACCACGGATGTCTATCAGGGAATAGCTCTTTCGCGTAGGGTAACAATTACTAGCGCATTAGAGGTGAGATTCGGCCCTTTAGCGCCCTCCCGTTAGAAACGCCAACGAAAGTACGTCACTTGCCCGGCAACAAGCCGGCAAGAGGGTAGACGACCGCGAGCGCATTCACAGATACCGGGGGCCTGCGAGCGTGCATCGCCCTGGTAACGCTCGTCGACTCGTCAGTGTCGCGCAGCGGCTGTATCATCGAAGTGTTGGCTACTATTCTGACATCTTCACGGATTGAGACTCGGCCGAACTGGGCGGAGGTCTCTCTTTCTGCTCTGCGGCACAACTTCCGCGTGGTGCAGGATCATGTGGGCCGCGACGTGACCATCTGCGCCGTCGTGAAGTGCAACGCCTACGGACATGGCGTGGAAGAATGCGCCCCGGCGCTGCAACAGGCTGGAGCGACATGGTTTGGCGTCACCTCCACCGATGAAGGCATCGTGCTGCGCGAGTCCGGTATCACGGCGCGCATTCTCGTCATGTGCGGCTTATATCCCGGCGAGGAAGAAGAAGCGCTGCGTCATTCTCTGACGCCTGCGGTCTTTCGTCTGGATCAAGCTGAGGCGCTGGCGCAGGCTGTCACGCGCATGGGCCTGGAGCATCGCGCGCCGATCCACTTGAAGATTGATACAGGTATGGCAAGGCTGGGACTGCCGCTCGCGGAGTTGAAGTCTTTTGCCGAGGGCGTGCAGGGGCTGCCACAGATTGATCTGGAAGGTGTTTTCAGTCATCTCGCTTCGTCTGAGGTTCTCGACGATGAAGATACGGCGACGCAGATCCTCCGATACGAAGCAGCCGTGCAAAGCCTCGCCGAATATGGGTTGCATCCGCGCCTTCGCCATCTGGCCAACAGCGGCGCGGTATGTGCCCGTCCGAACACCTGGTACAACTTCGTCCGGCCCGGCCTCGCCTTGTATGGCTACGAGCAGCCGGTCTATCGCGATGGTTTCCTGGTCAACGACACGAAGCCACTGCCGCTGAAGCCAGTGCTTGCGTGGAAGACGCATGTGCTGGGATTGCGCGATGTGCCGGCAGGCCAGCCGCTGGGATACAACGGGGCCTACGTTACGCCGGCTCCGGCGCGAATCGCGGTTGTGTCGGTAGGATACGGCGATGGCCTCTCGCGTAAGGTCTCAATTCATGCAGGCGATCCGATTCCGTCGCTGGACGATGATCCCGCGGTGGGTCGCGGTGAAGTTTTGGTGCGCGGGCGGCGTGCGCCGATGGTCGGACGAATCTCGATGGATTTGACGCTGCTGGATGTCACTCGCATTCCCGGCGTCTCGATAGGCGATGAAGTGATGCTGATCGGGCGTAGTGGCAGCGAAGAAATCACCGCGTGGGACCTGGCGCGGAACTCAGACACAGTTGTATACGAGACGCTGTGCAACCTGTCGAAGCGGGTTCCCCGCCGTCACGCCGAATAACCGCCTATCCCAGGCGGTAGAAACTCAACGCAGCGTCACCCTGTTCCAGCCGCCGGTACCGCAGCAGTGCTCCGAAACGCTCCTCCAGATTAAACTTCTTTTCGTGCTCGGCGATGACGATGGTTGAGGGCTGAAGAAGCCGCGATTGCGCCAGATAGCCAAGCGTCTGCTCGTAGGCGCCGCGCATTCGATAAGGCGGATCAAGAAAACAGAAATCGCAAACCACGCCGGTGCTATCCAACAGAGACAACGCTTTCATGACTTCGCGCTCCTGCACTTCGTAGCCGGCAGAAATTCCCAAGCTTTGCAGATTGTCCCGTAGAAGGCGTGCGTGTTTCTTCGTTGATTCCACGAAGTAGACCTGACGCGCACCCCGGCTGAACGCTTCGATTCCGACGGCGCCGGTTCCGGCATAAAGATCGAGCCAGACGGTGTCGGCCAAATCGCGAGTTGCGCTGAGTACGTCGAACAGCGTCTCGCGCAAGCGGTCGCTGGTCGGGCGCAAATCCAGTCCTGGCAAGGATTGCAGAGGGCGGCTGCGAAATTGGCCGGCGATCACGCGCATGGGCTCAAAACAGTGTCACATAAATCCGTCGAGGCAGGGTGGCGCGATCGTCACTGCTTGAAGTTTCTGGACATGAACGGCAGCACGACTTTCTCCATTCGCTCGCCGATCCGGCTGTCGTGCGTACCGTCGTACTCCGAATACTGGTGCGCGATTCCGAGCCTGGTCATCTCTTGATCGAGCTTGTGCGACCCGGTAACGATCTCCTGAAATTCGTCCTGCCTGCCGACGTCGAAACCCAGCGCCCGCAAACGCGGCTGGCCGGCTGCATATCTGGCCGCGACCGCATCCAGCATGTTGGCCTTCCAGCGCGCGATTACCGCCGGTACAGGCTGGCCTTTGCTGTCGAACGGCCAATCGACGCCGAATGGCGGATTGTGCAGGTCGGGCGAAAATGCCGCTGCCAGCGCCAGCTCGACTTGCTGGCCCATCCCGGAATCGAAAAGCGCCTGTAGAGTCTTGGCCTTTTGCGCCTCGATCACGCCCGCGCGATCTTCGTTGTCATCCCAGAAGGCGCAGCAGGCGCTCATGCCATAGGCAGCGCTGAACACTTCGGGGTGGTCCATGCCAATCCGCAACGCTCCGTAGCCTCCCATCGAATGCCCGGTGATGCCACGCTTATCCACGCCCGCAAGGGTGCGATAGTGCGCATCGACGTAGCGGACGAGATCAAGCGCGATGAAATCTTCCCAGTCGCCCGAGAGTTCGGAGTTGGTGTAGAAGCTGCCGGCGAATCGATTGAAGGCATTCGGCATCACAACAATCATCGGCTCAATAACGTGATGCTCGATGAGCCGGTCCATCATCTCGGGCAGACCGACGTAGCCGGCCGTTAACCAACCTCGATCATTTCCGGTATAGCCATGCAGCAGGTAGACAACCGGGTATCGCTGAGTGTTTGACTCATAAGCTGGCGGCAGATAGACGGAGACATCGCGGTCGGCTGGGTCGAGGACGTGGTTGTGTTCCAGTGAAGCGCCGTGCACGGTGATGTGAACGACCTGGCCGTGCGGCTTGGATTCGCGCGCAGAGGTCGCGGCCAGCAACAGAACGACACAGGCGTAAACACAGATTGGGTTGCACAATATCTTGGCGGCCGAGCGCCGCTTTGAATCTTCGATCACTGCTGCCGCCTGCCGATCACTCTACAAGTGTATAGAATTGATTTGGGGAGGATGATGAGGAGCTGGTCTATTCCTGTAGGACGATTGCTGGGCGTAGACATACGCCTCCACCTGACTTTCATCGCTCTTCTTGTCTTCGTCTGGGGAACGCAGTCGATAACCATGGGCGCCAGTGGCGCCATGCGTGGTGTGGCCCTGGTGGGCATCATCTTTGGCTGTGTGGTGTTACACGAGCTTGGTCATGCAGTAGTTGCCCGCCGCAGCGGCGTTGTCGTACGGTCGATCATCCTGCTGCCGATCGGCGGCGTCACGCTAATGGAGGACCTTGGCCCGCAAAACTCCAATCCCGCGCGCGACATTCGCATCGCCATCGCCGGCCCGCTGGTCAATCTGGCCATCGCCGTCGGTTCGGGCGCGTTCATCCTGGCAGTCCTGCCGGAGGCGAACTTGTGGGCACGACCCTTCGTGCACGCTGAAAATCTTCCGCGCGCTCTGTTCTGGAGCAACGTCTTCCTCGGCGCATTCAATCTGCTGCCCGCGTATCCGATGGACGGTGGACGCGTCCTGCGCGCCTTTCTCAGCGAGCGCATGGAATACGTCCGTGCAACGCGTATCGCCGTCACCGTAGGCCAAGGGTTCGCCACACTGCTTATCTTCCTCGGAGTGTGGAGTCCCTGGCTGATGTTGATCGGCTTCTTCCTGTTTGTGGGCGCGCAGTTGGAAGACCGCTCGGTAATGTTCCAATCCGTGCTGGAAAGCGTCCGCATGGAAGACGTGATGCTGACCGGCTTCTCCACGCTCTCGCCTGCCGACACGCTCGAGGATGCGCTGCACAAAGCCGTACATACGCTACAGGATGACTTTCCTGTGGTACGCGGGCTGGACATGGTGGGCGTCATCAGCAAGCAGCGGATTGTCGAGGCTCTTAGGCGCAGCGGCAACGGCTATGTGCAGTCCGCTATGATCCGTGCCTTCGATATCGCGCAGCGCTCCGACTCGCTGGCTACGGCGTTTCGCAAGCTCAAGGGACACGGTTTGAGCATGATTCCGGTGGTGGATCAGCAGCGACTGGTCGGCATCGTCACCATGCAGAACCTGATGCACAGCTTAGCTCTGCTGGCAGAAACACGTAGGCTGCGTAGGGCGCAGGAGAACGGATGAGCGCTTGCGGTTGGTTTATCGTCTAGCCGCCGCGCGAGCCCGCTTTGCTAAGGTAGCTTTCACCGGTCCAGTCCCCGTCGGAGGCTTCTTCTCTCCGTCGACCAGATCCCGCAATACCGATGCGTTGTTGTAGTCCTCGTTCTTGGACGCGAACAGTAGCGTCAAGTGCGAACGCTCTTTGCGGATCTCATACAGCTGCTGCAACGCTTGCGCAGCGGCCTCGGAAGACAGTTCCTTCAGGTATTGCTGGCGGAATTTGCTCGTCTGTTGGGGATGGGCATGGAACCACTCGCGCAGTTCGTTGGAAGGCGCCAAGTCACGCAGCCATGCGTCGAGGGCCGCGGCTTCCTTGGTCAGGCCCCGCGGCCACAAGCGATCCACCAGCACCCGAGCGCCGTCGTCCGGCGAGGGCTTGAGGTAAACGCGCTTGATGCTGACCGACATGCGAGGTGTATTCTAACTCTGTTGCAGCCGCCGTGGCGGCGACAAGGTAAATGCACGATCTCAGGAAGAACCGTTGACTCTCAGGCGCGCGCGCTTCGCTCTGCCGGCTCTGGCCACCCTCTTCGCGATATTCCTTCTCAGCGCCTGTGATTCCGAGCCGCGCAAGACTGACGCCGAACTGGGCCTCGACCCGCAGCAGGCCGCCGGGCGGCGAGTCTACGACACACGGTGCGCCGAATGCCACTTCGCCTACAGCAAACGGAACCTGCGCGGCCCCAGCCTGAATGGACTCTTCAAGAAGCAGTTCATGACTAGCGGTATCCCTGCCAATGACGATCGCGTCACCGACATCATCCTGATGGGCCGGGCGAAGATGCCGGCCTTCCAGAACAAGCTGACCCAGATGCAGTTCGATGATCTGATGGCGTATTTGCATACGCTGTAAGACGCTTATCGCTCTTCGCTTTCGCCAGATGCCTTTTGCGTTCTTTCAAATCTGGGCGATTGACGATTGCGTTTGCGACCTCAGGCATGGAGTGCGAGTCTAATCACGCGTACCGCGAGAAGCGAATGGCGGTAAGCCGCCAGCGTCCTTCGCGGTACAATATTCATAGCCCATGGCATCCGCCCCTGAACTCATCCAAATCGAGATTGGTCCGCGCCAGCCGGCTCCCAAACCGGAGTGGCTAAAGGCTCGCGCACCTGTTGGCGACAATTACCACGATCTGAAAGCACTGGCCCGCAAACTGGATCTGCACACTGTGTGCGAGTCGGCGCACTGTCCCAACATTGGCGAGTGCTGGAATCACCGCACCGCGACATTCATGTTGCTGGGCAATCTGTGTACGCGCCGCTGCGGTTTCTGCGCTGTGCCCAAGGGACGCCCGCAGCCTATCGATTACGACGAGCCGCGCCGCGTGGCCGAAGCCGTCGAGAAGTTGGCACTGAAGTTCGCCGTCGTTACCAGCGTAAATCGCGATGACAACAACGTGGGGGGAGCAACGGTGTTCGCCGAGACGATTCGCGAGATCCGGCGGCGCGTTCCCGATTGCCGTGTGGAAGTGCTGATCCCCGATTTTCAGGGCTGGGAAGAGCCGCTCCAGATCGTGATGGAGGCCAAGCCTGACATCCTGAACCACAACACCGAAACGGTTCCACGGCTCTATCGCATAGCCCGTTCGGGCGCGCGCTACGAACGCACCCTGCGTCTTCTGGAACGGGCGAAAGAGATCAATCCGGCAATTCCCACAAAAACAGGCATCATGGTTGGGCTTGGTGAAAGCACAGACGAGTTGCTGGAAGTTTTCCGCGATCTGGCGGCGCGCAAGGTTGACATCCTTACCATCGGCCAGTACCTACGACCTTCGAAGGACCACTTGCCGGTCGCGCGGCTGTATCCGCCGTCCGAGTTCCGGTTCCTGAAGGAAGAATCGCTGAAGATGGGCTTCCGTCACGTGGAATCGGGTCCGCTGGTCCGCTCCAGCTACCACGCGCACGAGCAGGCGGAATCCAGCGTCCGCGTCATTTAGATCTTCCAAACTCAGAGTAGCTTTCGAAATTCTTCCGGTGACAGGCCGGCATCTCGGATGAATGCCGCCCATCGTGAAGGCATTCATGGGATTGTGCCGCGGTATCGTGAGAATCCGCTGAACATCAGTCATTATGATGTGCTTGCCTTGCCGGAGAACACGAAACCCAGGTTTTTCGAGTGCACGAACTGCGTGCAGATGTGGAATGCCGGGACTTTAACCATTAGCCGGCGATTTCGACCTCGCGAACATCCTGGCCCGCGTCAACTCGGTCACTGCTTCCAGGTATTCGCGAATCGCATCCCGGATATTCGCTAAGGCTTCGGTCTCGGTGGCGCCTTGGGACCAGCAGCCCGGGAGCCCGGCAAGATACTGCAAAACCCTCATCCGACGGAATGAGAACCACTCGATACGTCATGCCCGTACCTTACTCTGCATCGCAACGCCTTTGAAGATAGCTCTGTTCTAGTTTTCCCGAACGAACTTCTTCACCCGCCGCAACACCGATTGCGCCGCCTGCACATCCAGTTCAACGTAGCCATCGCGGTATGCGCGTGAAAAGACGTTTGCTTTGGCATCCAGTAGCGCCAGCATCTTGCCTTCTGATTGCGGTATCCGCAGTTGTGCGCGTTCGACGGGGTCTTCAACAATCCTTGAGTCGATCAACTCCAGCAAGTTCTCCAGCCCAGTGCCCTTCGTCGCTGAGACGTGTACTACCGTGTCGGTGTCTCTCAGGCTCTCTCGCTTTTTCTCCGGCAGCAGATCGATTTTATTCATGACATAGATTCGCGGTTTATCCTGCGAATCCAGTTCGCGCAAAACCTCTTCCACCTGCGCCTGCTGCTCGTCGGCCGCCGGACTGGTTACGTCGGCGATATGCAAAAGAAGTGATGCCCGTTGAACCTCTTCGAGCGTCGCGCGAAAGGCCGAAACCAGCGTATGCGGCAGGTTGCGAATAAATCCCACAGTGTCAGACAGCAGAACCTCGCGTTTCGAAGGCAGCATTACTTGCCGCAACGTGGGATCCAAGGTGGCGAACATGCGTGAGCTCTCCAAAACGCTCGCTTTGGTAAGGGCGTTGAAAAGCGTTGATTTGCCGGCGTTGGTATAACCGACCAGCGCCACCGTTGCGATGGGTACCGATTCACGCCGCTGCCGTTGCTGGCTGCGAATGCGGCGCACATTCTCCAGCTGCTGCTCGACGTGACGAATGCGCCGATTGATTTTGCGGCGGTCGGTCTCCAGCTGCGTTTCACCGGGACCGCGAGTGCCGATGCCGCCGCCGAGTTGCGACATCTGCACGCCTCGTCCCGCCAGGCGCGGCAGCAGATAGTGCAGCTGGGCCAACTCCACCTGGAGCTGTCCTTCACGCGTGCGGGCGTGGCGAGCGAAAATGTCGAGGATCAGCTGCGTGCGATCAATAAGTCGTACATCAAGCTCCCGCTCGAGGTTGCGCTGCTGCGAGGGCGTCAGTTCGTGATCGAAGATAACCAGATCGGGCGAGGTGGATGCGATCGCGCCCTTCAACTCCTCGACCTTGCCACTGCCGATCAAGGTCGCAGGATCGGGTTTGGGCCGCCGCTGTATGACTTCTCCAACGACCGCCGCACGGGCGCTCTTCGCCAGTTCCCGCAGTTCTGCCATGGATTCGTTGGCTGAAAATCCAGGCAGGCTCTGATCGGCGGAGAGTAGTCTGCCCGCCGAGGCTGCCTCACGGGCCGCGCGCGCCGAAGGCGGAACTCGATTGCTGCCCTGACGTTCTGAGGAAGAATTGGCTGCCGGCGCAGTCTCGTCTTTTCGCGATGAGGCCGCACGCTCCCGTCGCGTTAGTGACCGGGAGGAGAACTCTACTCCGACTAGGAAGGCTTGCTCAGGTCGGTCCGGGCGCGTTGCGCGGGACCGGCCTGCAGCTCGAGAATTTGCATCATCCGACCGAGGAATAGCTTCAACCCTCTCCGGTCGTGGTTGCTGTCGTCACAGTCGCAGACGTCGCCGATTCTGCAGCCGTTCGCGGTTCCATGTGACGCTCCGTGTGAGGCACGCGAGACATAACCACGGTCGAAATTGCGTGCTTGAATATCAACTGTTCCTGATTATTGGTCTCAAGAACCACCGAATATTTATCGAACGAGCGAATGCGTCCTGTCAGCTTTACCCCGCTGAGGAGGTAGATAGTTATAACAGATTTGTCTTTGCGGGCGGTATTCAGGAACGAGTCCTGAATATTTTGTGCTGGCTTGCTTTCCATGGGTCCCTCCCCGGCATGCTGCAAAAAACAGCACATCCCCACGATTCGCGGCCCCATCACGAATCAAGGGTCTGTCTCCATATATCCGGCAGCCGCTTTCAATGAGAGAAGCGGCAATCTTCGGACAAAACAAAGCTAAATTACGATAAAACTTCCCACAACAAAATTGCAACGACAACCAGCACACGGCCACGTGATATAGAATTCGCCCACCTGCCCGGCCTGCCACCAAAGCGTCCGCAGCAGAATGTGGAGGTTATTTCATGATGACCCACTGGGCGACGGTCGTGGTCGCCCCGCGCCTCGACTTCCCCGGCGGCCAGCAAGCCGTCCTGATGGTGCTCCGCTGGATACACTTTGTGGCGGGTATTATCTGGATCGGATTGCTCTACTTCTTCAATCTGGTGAACGTGCCGTTCATGGCGGAATTAGACCCGAAGCAGCGCGGTCTGGTCATTCCTCGGCTGATGCCCAAAGCCATGTGGTGGTTCCGCTGGAGCTCGGTTGTAACCGTGCTGGCCGGTTTTGGCTACTGGAACATCATTGTCAGCACCGACGCGCGTAACGCCATCGCCGGCGGAATTGATGCTTCGCCTGGAAAGATTATCGGCAGCTTCCTCCTCATCTGGACTGTGGCCTTCGTGATCGAAATGGGCTTGCTCATGTCGCCTGCGGAAGGCTTGCGCAAGGGTGCGGTATTCGGAGTGATCATGGCCGTCGTATTGTTGGCCGCGGCCTACGTCTTCCTCAGCTTGAATCAGGAGGGCTGGGAGAGCAATCGAGCGCTGGCCATCGGCATCGGAGGCGGCCTGGGCTGGTTCATGATGCTGAACGTGTGGGGCATCGTCTGGCGCATGCAGAAGAAGATCATTCGCTGGACCAGCGAAAGCGTCACCAAAGATACAGGCATGCCGCCAGAAGCCGCCAAGGTAGCGCGGTTGAGCTTCCTGGCCTCGCGGCTCAGCTTCTGGGTGTCCTTCATTATGCTGTTCTTCATGGGAGCTGCCAGCCACTACATCCTGTTTGCCGGACGGTGACGCGGCTCACAGCCGCCAAGTGGCTGATAAAATTAGAGTTTCATCATGGCTCTGAACCCTGTGCACGAATCCGCATCCGCTCCCTCCACAACTCGTCCCGAACCGATCCCGATGCTCGACCTGAAACGGCAATATGCCGCGATCAAAGACGACGTGGCTGCAGCCGTCGAGCGGGTGATGAGCTCGCAATACCTCATCGGGGGGCCGGAGCTGGAAGGGTTTGAGCGTGAGTCGGCAGAGTATCTGGGCGTACGCAGTAGTCTCGGATGTGCTTCGGGCACCGACGCGCTGTGGCTGGCCTTGCGCGGATGCGGCGTCGAAGAGAATTCCAGCGTCGTCACCACGCCGTTTAGCTTCTTCGCCTCAGTCAGCTGCATCGTTCGTTGCGGTGCGACCCCGATCCTGGCGGATGTCGATCCGGAAACACTCAACCTCGATCCTGGCAAAGTGGAGTCAGCGCTGAAACGCGGACGCAGCCTGAATATCCGCGCAGTTATGCCGGTTCACCTCTATGGGCAATGCGCCGACATGGACAGCTTCGATCAGCTCGCTGGTGCCTACAATGTCGCGATCGTCGAGGATGCTGCGCAGGCCTTCGGTGCAATGTGGAAGGGCAAGAAGGCCGGTGGATTGGGCAAAGCCGCAGGATTCAGCTTCTATCCCACCAAGAATCTGAGCGCCTTTGGCGACGGCGGCTGCGTCACCACCAACGACGAAAGCGTTGCGCAACATGTCCGCCGCCTGCGCAATCATGGCAGCGAGCGCCGTTACTATCATGAGGAAATCGGCTGGAACAGCCGGCTCGATGCCATACAGGCAGCGGTGCTGCGTGTGAAGCTGAAACATCTTGATGACTGGAATGACAAACGGCGCATTGTCGCCTGCCGCTATCAGGGGCTGCTGGCTGGGACAGGGCTGACGAAGGACAGCGCGACCACTGTTGACCAGCACGCGCCAATCGCATTCCTTCGGACGTTGCCGGACGCGCACCACATCTACCACCAGTTCGTGGTACGCGCGCATCGGCGGGATGAGCTGCGAGGCTTCCTGAGTGAACGGCAGATCGGCAGCGAGATCTATTACCCGTTACCCCTGCACTTGCAGAGGTGCTTTACCTATCTTGGATATCGTCCGGGCGATTTGCCGGAGTCGGAACGCGCCGCAAAGGAAGTGCTGGCCCTGCCGATCTTCCCTGAATTGCGCGAAGACGAGCAACAACGGGTGGTCGCGGCCATCGCCGAGTTTTATAGCAAGTAGGCAGGCTTTTCCAGGGTGCGGTCAGGACAGCTGGGTCTGGACTTCGTTTCGTTGCGCGTTGTCGACGCACGCTGCACTCTGCAACCAGCATCTATATCGTTCATAGTCGCGCATCAATCGAGCATTCTCGCTGGTTACGCTGACGGAGGTTGCCGCCATCCGCGACCACGCCATACGGAAGATGGCATAGGCCAGCTCGTAAGCGGCCAGCCGATCTGCAGCATTATCTCCGCTCGCATTCTGATAACTTCTCAGCAACGAAGCTCGATCAGCCGGCGACAGTCTCCATTCCACTGAAACTCCCGCGAGATCCCAGGCTACGTCGCAAGGCCCCGGGAAGAAATGATCGTCCCCACGAGTCGCCGCGTCGAGCTTCAACCACTCGCCGGTTGCCGCTTTGAGCCAAGCGTGCGGCATCATTTGGTTGTCGCAGATCGTTGGTCGAACCACGCACAAGTTGAGGTCGCTGAGGGCGTATCCGAACTCTCGCTCGAAGTTCACGCGCGCCATTGTGTCCAACTCAGATGAGTCAACTTCTGCGACCGCAAACTCGCGAGCACGCCAGGCGCAGTACTCAGCCATGCGCGCCAACAGCGCAGGAGCCAGGTCTTCCGCGCGCGCCGTGCTTCCATCCATCAGCCGCTGGCGCCCGAAGCCGACCTCCTGCCCAAGATAAGGCAGACTGAACCCCGCATCGCTCAGCTTTTGATTTCTATTGCGCACCGCCTCGCCGAACTGGCCGTGTCCCTCGAACATCAGCAACGACCCGCCGTCGCCGGAGCCATAGGTCAGCCGCTCGAACTGGGACCAAACCGGCGGCCATTCGTGATCGCGCGAAAAGATCTTCCAGCGCCATTCGCCGTTGCCAAAATATTCAGCTGCATCTCTTGGCAAACGCTTTGTCATGCCGGTGTGCATCGAGCGAAACTGTGACCAGCGCCGAGCGGCCTCAGGTGTACAGAGACTGCCAACGTCAGGTTCATGGGAGCACAGAATGCGGATGCTGGAGCATGGCACGCCTGCTCGCACCAGCGCCTCAGCCACCGAAAGCAGTGACGATCCGCTGCGCCCAGGCCCTTCGTCACAGACAAGAAACTGTGACCCGTGAGCCAAAGCAGCTCGAATCTTCGGAAGCTGATCTTCGGAAAATGCGCAGTGCCGGTCGTAGGGATGACCGCTCGGACGAACTGTAAACCTATCCGCAGCGACTCCCCGCTCGCGTAGTTTGGAGGCAACGATCGCGCTTAGCGTCGTGCCGATGCTGCGTATGCCGATTACGAAAGCCGACTGCCAGTTTTCCTCCAGCGTGGCGACGCGATCGACGTAGTCCAACGGATGTAGCGCGTAGTAGGCAAACCCCTCCGAAGCGCCGACGTTGACGGCGCCGGAATAGCCGATCTTATCGAGTAACGGCAACGACGCTGCAACAATCTCTCTGCCGTCGAAGGTTCTGCCGAGACAATCGGTTCGCACAGCGCTTTCAGCTAAGGCATCGGTCAGCTGCTCGGCTGCTTCGCAATCCTCAGGAGAAGCTTTGGCGTCGCACAGCGCGCATTCCAACTCGCCTGCACGAAGCAGCAAAGCTATGAGTTCATCGATCTCTGCTCTTGAGGCCATTGCGACGAGCGCGCTTCGCAGCGGCCTCAATAGCTCGACCGCCGCAAGACGCCGTCGTGCATCGCGAAAAATATAGAAATCAGGGTGGGCGCTCACACTATCTCAGCCCGACAGGAATTCAACAAATTGGGCCGTTACACGTCAGGCCGCCTTCTTGGTGCCCCTGGAGCCCCGAGGAGAACGGGAAATGTCTCCCTCTTTGTCGATGAAGTAGAGATACTGATTATCGCGAGTGACGGCATTCTCAACCAGCACCTTGGATTCGCCTTCGCCTGACTTCGGCTTTTGGCAGACGTTGCCGTCACCGTCGATGAAGTAGAGATACTTCTTATAATCGCGTTCCAAGTTGAGCTGCTTAACTTTTTCGGCCATTCGGTTCTCCTCGCAACTTTGGATGGCCCGAATGCGGCTGCTGCTGCCTTAAGCAGAGTAGCTAATCAAACGCGGTGCCTCATTGCCGAAACTTGCGCCTGATTAAGAAATCCTGAATCTTAGGGCGACCCGATCAGCCGCTTACGCGAGATTCAGGCGCATCTCATTGGTGGGTTGGAAGCTGAGTTGTTCGTACAGCGGACGGCCTTCCTCGCTGGCGTGCAGTCCGACGCTAGTAAAGCCGTTTTCCCGGCACCACGCGATCATCACTTTCATCAGTTCGCGAGCAACGCCCTTTCGCCGGTGTTCCCGCTCCACATACATGTTCAGAATCATCGCTCTCCGCGGTTGGCGTTGGCCAAGATTGCCGGGCCACGGGCTGATTACAATGCCTGCTCCCCCGACAACGTTGCCGGCGTGGTCGACAGCTAGAAATCCCCGGTAAGAACCATCTCCCACGGCCGTGGAGAAGTACTCCGCCGCCGCCTGCTCCATGAGCTCAAGGGCAGCCTCGTCGCGACGTCCCATGTCCCACCACATCATTCGGCGATGGCGGATTAGTAGCGGAATGTCAGCGGCGACTGCCGGACGAATTGCAACCTGTGCCATTGTTTACCTCCCAGGCGCCTCTATTGGATTATTCGACAGTCGGCCGGCTTCAAAACGGGTCAGTGGGACCTAATGCTTCTTATGCTTATGAGCAGGCGCCTGGCTGGGATTTTGCGCACGGCGTGCTTTGATCTGTTCCATACGAGCGGCCAGAGCAGCGTCGTGTTTCTGCTTCTCCGCCGCTTCTTCCTCCGGCGTCAGCACGCGCCGCACAATCGGACCGTTGAGTTTGTAGGTGACCTCGACGATCTGCCCCTGATCGTTCTTCTTTCGGATGGTGAAGGTCGGCAGGTCGCCTTCTTTGTCGAAGACCTGGTGTCCGGTCTTGACCGGCAAATAACCTTGAAGATCGCGTTCACGATAGGCGGTCTCGTAGCGATGCTTGGCGCGATTGCGGGTGAAGATGCGAATCTGGTTGTAGTCCCAGACAAGGCCGTCTTTGGGTTCGTTCAACAACATCAGGTACTGCGGAATCTGCTTGCCGTCCTCGTCGACCGTGTTGAGCACGAAATAGGCGATGATGCGCTGCCCTTCGGCGTACTGCGCGACATCCACCGGCACATCCAGATCGATCATTCGCAGCAACACCCATCCTGCTTGTCCAGATGAGTTGCGGACCAGGTACCAGTCTTCCATGACGGGCGGCGGCGGAGGGGGCTCAGTCGACGCCGGCGTCGTCGCACCGCTCGACGCTGTCGTCGCAGCGGGCGCTTTGGTCGCCGGCGCCGAAGGAGATGTTGCCGACTTTTGGCCGGAAGCAGCAGGCGTCTTCTTCTGGGTCGAACCCGGCTTCGTGGGCGCTGTCGCTGCAGGCTTAGCGGGCTTCGGCGCGGTCTTAGGTGCGGTGGCTCGACGCAAAATGTCGACCTTCTCGCCGTCCTTAAGCTGATAGAGGTGGTCGCCATCGCGGGACGGCGTCAGGTGCATGTTCAGCTCGGCGCGGGTCGCTCCGCGAGCTTGAACTGGAGTACTGGCGTTGTCTTGCGCCAGCTTCTGGAAACCGTCGTAGACATCCTGCGGCACCAGGCTGCGCTCCTCGATCCAGCCTTCCTGCCCCTTATCGGTGCGCACGCGCAGGAAACGTCGCTGCTTCTCCAGCACTTCGACGCGCTCCCCGTTCTCGACTGTGCCGACCTTGTTGTACATGGTTGCCACGCGATCGCGCAGGCTGGTCTCGGCGGCCGAGACGTACATGTATTCGTGATGAGCGATGCCCTTCCGCGAACATGCGGCAACCAGCGTCAGCAAAAGCAGCGCAGATGCGAGAAAAACACGGGTTGGGCGGGGACGAAGCGATTTCACCGGGTCACAAATCACTATAACCCAGTGGCCAGCGGCCAGTGATCAGTTGCCAGTGCACAGGTGGATTCGGAGCACAAAGAAGCGGTCAGGGACTAGGGATCAGGGGCTAGTGAACCGTGAATAATAGGCGACGAGTCAGCGGGTGAGAGACCAGGGAAAGCGAATGAAACCTGCTCAGCAAGCCGTCATTCGCTGATCCCTAGCCCCTGACCCCTATCCCTGACCCCTATCCCCTGCTCTACCAGGTTCTACACATGGGCTTGCGCACCATAGGCGCGTCAGCCTTGCAGCTGAAGGCCTTCTGGAACTCCGGCATGTT
>DATHQX010000152.1:0-76728 GCA_035482295.1 Verrucomicrobiia bacterium
AGATCCCGGACGACCTGCCGCTGATAGCAGTGAAGTTCGACGAAGTGGCGGCGCCGAATGCGGCCGTGAGCGATGGCGTGGTGCAGGTGAAACTCGACAAGCTGCTGGCGCGAACAGGACTGGCGACATCGGTCACCGACGGCCTGCGCAAGGTTAAGCAGAACGCAGTGAAGGTCGATGGTGAGCTCAAAACCGAGATCGTCGCTACGGTGAAGGCCGGAACCGAGTTCACGCTCCGCGCGGGCAAGAAGATGGTGAAAGTATCGGTGACGCTGTAGCGGCTCGCGCCGCCGGGTCGGCGGAGACGAAGCAGACTTCCCTCGCGACCGGACCACAGATCCTTCGACTGCGCGTCCGCCGCCGCGAAGTGCGCGGCTGAAAGCAACAGCGCGGACGCTCCGCTCAGAATGACAATTCCCAAGTTGAGCAGCCGCCGTTTGCCACCATCCGAAATAATCTCTCCGTCGTTGTCCCGTTGCGGTCGTCCGTCCTCCTCCGTCCGTTTTCGGACAGTTCTCCGCAGTCGCGGACAAGCGACGCGTGTGTGACAAGCGTTCCGCTCTCCTAAACCCATACAAAGTAATAAGTTGAAGGCTCCGCAATTGGCTGCCGGTTTGCTCTTCTATCACTGGGGGTAGGGGATGCGAACCATTCTGCAAGACATCCGGTATGCCTTTCGGCAACTGCGCAAGACGCCGGGCTTCACTATCACGGCACTGCTGACGCTGGCGCTCGGCATCGGCGCCAATACAGCGATTTTCACGCTGGTCCACGCCGTTATGCTGAAGTCGTTGCCGGTTGCGAACCCCTCACAGCTCTACCGCATTGGCGACAACGATGTGTGCTGCGTTTACGGCGGCCTTGGCCAGGGCAAAGGCGGTTGGGGACTTGTCTCCTACGGCCTGTACAAATACATCCAGGACAATACGCCGCAATTCGAAGAGATTGCGGCAATGCAGGCTAATCAGCCGCAGGTGAGCGTACGCCGCAGCGGCTCGCAATCACCTGCTGAAACCCTCCCCAACGAGTTCGTCTCCGGCAACTATTTTTCGACTTTTGGTATTCAGCCATTCGCCGGACGCATGTTCACCGCCAGCGACGACAAGCCGGGGTCGTCTCCCGTCGCCGTGATGAGTTATCGCGCGTGGGAACAGCATTTCGGCAGTGATCCTTCCGTGGTTGGCTCGACCTTCATGGTCGATGGAAATTCCTTCACCGTCGTCGGCATTGCCCCGCCGGGATTTTTCGGTGATCGTCTGCGCGAAAACCCACCCGAGTTCTACGTTCCTCTCGCCTTTGAGCCTCTGCTAACGCAGGGCAGCTCGCTGCTGCATATCGACAATCAGTACTGGCTCTATCTGATCGGCCGCATGAAGCCGGGCGTGCAACCGGCGCAGGTTCAGGCGCAGCTAAACACCGAGCTACGTCAGTGGCTGAACTCGATCGTCGCCATGCTGCCTCCGCATTCGCGCGACCCCAAGGAGATCGACAAACAGATCATGAAGCTGGGTCCGGGCGGCGCTGGTATCACGGAGCTGCGCGAAACCTACAAGTCGGGATTGTTCATGCTGATCGCAGCCTCTGCCCTGGTGCTGCTCATTGCCTGCGCAAATCTGGCGAATCTGTTGCTGGCCCGCGGCATGGCACGCCGCCAGCAAAGCGCCGTGCAGATTGCCCTGGGCGCCAGCCGAGGCCGCCTGATCCGTAGTGTGCTGACCGAAAGCATTCTGCTGGCGTGCATGGGAGGCGCTGCCGGACTGGTGATGGCCTATTGGGGCACGCATGCCATCTTGCTGGTGGCATTCCGGGGCTCGAATTTCGTTCCCATCGCAACCACTCCATCGTTGGCTGTGCTGGGATTTGCGTTTGGCTTGTCGTTGATCACCGGCATCATCTTCGGTGTCGCTCCCGCTTGGATGACTTCACATTCGGATCCGGCGGACGCGCTGCGCGGCGCCAACCGCTCAACCCGCGACACCAGCGCGATGCCGCAAAAATCGCTGGTCATTGCGCAGGCAGCTCTCTCGCTGGTGCTTCTGGCCATGGCTGGCCTGGTCACGCAGAGTTTACGCAACCTGGAAAAATATAGCTTCGGCTTCGAAACCGACGGCCGACTGATGGTAAGCCTCGATCCTATGACGGCCGGCTATACGGTCGCCCGCCTGCCGGGCTTGTACCAGCAGTTCCGCGACCGCCTGGGACAGATCCCCGGCGTGCGCAGCGTCGCCTACTCGATGTACAGTCCGCAAGACGGTGACAGCTGGAATGACAACATCGCCATTGAGGGCAAGCCTGGGTCAGAGAACCCGCAGGAGGAGGCCGGTTGGTTGCGAGTCAGTCCCGGATACTTCAAGACCATCGGTACCAAGTTGCTGCGAGGACGCATCATCGACGACCGCGACACCGCAACGTCGCAACGCGTCGCCGTGGTCGACGAAAATTTCGTACGCCGGTACTTCCCTGACCGCGATCCCATGGGCCGGCATTTCGGCTTCAACGCACGCGGCAATCACAGCGGCGACTTCGAGATCATCGGTGTGGTCGCGAATACGCGCTATCGCTCGCCGAACGACCCCAATTATCCGCAAAACCCAATGTTCTTCGTTCCTTATTTCCAGGAAATTCAATACGAGCAGCCGCTCTACACCCGAATGCAAGTGGATTCCGAGTACGCATCGACGATTGAGATCAGCTACTCCGGTACGCAGGCTGAAATTGCGGCGCAAGCGCGGCAAGTCTTGGCCAGCATCGATCCCAACCTCAGTATCATCGACATGCGCAGTTTTGGTGAGCAGGTGACGCGGCGGTTCAATCAGGAGCGCCTGATCGCCCGCTTGACAGAGCTGTTCAGCCTGCTGGCACTGCTGCTGGCCTCCATCGGGCTCTATGGTGTGACCGCCTACAATATCGCCCGTCGCACCAGCGAGATCGGAGTTCGGATGGCGCTTGGCGCCGACCGCGGCGACGTGATCGCAATGGTTTTGCGCGGCGCTTTCTCGCAGATTGGCATAGGGCTGATCTTCGGAATTCCGCTGGCAGTGATTGCCGGACACCTGATGGCGAACAAGCTGTACGGAGTGGCGGGCTCCAATCCTGTGGTTCTGGCCGGAGCGGTCGTGGCGTTGGCGGTTTGCGCGCTCATCGCCGGATTTGTTCCAGCGCGCCGGGCAGCCTCGATCGAGCCGGTGCAAGCCTTGCGAGTGGAGTAATCCAGAAACGGGAAACGAGGGAGCGGGTCATCGGCGTCACGGAACTTTTCGCGCGAAACCATCGTACGATTAAGCAGGTGACGTTATGCTTACGTTCCTGCTGTGGTGCTTGCTCCTGATCTTCTGCTGGCCGTTGGCGCTGCTCTTCCTGGTGCTGTACCCGATCGTGTGGCTGATTCTGCTGCCGTTTCGGATTCTAGGCATCGCCGTGGAAGGCGTGTTGGAGCTGATCAAGGCTGTTATCTTTCTGCCCGCACGAATTCTGCGTGGGCCAAGCCGGGCCTGGTAGGTTCCGCCGAGATTACGTTCATACCAAGTCTCCGGGTTCTCGTGACGCAATCTCACTCGCGCGCCTAGCGCCGCCGAAGACCGCGCGAAACTTCTTCAGCCCCGAGCGGGAGCTCGGGCACTTAGTGTCTTATCGACGCCTGAGCCCCTTCACGACACATGTGCCGCCGGCTTAAGCCGGCTCTCTATCAAATATGATCCGCTACCCCACCCTGAAGGGAGGGCTATCTTCTGTCGCGCCTGCGGCGCTAGGGTCTGTCACCCCATCCGGCGCTTACGTTCCGCGCACGAACCTGTGGATTAGCAAGCAATTCTCGCGAACGATTTGCAGATTCAGCCGACATTCGGTGGATTAAGCAAAAAGAGCGGACCCGAAGGTCCGCTCTTTTTGCGTTCTGCTTGATGCCGGCTTATCCGACTTTCACTGCCGACTTCTCGTCCTTGGCAACTTCCAGCTTACGATGCTCGACGCCGGTGTAAATCTGCCGCGGACGGGCGATCTTCTGCTCCGGATCCTCGACCATCTCGTTCCACTGCGACAGCCAGCCGGCGGCGCGCGGAATCGCGAACAGCACGGTGAACATGTCGGGCTGAAAGCCCATCGCCTGGTAGATGATGCCGGAATAGAAGTCGACGTTGGGATACAGCTTGCGGGTCACGAAGTAATCGTCCTGCAGCGCGATGCGTTCGAGCTCCAGGGCAACGTCCAGGCGGTTGTTGCGGCCGGTGACCTCGAAAACCTCGTCGGCGACCGCCTTGATGATGCGAGCGCGAGGATCGTAATTCTTGTAAACGCGGTGTCCGAAGCCCATGAGCTTGATCTCGCCGGCCTTCACCCGCTTGATGTACTCGGGAATCTTCTTCACCGAGCCGATCTCGTCCAGCATGAGCAGCACTTCCTCGTTGGCGCCGCCATGCAACGGTCCGGCAAGCGCCGCAGCCGCTCCCGCCATCGAGAGGTACGGGTCGGTCTGCGCGCTTCCTATGACACGCATCGTGCTGGTGCTGCAATTCTGCTCGTGGTCGGCGTGCAGGATAAACAGCACATCAAGCGCGCGTGCGATGACCGGGCTCGCCATGTACTTGGGCTCGGTCATGCGCCACAACATGTTCATGAAATTTTCGGTGTAGGTGAGATCGTTGTCCGGATAAACGTACGGATGTCCGCGGCGATGGCGATAGGAAAACGCAGCCAGCGTCGCCATCTTGGCGATAATGCGAACGATCTGCTTCTGCCGGTTCTCCGGATCGTGAATGTCCTTGGCCTCGGGGTAAACCGTCGAGAGCGCTGCCAGCGTGCTGACCAGAATGCCCATGGGATGGGCGTCATAACGGAATCCGTCGATGAAATGCTTCGTCGTCTCATGCAGCATCGTGTGATGCGTGATCTCCCAGATCCAGTCCTTCTCCTGCTGCGCGTTCGGCACCTCGCCGTAAAGCAGCAGGTAGGCCACCTGAAGATAGGTGCAGTGCTCAGCCAGCACCTCAATGTCGTAGCCACGATAGCGGAGAATGCCTTTATCGCCGTCGATGTAAGTAATGCTGCTCTTGCACGCCGCCGTGTTCATAAAGGCGGGGTCGTAGGTCATCAGCCCGAAGTCGTCAGAATCGGTCTTGATCTTCCGCAGATCCATAGCGCGGATTGTGCCGAGCTCGATGGGCGCTTCGTAAGTCTTATCGTTACGTTGATCGGTGATGTTCAAAGCGTCCTTCGACATGACCGTACCTCCTGTTTAAAAGCGTATAAATTCAAGAACCAATATTGCCGAACGAATGTTCGAACGAAGTCTATTTTAAAGCCTGGATGCTCAGAAACCTTCCAAAGCACAGCCGTAGGAGACTGGGGTCACGTGAACCTGTGACGCAGAACACGCGCTTGGGTAGTCACTTCTTGTCGGTCTTCGCCTCCGAACTGCTCCCGCTCTTCTCCGAACTGGAAGTGCTCGAGTCGCTTTTGCCTTCCGACGAGGAAGCCGTCGATCCGTTGCCGCTCGATTTCGAGCCGTCTCCAGACTTCTTGGCGTAATCGGTGACATACCAGCCGGAACCCTTGAACTGCACTGCCGGCGCGGAGATCAACTGCTCCAGTTCACCTCCGCAGTGCGGACAAATGGCTAGCGGCGGGTCAGAGAACTTCTGAATCCGCTCGGTCAGGCTATGACACTTCTTGCATTGGTATTCGTAGAGAGGCACGATTCCCCACAGTTCCTAAGTTATTGATTCTATTTTCGCGCACAAGTTGCGGTCAATTCGGCGATGGCGACCGATTGTCGCAAAAACAAGAAAGCGGGCTCAGCGCCCGCCTCTCCGTTTTCACTTTTCGGCTCGAACTAACCGTGCGGGCTGACGTGCACGGGGTCGATCTTATAAATCACGCGCTTTTCGCCCGGCTGCGCGAACGGATACTTGTCTTTGTCCAGATATTTTTTGGCCATTTTATCGATATGTTTGTCCGCACCCTCGTGGGTGATCTCGCTGATGCGGCCGCGCACCTCGAGATAACGATATGGATTGTCCGGGTCCATCAAGGTGACGGCTACGCGTGGTTCCCGGCGAACATTTTTGTCCTTCTGGCGGCCCAGGGCTGAGTTGACCAGCAGCTTGCCATCGACGAAATCCACCCACACTGGTGTCGTCTGCGGACTGCCGTCGGCCATCAACGTGGTGAAGCTGGCAAAAGCTTTCTTCTTGAACAGGTCCATGTACTCTTCGGGAATTTTGGCGGACATAGAACTCTCCTTGCAAATTCACGGTCAGGGTATGAGAAGGCGGAAGCAGCTGTTTGGATTCCGCAACTATTGTATGAGGTGCAAACTTCTTGGCCAACCTCCTCGGCCGTCCGCTAAAGGGAGCTAACCAACTTCGTCGGCGCTGCCGGTTCAGCTACAATCCAGGGTTAATCAGGAGGCGGAAATGAGATACAAATCCGGGCTTCTTCTTCTTTGCTTTGCCATTAGCCTGGCAGCATTGGGCGACGAGCACACATCGGCGGTTGCGCCGAATGCGGCCTTCGACAAGATGAAGACCCTTGACGGAGCGTGGGAGGGCAACATGATCGAAGGCGGAAAAAAATATCCCTCCACCACGCGCTTCCAGATGGTGTCCGATGGCTCTGTACTCATGGACTGGCTCGCCGAGGGTAAACCCATGGAGATGGTGACCATGTTCCACATGAATGGCGACGAACTGATGGCGACTCACTATTGCGCGGCCCATAATCAGCCACGCTTCGTCGCCGTGCCCGGCGCCGATCCCAACCGGGTGGTGTTCAAGTTCAAGGACGGCACGAACATTAGCTCGCACCACGGCCACATGCAAGAGGTGACGTTCATCTTCGACGGCCCGAATCATCATCTCGAGGAGTGGACGTATCTCGACGAGAAAGGCAAGTCGAGCACTTCGCAATTCGACTTTCAACGCAAGAAGTAAGTGGACTTCCGTCTTCGGCTTCATCTTCAACTGACTGCACAGGGGAGAACATGGGTCACGTCGAGGTAGAACAAGTCGACGCAGTGACACGGATTGCCATCAACCGCCCGGAGAAGAAGAATGCGTTGACTTCAGATATGTACGAAGCTCTGGCCGACGCGGTGGAACACGCCGAGAACGATAGATCCGTCAGGATAATACTGCTTTATGGCAAGGGAGATGCCTTTACGGCCGGCAACGATCTCCAGGACTTCATGCAGAAACCGTGGAAGGGTCAGGCCACGCCGCCGGCCGTCCGCTTCATCACCGCAGTAGCGCATGCGAAAAAGCCCATTGTCGCCGCCGTTCATGGCTTGGTGGTTGGCGTCGGAACGACGATTCTTCTGCATTGCGACCTGGTCTATGCGGCGGCAGAATCGCGATTCATGATGCCTTTCATCGATCTCGGCATCGTCCCCGAAGCCGCCTCCACAGTGCTGCTGCCGCTGCTGGTGGGACGGCAACGCGCGTCGGAACTGTTCATGCTCGGCTCTCCGCTAACTGCCCAACGAGCTTTCGAGATCGGCCTTGTCAATGCGGTGCTATCCCATGAACAGCTTCATCCAACTGCGATTGCCGTAACTCAAGTGCTGGCGGCAAAACCCGCGGCTGCTCTGCGCGCCTGCAAGGAACTCATCAAGCGACCCTATGCTGCAGAAGTAGATCGGGCACTGCGTGAAGAAGTAGAGGTCATTACAGAGAGGCTGGAATCGCCCGAAACTCGTGAAGCCCTCAGCGCCTTCCTGGAGAAACGCAAGCCTGACTTCTCCAAATTCTAGTTGCAACGGAACTAACAGCCACTGTTTGCCTGCGCTGCAACTATTCTTTCTTGACGCGAATAGGGAAAAGGATTACCTATTGGGGTAACTATAGGCGGCTGGGGTAGCAAGTCCTAAAATTGTGAACGACGAAACTCTAAATAGAGAGATCTTTGATCGCCTCAAGAGTTCGACAGCAACGCAACCGGCGGTGTTGGCAGAATTGTGCCGCGACTACCTCACGGAAGCTCGTGCTACTGTCGCCCAGTTGCGTGAGGCATTGTCACAGCAAAATGCACCACAAGTAAGAGACCGCGCTCACTACTTAAAGGGAAGCAGTATGATGTTGGGTGCGCGCGAGGTTTCAGAAGCTTGTGCGACCTTGGAAACCATGGGGCGCAACTCGAACCTGACTGGCGCGGGCCCCGCGCTGGATGATCTTCTGACGGCTCTTAAGCGAGTGGAGGCCGAGTTGGCGGAGATAGTCGGTCCCACAGTACTACCAGCCGAGGGATCAGCAGCATAGCAGCAGAGATGAGTACCAGAAGACCATCCCTCTACAGTGAGAGGAAACAAGGTGGCAGCGACTCAAATTCGCGTTCTGATTGCCGACGACCATCCAGTCGTCCGTATCGGCCTGCGCAACATGCTGCAATCCGATACCAATATCAAAGTCATTGCTGAAGCCAAAGATGGCGTCGAAGCATTGCATATGGTGCGAACGCTGCGCCCCGATATCTTGCTACTCGATTTGGCCATGCCGAAGATGCCCGGCCTAGAAGCGTTGCGCGAACTGACCGGCAACAGCGGCGATACGCGGACTATCGTTCTCACCGGACAAATCGACAAGCGCCAGATCCTGGAAGCGTTGCAATTGGGGGCTCGCGGAGTCGTGTTGAAAGATGCCGCAGTGGCGCACCTGTCCGCGTGCATCCGCGCTGTGATCCAGGGACAATACTGGCTGGAAGGCCGCCCCGTACAAAATCTGGTGCAGGTGCTTCGCGATCTCACCGCTCAAATCGCGCCTCCGCCAAGAAAAACTTTTGGTTTAACCGCGCGCGAACTGGAGGTGGTTACGCTGATCACCGAGGGCTCAACCAACAAGCACATCGCCGAAACATTCGGCATCAGCGAAGAGACGGTCAAACGTCATCTGACCAACATCTTCAACAAGATCGGAGTTGGCAACCGTCTGGAACTGGCGCTGTTCGCGTTGAATCACAATCTATTGCCGCCGGCCTCCACCACTGACGTTTCGTAATCGTGCTGTAAACGGACGTTCAACATTCCGCTGGACGCCTCGTTACTCTTCTGCTTCCTTACCCAATCAGGTACTTTCGCACTCGCGGGAACCCGGCTAGCTTGATAGCAGAGTGTCTTATGGCCAACGGTGATCGATGGGAGCCACTTCTAAGCTCCGTTCCTCTCCTGGAAGCTGTTCTGTGTGCCGACTGCGAGATCATCAGCAATAGCGGTGGCGAGAGCTGCGAAGTGTGCGGCAGCCGCTCCCTGTTGAGTCTGGGACGGGTGCTGGGCGGCTGCATCGGCGATGAGCGTGCCGTTATGGTAGACCCTGACGTGAACCGCTTGCGTAATGGTTTCACTGTGCTGGTCAATCCTGACGCAACAACTGTGCTGCACCGTCGACGGCGCAACGGCAGAGGCTAAGGGCATCTTCTACCGGCTATGTTATTCGTTCAGCCGTTCTTCACACGCAACTCTCTATTCAAACTTACATCTGAATGTAGTGCAGGCACATCTCATACCTGACATTTTGATTTCCTGCTTCGAGGCCTAATGGATAGCGATAAGCAACTTCGTCAACAACTCGCCAAAGCCTTGGATTGGCACGAGGCACATGCCGACCTCGCTGCTGCAGTCGCGGACTTCCCTGTCGAACAACGGGGTGACGTACCCGACAAGCTGCCACACTCGGCGTGGCAACTGCTGGAACATATACGAATTGCACTCTGGGACGTCGTCGAGTTCTGCCAAAACGCGCGTCACAAATCTCCGCCATGGCCGGAAGGTTATTGGCCGAAGAAGCCGGCTCCGCCGAGCGAAGAAGCCTGGGATCGTAGTGTGGAAGCGATTCACGAAAACATCGAGACCATGCGCAAGCTCATCACCGATCCTAAGCACGATCTGCTGGCGCCCATTCCCGGCGGCTCAGGTCAAACCCTGCTGCGCGAAGCTCTATTGATCGCCGATCACAACGCTTATCACCTGGGACAGCTGGTCCTGGTTCGCCGTGCGCTGGGTAAGTGGAAGGGATAAGGAAGGCAGTTGGCATGAGTTGAGATGTGGGGCGCTCATCAATTAGCGGGATAACGTACTTTGGCTAAATGCTAAGTGCTAATTGCTGCTCATATCAACGATAGCGCATCCACATCCACAATGAGATTGTTGCGCGGGATCTTCTGCTCGCTGGCGTGATCGAGCATCGCGCGCAAGACGCTGTTCATCTTTTCGCGGCTTGGTGATTTCAGCAGGAAGTGATAGCGATATTCCGTTTTGAGGCGGACAATTGCTGCCGCTGCCGGGCCCATTACCCGCACGCCGTGAAGACGCGTGCTCTCGAACCATTTGCCTAGAATTCCCGACCACGCCAGCGCCTCGTCGAGTTTCTGGCTGCGCACCAATACATTGCTGACGGCGTTGAATGGCGGATAATGCATCCAGCTGCGGAAGCGGATTTCCTTCTCGTAAAAGCCGCGATAGTCGTGCGCTGCGGCGAACTGGATGGCGTAGTGGTCGGGGAAGAATGTCTGCAGCACAACCCTTCCCGGCGCTTCGCCACGACCCGCGCGTCCTGCGACCTGTGTTAAGAGTTGGAAGGTGCGCTCAGCTGCGCGGAAGTCGGGAAAGCTGAGCGCCGCGTCGGAGCCCACCACGCCCACTAGCGTAACTTTCGCTACGTCGTGTCCCTTGGCGATCATCTGCGTGCCCACGAGCAGGTCGATTTCGCCATCCTGCAGCGCGGTCAGCATGCGCTCGAAGTCGTCCCGGCCGCGGACGGTATCGCGGTCCAAGCGCGCGATACGCGCCTGGGGAAACAAACCGTGCAGGACGTGCTCCAATTTTTCCGAGCCGGTTCCGAGATACTGCACGTACTCGCTGCCGCACTTGGGGCAGGTTTTCGGCGCTGGACGCGTGAAGCCGCAATAGTGGCAAACCAGCCGATGCTCGCGCTTGTGGTAAGTCATGGCAATGGCGCAGTTCTTGCACTGCACCGTCTCTCCACACTCGCGGCAAAGTACGAACGCTGAATAGCCGCGGCGGTTCAGCAGCACCATCACTTGCTCTTGTTTCGCCAGCCGCTCGCCGATTTCCTCGATCAGCTTGCGAGAGAGCGCTTCATCCTTCTTGGTGCGCTGGAACTCCTCCCGCATGTCGAGGACTTCGACCTCCGGCAGTGGCCGCTTCTCGATGCGTTCCGGTAGTTCCAGTAGGCGATACTTCCCCTGTACCGCGTTGTAGTAAGTTTCCAGAGACGGCGTCGCCGAACCCAGCACAACCGCCGCATCACACATCTTCGCGCGCATGACGGCAACGTCCCGGGCGTGATAGCGGGGCATCTCTTCCTGCTTGTAGGAGTGATCGTGCTCTTCATCTACCACAATGAGGGATAGACTGGGAACCGGGGCAAAAACGGCTGACCGCGTTCCTACCACAATGTGAGACTCGCCGCTGCGGATTCGTTTCCACTGCTCGGCTCGCTCGTCGTCGGTCAAAGCTGAATGCAAAATTGCTACTTCATTGCCGAATATCTGATGCAGATCGGCGGCAACGGCCGGGGTAAGCCCGATCTCGGGCACCAGCAGGATGGCGGAGCGCCCCTTCGCCAGCACAGACTGCATAGCCGACAGATACACGGCGGTTTTGCCGGAGCCGGTGACGCCATGCAGCAGCATCGGCAGAAACTTGCGCTCATCGACTGCGGTGACGATGGCTTCGAGCGCTGCTTTCTGGTCCTTGGTGAGAAGGAATTCCAGCTTACGCGGCTTCATGCCGGACATTCGAAAGCCTGCGGCTTCCTCGCTCAACTCGACAAGCCCTCGCTTCACCAGGGTCTGCAACGTCGTGCGCGGCACCGCCAGTTCACGCAAGGCGTCGACCGAAGCGCGCTGCCCTTCCTGCAACCGCAGGTAGTCGATGATGGTTTGCTGATTGGCGTTGATTTTGCCTTCTACTTGCTTGAGCGTGGCAATCTGAATCGTTCGGCTGGCATCGCGAACATCGCTAAGATCCTCGCGCGCGATCCATTTCTTACGCACCAGCGTCTGCAGCACCGCGCGTGACGCTCCGGAGGAGGAGCGCAGAGTTCCCTCGCGCACGACCTCGCCATCAGCCAACCGGTTCAGCACTGCGTATTCCAGCATCTGGTGCTCAGGTTCTTTACGCGAGCGCAGCGACGAGCCGACGGTCGAAGCCGCGTGCAGGGCGTCAATTCCTTTATTGATGATGCGGTAGCCGATAACGCGGCGGAATTCCGCCGAGAGAGGCAGCATGCCGCGGAACACCTCGCCGATCGGCGCGATGTAATACTGCGCGATCCAGCGGCCGAGCTGCATCAGCTCGGGCGTGAGGGCTGCTGTGGTGTCAAGGACCTGGCTGACACGCTTGACGGTGAATTCAGGCTTGCGATCGTGCAGCTCAGTGACGATGCCGCATAGGCGCTGCTCTCGGAAAGGCACGATGACGCGGCCGCCGATGACTGGCTCGGGCGAATCTTCAGGGACGAGGTAGGTGAATGTGGCGTCGAGCGGGACGGGCACAGCCACATCGCAGTATTGCGGCATCGCCGTCTAGCTGCCCTCGGGTGCCGACCCTGCCGTGCCAACATCGGGCGCGCGTTGCGGCATGGCCAGGCCAAGATGGCGCATCACCATCTGCAGGTCTTTCCACGCTTCTTTTTTCTGTCGCGGATCACGCAGCAGGAACGCCGGATGGTAGGTGACGGCGAGCTTACCCTCGAATGGCTCACCCCCATCGGAGGGAGGCGAGAAGTCATAAAAGCGTCCGCGCATTGAGGCCATCGAGTCGTTCATGCCCAGCAAGTTCTTCGCGGCGGTTGCACCCAACGCCACAATCACCTTCGGACGAATGACGTTAATCTGCCGCATCAGAAACGGCGAGCAGGTGTCGCACTCTTCGCGTTCCGGGGTGCGATTGCCCGGCGGCCTGCACTTCACGATGTTGGCGATATAGACCTGCTCACGCTTCAAACCCATCGCCACGATCATGTTGTTCAGCAACTGGCCGGCGCGCCCGACGAAGGGCAGTCCCTGGGCATCTTCGTCCGCGCCTGGACCTTCGCCGATAAACATCAGCTCGGCGTGCGGATCGCCGGTGCCAAAGACGATCTGCTTGCGTCCCAGTTTGGCCAGCGGGCAACGCTGGCAGTTCGGACCGATGTCGTCGAGGATGACCTGAAGCTGCGCTGCGCGATCTTCGTTCTTCCTGGATCGACGGGGCATGATAACGGGTTCTTCTACGACGGCGTCCTGCGTTACGTCGAGAACTTCCGAAGGGGGCGCGACAGCCTCGCGAGCAACCATACCAGTTGTTTCGCGCCGATAGAGCGGGCCAACCCCCAACTCGCGGTAGAACCGCAGACGTTCGCGAAGTGTGTTGCGATCGAGAGTCATGCGCGGGAGGTTTTAGTTTACAACGGACTCAGGGTTGAGCATCCTTGATTAGCGGCCCTTCGACTCCTCGTCTACAAAGCGTGCAGACGCTCTGCTCAGGATGACAAACGAAAGGGAGCTGGAGGTCGATGGAAATACTCTTATCGCTGCGCGCTTTCCAGCTTCGCCCCCAATCTGTCTCGCTGCATGCGCACGACGCAATCCAGAATCTTGATAGCGACGTCGAGTTTGCCGGCCTCGGGAATGTCTACCGTGTCATTCGCCGTCACCACCGTCACCTCGTTGCGATCGGAGTTGAAGCCGATTTCGGCGCGGCTGACGTCGTTCAGCACGATCGCATCGACATTCTTCTTCGCCAGCTTGGAGCGCGCGTTCTCGAGCAGGTGATCGGTCTCCGCAGCAAATCCGATTAACATCGGCCTGGTCTTACCCGCAGCCTGCCGCAGGCTTCCAAGGTCGGCGAGAATGTCTGCGTTGGGCTCGAGGTGCAGCTCCATCGCGCCATTGCGCTTGATCTTCTCAGACGCAGCGTTCTTGACGTGAAAGTCGGCGACAGCTGCCGCCATGATAATCACGTTTGCCTGCTCCCAACGATCGAGTACGGCTGTTCGCATCTGCTGCGCGGTTTCCACGAAGACGGCTTCGGCCGCCGTTGGAGGCTGCAACGCAGTCGGACCGCTGATCAGAACGACCTTCGCGCCGCGGCGTAACGCGGCTTCGGCCAGAGCGTATCCCATTTTCCCGCTGGAGCGATTGCCGAGATAACGCACTGGATCGATGGGCTCGTGTGTAGGACCGGCGGTAATCAGCACGGTCTGGCCTGCCAGGTCCTGAGCCACGCCCAGGCGCGCCAGAGTCTCGGCAACGATGTGTTCCGGCTCGGCCAGCCTGCCCGCGCCCACCATGCCGCAGGCGAGATAGCCGCTGCCCGGCTCGACGATGTGCACCCCGCGCTGGCGAAGGATCTCCAGGTTCGCCCTGGTCGCCGGATGCTCCCACATGTTGACGTTCATCGCGGGAGCGACAACCACTGGCACCGTTGTTGCCAGATAGAGGGTGCTGAGGAAGTCGTTGGAGATACCTTGGGCAAACTTGGCGATGGTGTCCGCCGTGGCGGGCGCGACCAGCAGACAATCGATCGACTGCGCAACGGAGATGTGCTCGACGGCAGAGTCCAGATTCGGGGCCTCGGCGGACGAGCCGAACATGCCGGTGATGACCTTCTCGCCCGAGAGGGCAGCAAAGGTGAGGGGACGGACAAACTCCTGCGCCGCGGCGGTCATGATGACCTGCACGCCTACGCCGCGATCCTGTAGGTGACGAACGATTTCGGCAGCTTTATAGGCAGCGATGCCGCCGCTCACGCCCAGAGCGATTTTCATCTTGCGTCTAAGTATAGTCCGGAGGGTATGGGCCCGTGTAGCGCGGTTAGCGGCTTCAATCGAAAGTGACGCGACTTCAAGTGGGAGCCCATTCTGTGCACCCCAATGCCACACTATGGCATGAAGCGTTGCGCGCAATCACGGGCGCAGCCTGACTTCTCTCAGCTCCTTCAACTCTGGAATGGAAATTCCCTTGCTGCTGAATCAGCGTCCGCCTCCTGTTCCAGGCGGAAATTCCAAGGAGCTCTATCGCCATGAAGACCCTCACCCTGCTCGGCGTCACCGCGCTCGTCGCCACCTGTGTCTCTTTACCGGCTCACGCAGACTGCTCGGCTCCAACCAATCCGGGAGCGATCATCTGCTTCCCCAGCACCAACTCCACCGTCGTCTATCCCATGAACATCGAGGCCGCAGCCACCGGCAGGAACGGCTTACCCATCGTGCAAATGATCCTTTACGCCAACAACCAGAAGATTTACGAAGTTCGCAACACAAACAACTTCGTCTTCAGCGACGGCGACGCCAACTACAACGGCTCCTATCATCTGGTACTGAACGCCTGGGATTCCGGCGGAAACTTGTTTCAGTACTCATCCACGGTCACCCAGATCGATGGCCTGTACGCCTGCAGCCATCCGGCGTCGGGCATCAACTTCTGCGCGCCGCCTAACGGTTCCTATCAGCCCAGTGACGACCTGCAACTTACGGCCTGGGCCAGTTCCAATGTGACGTCCATGAACGCCTGGCAGAATGGAACCTTAATTGAGACGATGAGTGGGGATGCGATTACATCGGTGGTGAGTGGAACCGTAAATAACAACTGGCAGAACTTTACGGTCAAAGCCTATAGCGGCTCTCACCTGCTCTACACCGCCAGCAGCAACTACAAGGTTTATTACGCGTATCAGTGCGGCCGAAGTAACTGCACGCCCGGCGTGGTGATACAGCAGCCGGTCATCAATCAGGATACGAATTCACCTTTCACCGTAGAAGCTGATGTCGAGAACAACACACATCAGATCACTTCGATGAAGGCTTATCTGGATGGTCAGGTGGTGGCTACGTCGAGCGGACCTACGATTCGGGCGAGCGTTACTGCAGCGGCGGGCACGCACCTGCTGAGCGTGCAGGCATGGGACACGACGGGCTCTCTGTACAAGACAGATCAAACCGTGAACGTGTATTGATTGCGGTGAAAGACGAACCCGGTGCAACTCTTGCGACAGAGGCACCGGGTTCGGTCTAGTCGTCGGCTTCGCCGCCTACCGGGCCATCCTGCTCGCTCGTGACTTCCATTGCGACAGCACTGCCGGCGGCCGGGATCTCCCACGCGACCTTGCCGGCCTGGAGCTCTTCTTCGGCGATGCGGCAGGGCTTGCGCGAGTGCGGATCTACATTGGGGCGGGCGCCATTTTGAATCTGTCGGGCACGACGAGCGGCGACCAGCACGTATCGATAGTTGCTATCGAAACCTTCAACCAGTTTCATACTCACTCCGTGACACTAGGAAATCGGGAGAGATCGAATGTCGCCAGGATCGACTCCACCTGCGGCAGCATCCGCTCCCTTTGGGCGCGATTGGCAATCGCCAAAACCTGTTCGTCTCTTGATGTTAAAACTGCATGGGAGCGCTTCAGCCGCTCCGCTTCTACGATCGACTTGAGGATGTCGATCGATTCCTCCAGGCGATCGTTGACAAGAATATAGTCGTACTGCCCGAAATTCTCAATCTCATGGGAGGCCGTCGTCAGTCGCCGCTGAATGATGCCTTCGGTGTTGAACAGCTTGGCCCCATCCCCCATCAATTCTTTTTGCAGATTGTCGTCAGCTTCGGCGCGGCGGCGTAACCGGCGCTCCAATTCCTCGCGCGAGGGCGGAAGCACAAAGATCGAAACAGCCTCGGGCTCCTCACGCTTGACTTGTCCGGCGCCCTGCACATCGATGTCGAGGAGCAGGTCGTGATCACGCGCCGCGGCCTCGCGACGGAAGCGCTTGGCTGTCCCATAGTAATTTCCAAAAACCTGGGCCCACTCCAGAAATTCGTTCTCCGCGATCATGCGCTCGAATTCTTCGCGAGTAATGAAGAAATACTCGCGGCCTGACTGCTCACTGCCACGCGGAGGACGCGTTGTATAGCTGATGGAGAATTCGAGGTTGGGAACGATGCGGCGTAGCTCGTTGGTGAGCGTCGATTTGCCCGAGCCGGAAGGCGCCGAGATGATGAAGATGATTCCGCTCATTCGAGATTCTGTACCTGTTCGCGGGCCTTTTCGATCTCCGACTTCATCGACAATCCGAGCGAGGTAATCCGCAATGCGTCTCCGGCTACGCCGGTGGTCTTCGACATAAGAGTATTGGCTTCGCGGTTCATCTCCTGTAACAGGAAGTCCAGCTTCTTGCCGACTTCGCCACCGCCGTCGAGGAGCGAGAGGAAGTGCTGGATGTGATTCTTCATGCGCACCAGTTCTTCCTGAATGTCACTACGCTCGGCGAGGACCGCGGCTTCCTGAAGGATGCGGTCCTGGTCGATGTGTCCGCCCAGCAACTCCTGCATACGGCCGTGCAGCTTTTCCTGGTAGGCCTTCAGGACGCGCCCGCGGAGCTGGTCCACTTCGTGCGTCGCCGATGAAAGATGGGTCATGCGATCGCGCAACTCGTCAACCGCGCCGCGGCCTTCTTCCTCACGCATGAGGTTCAGCCGCTCGATGCACTGTTCCAGCGCACCGACAACTTCCTTCTCCAGAGTGGCCGTCGCATCGCCGTTTTCCGCAGCATTCATAGCGCCTGGAAGTTTCAGCACGGCGTTGAGGTCGGGCTCAGCGCTGACGCCAAACTCTTCGGCCACCTCGCGGAAGGTGCGCAAGTATCCGCCGACCAACTCGCGGTTGACAGCGAATCCTGCGCCTCCTGTGCGCTCCATGCTGATGGTGACTTCGAGGTGGCCGCGGTGCAGGCGCTCTTTCAGAAGGCGGCGCACTTTGATTTCTACCGGGTCAAGCTCGGAGGGCATGCGGAGATGGAGATCGAGAAAACGGTGGTTGACCGACTTCAAGCTCAGGCTGAGTGTGAGCTCATCGCTCACGTGGGCTTTGACCTGCGCGTACCCGGTCATCGAGCGGATGTTCATGGCGAAACCTATTCGGTCCCGGAAGCAGTCTCAATATCTTCGAACTGCAAATGATACAACCGGCGGTACGTGCCGGTATGTGCGAGCAGACACTCGTGCGAACCCTCGTCGGTAATCATGCCGTTCTCCAGCACGAGGATCCGGTCGGCCCTACGCACGGTCGATAACCGATGGGCGATGACAAATACAGTACGACCTGTCATCAGGTTCTGCAATGCCGATTGCACCAGCGACTCACTCTCGGTATCGAGCGCCGAGGTCGCTTCATCGAGGATCAGGATGGGCGCGTTCTTCAGAATTGCGCGGGCAATCGAGATGCGTTGGCGCTCGCCGCCGCTCAGGCGCAGGCCGCGCTCGCCGATGATGGAATCGTAACCGTGGGGCAGCGCCGAGATGAAGTCGTGCGCCAAGGCCGCGCGGGCAGCATCTTCCACCGCCTGCGGTGAAATCTCCGGATGGCCGTAGGCGATGTTGTTGCGCACCGTGTCGTTGAACAGAATGGTGTCCTGGGTAACGATGGCGATTTGCGAACGCAGCGAAGCAACCGTCAAGTCGCGGACATCGTGGCCGTCGATCAGCAGGCGGCCCTGCGAGACGTCGAAAAAACGCGGCAGCAGGTGCACCAGCGTGGTCTTGCCTGAACCGCTGGAGCCAACGATAGCCACCACTTCGCCGGGGCTCACGTCGAGATTGATGTCGCGCAACACAGGCCGCTCTTCGTCCACCTTGGAGTAACGGAAGTAGACTTTCTCGAAGCGAATGCCGCGGCCAAACGGCGGCAATTTAACCGCACCCGGTTTCTCGCGAACTTCATCCTGTGCGTCGAGGAAGTTGAAAATCTGGTCAGAAGCACCCAGCGCCTGCTGGAAGTTGTTGTTGAACTGTCCGAACTTCCTGACCGGCTCGTAAAGCTTGAAGACCGCGATGATGAAGGCGATGAAGAAGCCCTCGCTGAGATAGCCATGCTTGATGCTGTCGCGTCCCAGAAGGATGAGCAGCACGATGGCGATGGCGCCGAAGGCATCCATGATCGGCGAGTTCAGGGCGAACGCGGCCGCCGATTTTAGATTGGCCCGGAATAGTCGACGCGCGGCTTCGCGGAAGCGCCCCATCTCCCAGGCTTCCATGCAGAAAGCTTTCACGATGCGGATACCGGTGATGGTCTCGTGTAGCAGGTTGTTGATTTCGGCGAGCTTGTCCTGACCCTTGCGTGTGGTCTTCCGGACACGGTCGCCAACTCTGCGCGCCGAAGCGACAACGAAAGGAACAAAGATCAGCAAAACCCAGGTCAGATGTCTGCCAAGGCTTATGACGACCGCACCAATAAAAATGAAGCTGAAGAACTGCTGCAGGAACTCCGCCAGCACGCTCGACATGGCGAACTGCACGCGCTCCACGTCGTTCACGATGGCCGACAGCAACGTTCCCGTGGAGTACTGCTGGAAGAAACCGACCGAACGACGCAACGTCGCCTGATGAAGGTCGTTGCGCATGTCGGTGACCATGCCGTAGCCGGCATAGTTCGCAAGATAAGTGCCGGCGTAGTCGAACATCCCCTTCAGCAGCGTCGAGATGATCATCGCAAACGCGACCACCGACCAGACGTTATGCAGATGGGTGGGAACGAAGGAGCGCAGATCCAATCGGTGTCCAAAAAGCGGGACGGGCAAGAGTGGAAGCGCGCGCGCCTGCGACGACGGGTTGAGTACCTGGTCGAGGATTGGCCCGATGAGCAACAGGCGGAAGGCATCCAGCAACCCCACCAGCGCCATCGAGAAAACCGACGCCAACAGGTACAACCAGTAAGGCCTGAAATATCGGAGGAGGCGGCTCAGTCGACGCATAGTCTCCGCTGACTACGGCACAACGCTGTTGGGCCCAGCGCCAGCCAGGACACATTAGGACAAATCAGATGCAAGTCTCGATTTTACTGGAATTGTGCGTGCGAGGGTAGCTGAAGACCGCAACGCCCTGACCCGTGATTTTCGCGTAAAATATAGCGTTTTCCTGGGCGCTTGGCTGACCATAGGAGTTCTTTCTTGCGACGACTGCTTTTCGCTGCGCTACTGCTTGCTTTGCCCGCAGCTCTACTGCTGGCTCAAACCACCAGTTCTGATTCCTTCCATTCAACGAGCGTCAAGGTTCCGCAAGTAGTGGGACTTCCTTCGGCCGCCCAGCAGGCTATGGCCGGCGTGGAAGCGCAGCGTATCCGCGCGCATGTCAAGTTTCTGGCCAGCGATTTGCTCGAAGGCCGGGGCACGGGACAGCGCGGTGGCGATATCGCCGCCGAATACATGGCCACGCAGTTTGCGCTCTATGGGCTTAAGCCGGCCGGCGACAACGGCAGCTACATGCAGAAGGTTCCGCTTGAGGGCATCTCTACCCAGGATGACTCGAACCTCAGCCTCGTTCCCAGCAATGGAGCACCGCTCGACCTCGCCTTTCGCAGGGATTTTGTCGTCACTGACGAAAGCGGCGCGGCCCACAGCGACATCGACGTCGACATCGTCTGGGTTGGCTACGGTATCGACGCTCCCGAGTACAACTGGAACGACTACAAGGATGTCGATGTAAAAGGCAAGATACTGCTCATGCTGGTGAATGAGCCGCCATCCAATGATCCGAAATTCTTCAACGGCAAGGCTCTCACCTACTACGGTCGCTGGACCTACAAGTATGAAGAAGCGGCACGCAAGGGTGCGGCGGGTGTGCTGCTTATCCACAAGACCTCGATGGCCAGCTATGGCTGGGATGTGGTGCGGAACTCCTGGTCGGGTGAACACTCCTTCCTGCGCGACAGCAAGAACCAGAAGCTGAAGATGGCGGGCTGGATTCAGCTCGACGTCGCCCGCCGTCTGGCGGAGGCGTGCGGCATGAACATCGACCAGATGATCGAGTCAGCCGGACAGCGGGGCTTCAACCCTGTTGTGCTGTCAGCCAGGGCCAAGGCTAGCCTGAATAGCAAGGTTCGTTACTTCGACTCCAATAACGTTCTCGCCGTGCTGCCCGGCTCTGACCCGCATCTGAAGAACGAAGCCGTCTTCTACAGCGCGCACTACGATCACTTGGGCATCGTGCCGGGGATGGCCGGCGACAACATTTATAACGGCGCCCAGGACAACGCTACCGGCTGCGGGATCCTGTTGGAAATTGCCCGCGCCTACGCCGCGACTAAGCAGGCGCCAAAGCGCTCTGTCTACTTCGTTGCGGTCACCGCCGAAGAGCAGGGACTGCTGGGCTCGGAATATCTCGGCAAGCATCCGCCGATTCCGGCAAGAGATATTTCCCTGGCGCTGAACTATGACGACGTGCCGCCTCTGGGCGTTCCCGAAGAGGTCAACGTTGCCGGAGCCGAGCGCACCACGTTCTATTCGGCGGTTGAGCGCACTGCCAGCGACTTCAATCTGGCGATTGTTCCCGACGCGCAACCCGGAGCCGGACACTACTATCGCTCCGACCACTTCAGCTTCGCGCGTGTCGGCGTCCCCTCATTCTCCATCGACGAAGGTGACCTGTACCGCGGCCACAATCGTCAATGGGGAACGCTGCAGGCCGAGGAGTACGTATCCAAGCACTATCACCAGCCCAGCGATGAGTATCGCGCTGACATGGATTTTCGCGGTGATGCGGTTATGGCCCGCTTCGGTATCGCATTGGGTTGGGAGGCGGCGGATCAGTCAAACCTGGTGGGATGGAATGCGGGTGACGAGTTCGAGAAAGCCCGCGTAGCCAGCGGAAGTCACTAGCGCGCAAGTTTCCCTGAAATAAACAGGGCGACCGAAAAGGCCGCCCTGTCTCGTGATACCTGCTGGTTATTGGGTGATGGTTTTTACCTCGTCGCCCACCTTGAAGCCCGAGCCGGAAACGGCGGTTCCTACGGCGGATACGTCATCCACGTCCGTTAGCTTGATTACGCCAACATCCGCCGTCATCTTCCGCAAGGTCTTGCCCGTCGTGGGGTCCTTGATCTCCTTGGTCACGCGTTTCACGGTCAGCTGATCGCCAGCCTTCAGCCCGGCCTTCGCTCCGATGTTCAACACAATCTGACCGCCATCGACGGAAGCGACAACTCCCTCAACGCTGATCGTGCGGGTCACCAGCTTGGGAGCGTCGGCTACGAGCTCGGTGCTCATCTCCGTAACCGCCGCATTCACGGCCTCGCCAAGGATGGTCTGCTGGAAGTCGCTGCTGCCGAAATCCACGGCGCCGCCGCCAAAGCCATGCCAATTACTACCACCGCCTAGCAGGGACGTGCTTTCACGTGACGACTCGCCCTTGCCGTCGGCCACGCCCATAATCTCGGCGGTATCGATGTTCACCAGGCGCGCGTCGGTCACCACAACAGCCTTGCTTTTCTTGTGACTGAAGCCGCCAACGCCGAATCCGCCCCAACCTCCGCCGCCGCCGCCGACCTTGGTGTCCTTGTTGTCGTAGCCAAACTGGGTGACGCTGCCCACGATGATCGCGTCAACGCCAAGCAGCTTGCCGATCTTAGCCGCCGAGTTGGCATCCGCGCGGTCGCTGTTGGAAAAATTCTGCTCGGCCAGGATCTTATCCATGGCTTTGCGCTCGATGACGGAATAGGTGCCATCCTGCACCAGGTGACGAACCAGCAGATCGGAAATGCCCTTACCCACGTCGACATTCGTGCCAAAGACAGCGGCGCTGCTGCTTTGGACTGTGGCGAAATCAAAGTCGAAGACGGCGACCCGCTTCTTACGTCCTGCTGGAACGGGTGCGGTAGGGGGTGTAGACGAAGCAGCTGGCGCGGCAGCAGTCTGCGCTCCGGCCGGCATGACGAAGAAAGAAGCGGCAATCAGAATCGACAACAGGACCCGACGCATACACAGTTCTCCCTGAGATCAAGAATTACCAACCGATTTAACCAAGGGCCTGAAACTGGCGGAGCTTACCAGCCGGCGGGCGCATCGCTGCGTCTGGAGATGACCACTCCAGACGAGCCCCGATTACGGTAAAAGTGAGTACCGGGGCAAGGCCGCGACAGAGTACGGCCCACGCCTGCATTTTTTGAACAGCGTTATGGTACACCGACTTTGTCGGAATTGAGGCCAAATTGTGCCCGAGAATATCGAAAAGCTGCGGAATCGGGACGCCGTCGTTTGCGAGCTAAGGTGACATCACAACTGCGATCTGTTTACTCTCAATGCATGGCCAAGCCCGTTCCCATCGGTACGCGCGGCGAGCTCGAGCGGCGCGTGGAGTTTCAACACACGCTCAGCGCCTGGAGGCCGGAGCTGCCTCCGGTGCTCTCCACGCCCTTCATGATCGCCTGGATGGAATCGGCTGCCTTTGAAGCGCTGTTGCCTTTCTGCGAGGGCGACGAGGTCAGTGTGGGCACCGCGATCAACGTGAATCACCGGGCTCCCAGCGGTGTGGGCTCGACCGTGAAATGCGAGGCTACGCTGGAATCCGTCAATGGCAAGTTTCTGACCTTTCGCGTCAGCGCTCACAACGGCAAAGAGGTGATCGGCTACGGAACAGTGGGACGCGCCTTCGTCAGCGTCAGCAAGTTCCGGGAAAAGCACGAGAGCACTGCGCGAGCAAAAGAAGGCTGATAAGCAAGATTTGCGCTAGCTTCCCAGCGCGTTAGGGAGTGATCTCCCAGATCGTCCCGCAGCCTCCCTGCAGGTTGCACGCGCTCGAACTGCCACCACTGGAGGCCGTTCCGTAGACATTCCCGTTGCGATCCAGCACGACCGCACCCATCGGCGCCGTGCCATCGGTGGTGCCGTTCAGGTCGTGCAGCGAAGTGTACGTATACTGCCCGCCGCTCAGCTCAAAGACGTTCCCCTGCAGATTCGCGCCCAGCGCGAAAGTTGTACCGTAGACATTTCCGGCGGGGTCGAAGGTCACCGGGCCTTCTGGACCGGAAAGCGGAAGCAGTTGGTGTTCCGGCCAGCCGTAGATCGCCAGCAGCCCGCC
The DNA here is from genome assembly GCA_035482295.1 of Verrucomicrobiia bacterium. Classification (GTDB taxonomy): domain Bacteria; phylum Acidobacteriota; class Terriglobia; order Terriglobales; family Acidobacteriaceae; genus Bog-257. The sequence goes on from DATHQX010000152.1 coordinate 23,827, forward strand.
GCCGAATGGCGGCCAACGGAAGACAGTTCCGCAGCCAACGTAAGCATCGTCTTGCGATTGGCAGTCGCCCACGCCGCCGGCATAGGCGGTACCCCAAAGGTTGCCTTGTGTGTCTATCGTCAGACCAGCGGAGGGCAACGCACCGTTTGCATCGTCCTGATCGAACATGTATACGACGCTCTCGCTCCAACCGGAGCCCGACGGCGTCAGCTCGAAAATCAAGCCTCCGCCAGGGTAGCCCTGGAACACGGTTCCGCCTTGCGTGGTCGTGCCGTAGAGATTGCCGTCCTGGCCGAAGACGACTCCGGTAGGAGAATTGCCGTCATTACCTCCTATGAAGCTATACAGAATGCTTTCGGTCCAGCCGCCGCTGCCGTGCGTCAACTTGTACACTGTGCCGTGATTCTCAGGGCCGCCGGCCCTGGTGGTGCCATAAATGTTTCCGGCACGATCGAAAATGAGATCGCCGATAGCGGGGATCTGTCCATCGGGGACACCGCGAAAAGTGTAGATAGTCGTTTTCACCCACGGGCAGAGCGCGGAGGCGCAGAACGTCGCCTGCGGATGCAGGTTGAAGACTGTGCCGCAACCGTTGTCACCGGAGCAACTGTTACCGGAACCGCCGGCGGTGGTGCCGTACAGTGTGCCGTTCGGTCCAAAGACCACTCGGGTCTCGGGCCACGCACTATCGCTGCCGCCCTGGAAGTTGTAAAGCGGCGTCAGCACCCAGCGGCCGTTCTTGTTTGCGAGCTTGAATACCGTGCCGCAACCTGAGCTGCAGTTCTGAAAGCCGCCGTTTTCCGTTGTGCCGTATAAATTTCCTGCGGCGTCGATTGTGAGACCAGAAGCAGGAGCTGCGCCGTCGGATCCGCCGAAGTCGTGTATCACGGTGTATGTCTGAGCACACGCTGCTGAGACAGCGACGCTGACGGTGAGCGCGATGACGAGAACGCTCAGGATTGTCTTGCTATTGCCGTTGCGGTTCGATGGCGCTGAATGGAGTCGCATCTTGTCCTCGCAAGCCCGAGAGGTGACTTCAGGAATGGCTCACAAGTTTACCGCGACAAGCTTATCCGTCAAGAAAACTGACTTCCGGGGTAGCCGAATTCGAACGGCGAAAGATTTTCTCATCGTGAGTCGGCCGTCAAGGAATCCTCGCGGCCGCAATCCCATCTGTACCAGGGGTGGACACGTGTCCACGATCTGCTTCAGTAATACGGGAGCTAATTCATGCCTGTGCGAGTAAATTTCTTCGACGCCTCCCAGGATGTGCGGGAGGCCATGATGAATCTGCAGAAAGCCGTCAGCAATAGCGGACTGGAATCGCGGCTGCTTCATCTGGTGTATCTGGTGGTCTCGCGTATCAATGGATGCGCATATTGCATCGACATGCACAGCAAAGACCTGCGCGCCGACGGCGAAACTGAGCTTCGCATCGATCTGGTCAGTGTGTGGGAAGAGGTCGATCTCTACACCGACCGCGAACGGGCGGCTTTCGCCTGGGCCGAGTCGGTCACCCGTGTCAGCGAGACCCACGTGCCGGACGCCGTGTTCGAACGTGCGCGTCAGCAATTCCCTCCCGAAGAATTGGCGAGGCTGACACTCGCCGTGGTTGCGATTAACGGATGGAACCGCTTCTGCATTGCCTTCCGCAGCGAGCCCGGCCACTATCAGCCAGGACAACACGCCCAAGTTAAGACGTCGAACTCAGCCGCCTGAGTGTCACTATTCTGTGTATAGCGAGTGCCTCATAATGAGAGCAATGGAGAGCACCCGCATCGCCGACCTTCTCAAACCTTTTGCCGGCGACCTTCCGGAAGAGTTACCGAAGCAGTTAGGTCTCTACCTCGAGTTGTTGCTGCGGTGGAACGCGCGCACCAACCTGACCTCGGTCCGCGAACCGGAACAAATTGTTAACCGCCACTTCGGCGAATCCCTTTTTGCGGCGCGCTTGCTTTTATCCGACAAACCATTCACCTTGGCCGACGTAGGGTCCGGCGCGGGATTCCCCGGTGTGCCCATGAAACTTTGGGCGCCGCAAACCAACATCACCCTTATCGAATCGCAGAACAAGAAGGCGACTTTCCTTCGCGAGCTGATTCGCACTTTGCGCCTTCAAGGTGCCGAAGTTTTCTGCGGGCGCGGCGAGCAATGGGGACATACTGCGGACGTGGTTACACTACGCGCGGTCGAAAAGTTCGAAGGCGTTCTGACTACGGCAGCCGGCCTGGTTGCGCCCGGCGGCCGCCTGTGTCTCCTCATCGGTTCCGGGCAACTGGCGATAGCGCAAGAAATGCTCAAGTCAGGCTGGAACTGGCGCGATCCCGTCGCGATTCCCCGGAGCGCAGAACGCGTTGTCGTGATTGCTGACAAGAGCCAATAACGCGGCCGTCACTGCTCCCGACTGCCCTTCGAATCAGCTATACTCGTCGCGACTCTCAGGGGGATTTGCTTGGCTTCCATCGGCACTCAGGCTCAGACGACCCAGCCACAAACCAGCTTTTTTTCTAAGGATTCGGTCGCTCGTACCGTCGTTCTCAGCCTCCTGCTTATCGTCGCCACCTGCGCAATCTATGCGCCGGTCAATGGCCATCCGTTCGTCAACATCGACGATCCCAAGTACGTAGTCGACAACCCGCACATCAAAGATGGACTTACCGCCAACGCCGCCGTGTGGGCTTTCACCCACGGCTATGCCGGCAACTGGCATCCGCTGACCTGGGTTTCGCACGCTACCGACATCACGGTTTTCGGCTTCGATCCCGCCGGCCCGCACGACGAAAACATGCTGCTGCATGCGATTAACGCCGTGCTGGTGTTCCTCATCCTGAAGCGGGCAACCGGTTTCACCTGGCGGAGCCTGATGGTCGCGGCGTTGTTCGCGCTGCATCCGCTAAATGTCGAGTCGGTCGCGTGGATTGCCGAACGCAAAACCATGTTGAGCACGCTCTTCTGCCTGCTCGCGCTCGGTGCTTACCAGTGGTACGCCAGCAGGCCCAGCGTAGGACGATACATCGTATTCACCGGCCTGTTCGTCCTCGGCCTGATGAGCAAGCCGCAGATCATCATGCTGCCGCTGGCCCTGCTGCTGTGGGATTACTGGCCGCTGCAACGCATGTTCGCCGACGATCGCCAGCCGTTACCTGGTGTTGAAACGATCCCTGGAAAGAGCTTGTCGTTCCTCGTCAAAGAAAAGTTTCCACTCTTCTTCATCTGCATCGTCGATGCCGGCGTAACCATGATCGCGCAGCACGTCACTGGTGGAGCGCAGCCTTATACGCTTTGGATCAGGATTGAAAACGCGCTGGTCTCTTACACCCGCTATATCCGCAAGGCGTTCTGGCCCTCGAACCTCGCACTCTATTACCCGCATCCGGGAAGAACTCTGCATTGGTGGCAAGTTGGAGCGGCCATCGTCGCGCTGGCCGTCATCACCGTGCTTGCCGCGCGAGCCCGCAAATATCGCTACCTCATTGTGGGATGGCTGTGGTTTCTCATCATGCTCATTCCGATGATCGGCCTCGTTCAGGCAGACGTGCAGGGCATGGCCGACCGCTACGCCTACACTTCGTTTATCGGGCTGTTCATCATGGTGTGCTGGGGCGCGGCCGATTACGCTGCCGAACGGCACTTGCCGCGAGCGCTGCTGCCCGCGGTTAGTGTTGTCGCGGTTCTAGCTCTCAGCGTTGTCACTTGGAATCAGGTGGGCTACTGGAAGGACGACATCACCCTGTGGTCGCACTCAGCGCAGGTGAGCCCTGGAAACTGGAAGGCGTACTTTTATCTAGGGAGTGCCCAAGACGTCGCCGGACTGCATGACGAAGCCGCCCAGAGCTATTTCAGCGCCGCCGCGATCAATCCCACTGATCCTTTCACCAACATGAACATCGCCAGTTACGAGCAGAGTCACCACAACCTGCCGCTCGCCATCGACTACTACAAGCGTGTGCTGCCGCAGGCTTGGAACTCGGAGCAGAAGACAATGGTGTTGACCAACATGGCCTTGATCTATCGGCAGATGGGCGACTATGCCTCGGCCAACGAGTGCCTGGCCAAACAGTCGGCGCTGCCGCAACGAAAAGTTGACTGGCAGGGCTCCTGGTGGAAGCAGATTATTCCCATGATCAAAGATGCTCTGCACATCGGCGGCGGGAATTCTTAAAGCATTTGAATGGTTATGGGCGTTAGCTCGCCGGAGAAGCTGCGCCCGCGTTCTGGCGGGCCTGAATCTCAATGTAGACATTGATCAGCGAAACCGCCGCTGGCGTTACACCGGGAATGCGACTGGCCTGCCCAAGCGTACGCGGACGCACGCGCGACAGCTTCTCGTTCATCTCGCGCGACAGGCCGGAGACTCTGGCATAGTCAAACCAATCGGGGATGACGCGCTGCTCCGATTTCTTTAACCGCTCGATAGCCTTTGTCTGCTGGTCCAGATAGCCGGAGTACTTAATTTCGGTTTCGACCGACTTCAACTCGTTGCGGATTTCCGCCGAGAGGCGGAAATCAGGGGCTAGGGTTTGGAGGTCAGGGGCCAGCGAAAATACTTCAGAGGTTGTCATCCCGACCAAGGGCTTCTGCCCGCGCGGAGGGACCCGCTGTTCGTCCGGAGTGGAAGAATCCCCAGAACGAGTCCTACTGTGTAGGGGTCCTTCGATTACGCTCCCTGCGGTCGCTCCGTTCGGGATGACACAATCTTCTCTAACCCCTAACCTCTGATCCCTGGCCCCTCGTTCAAAGAACTCCGGCATGAATTTCATCAGCACCGGCGCCAGCGACTCAATCTGCACTTCGGGCCTCTTCAGCAATTGCGCCAAAGTTGACCCTGCGCCTTTCGCCTCGTTCAACAGCTGTACGATCGGATCACTTTCACCGACAACCGATAACTGGCAAGTGACAACTGCTTCATTCACCCGCGTCTTGTCCAGTAGCTCGCGCATTCCCTTCATGCGCTCCTGCTTCGCCAGATGCTCCTCCCATGCGGCATCGTTGATCAGGCCCAGGCGGCGGCCATGCGGCGTCAGACGGCGATCGGCGTTATCGATGCGCAGGTGCAGGCGAAACTCCGCGCGTGACGTGAACATGCGATACGGCTCGTTAGTTCCCTTGCTAATGAGGTCGTCGATCAGGATTGCTGTGTACGCTTCCGTACGGTCAAGGATGAGCGGCAGCTCGCCCTTCACCTTCAGCGCGGCGTTGATGCCGGCCATCAGCCCCTGACATGCGGCTTCTTCGTAGCCGCTGGTGCCGTTGATCTGGCCGGCAAGATAGAGCCGCTCGATCTTCTTTGTCTCCAACGTGCGCTCTAGCTCAGTGGGATCGATGGAGTCGTACTCGATCGCGTAGCCCGGCCGCAGCATGTCGGCATTCTCCAGGCCCGGGATCGACTTGATCATCGCCAGTTGCACTTCGATGGGCAGCGAGGTGCTCATACCGTTGACGTAGATTTCGTGCGTGTTCAGTCCCTCGGGCTCGAGAAAGAGCTGGTGGGTCTCTTTGTCAGGAAACTTGACGATCTTATCTTCGATCGACGGACAGTAACGCGGCCCGATGGATTGAATCTGCCCGCTGTACATGGGCGAACGATGCACGTTCTCGCGGATGACGCGATGCGTCTCCGGCGTGGTGAATGCGATATAGCACGGCACCTGCTTGTCGTGGTGAGCGACCTTCTTGGTGCGAAAACTGAAGGGGGTGGGGTCGTCATCGCCTGGCTGCTCGGCGAACTTTGACCAGTCGATGCTGCGGCCGTCGAGCCGCGGCGGCGTGCCGGTCTTCAAACGGCAACCACGCAGTCCAAGATTCTTCAGCGCCTCGCCCAACAGAACGGCCGGCGGCTCGCCACTGCGGCCCGCAGGATACTGTTGTTCGCCGCAATGAATTAGGCCGTTGAGAAAGGTGCCGGTCGTGATGATGACTGCCTTCGCGCCAACCGCGCGGCCATCGCGCAGCTTCACACCGAGTACCAGGCGTGAAGCAGTGGCCAGTGGCCAGGGGCTGGTGGCTAGTGGTTCGGCTTCAGAAGCCGGTTCATCTTTAAGAACTGACGCTGCGATCGCTCGTCTGCTATTGGTTGATTCATTGTGTCCGCCATCACTGGCCACTGGCCACTGGTCACTGAGCACCAGTTCCGCTACTTCCGCCTGCTTCACATGCAGATTCGGCTCCGACTCCAGAACCTCGCGCATCTTCAACCGATATTGCTGCTTGTCGCACTGCGCGCGCGGCGACCAAACCGCCGGCCCTCGTGATGTGTTCAGCAGACGAAACTGGATGCCGACCGCATCCGTCACTTCGCCCATAATCCCGCCCAGCGCATCGACTTCGCGAACCAGGTGTCCCTTGGCGATGCCGCCGATGGCAGGATTGCACGACATCTGCGCAATGAGATCGACGTTGAGGGTGTAGAGTGCGGTCTTCAGCCCCATGCGGGCAGCGGCCATCGCGGCCTCGCAGCCGGCATGGCCGGCGCCGACGACAACAACGTCGTAGCTTTCCGTAAACTGGACCAAAAGAAAGGTACCCCACCACCGCGGACGAGCCGGCACCTCTATTCTAGCGAATCGACGCCGTCCGCCGATGGACAGGAAGCCCATGTCCGGACAGATGGCCCTTGTTCCGCCTTTCGCTTCCGCCTTTCACCTCAAGGACTTGTGCTTTCCTTTTCCGGTGACGGAATTGCTTACTCATTAGGACGGGTAGACGTGTGCCCGGAGGCATGACCATGCAAGCGCTCCTGCACGATATTGCTTACGGCCTTCGCATCTTTCGCAAGAGTCCGGCCTTCACGCTGGTTGCGGTGCTCACCCTGGCCCTCGGCATCGGCGCCAATACCGCCATCTTCTCTATCTTCAACGCTGTCCTGCTGAACCCGTTGCCGTACCCGCATCCGGAGCAGTTAGTCGCCCTCGGCGAGAGCAAGCCGAATTTCCAGAACGGATCAATCTCTTATCCAAACTTTCGTGACTGGCAGAAGGACAATCGCACATTCCAGTCGATGGCGATCTTTCGCTCCACCACCTATAGCCTGACCGGCCTGGGCGATGCTGAGGAGATTCCCAGCGAGCTGGTTTCTTCCGATCTTTTTCCCATGCTGGGCGTGCGTCCGGAACAGGGTCGCTTGTTCGCGCCAGGTGAAGACGAGGTAGGAGCTTCGCCGGTCGCAATGATCAGCGCTGGATTATGGGCACGCAAGTTTGCCTCTTCCCCTGACGTGCTGGGAAGAAGCCTCGCCCTGGATGGACACGACTACAACGTCATCGGTGTCCTGCCCGATTCTTTCAAAGCCAGCGGCCCCGGCCTGCAGCCAGCCGACATCTATGTACCCATCGGCCAGTGGGCAAACAGTCTATTGATGGATCGGGGCGCCGGCCTGGGCATCCACGGGATTGGGCGTCTGAAGCCGGGCGTGACCATCGAGCAATCGCGTGCCGATATGGCGCGAGTCACGCAGAATCTTGCGGCAGCGTATCCCCAGAAGGACCACGGTATTGGCGCGCACATTGTTCCCCTGAAAGACGCCGTAGTCGGTGGGGTCCGCTCGCTGCTGACGGTTCTGCTTGCCGCCGTGGGAGTTGTACTTCTGATTGCGTGCGGCAATGTTGCCAACCTCATGCTGGCGCGTGCCAGCGGCCGGACCCACGAATTCGCGATTCGTGTGGCGCTTGGCGCTGGACGCCGGCGACTCCTGTGCCAGCTTCTGACTGAAAGCACTATGCTCGCGCTGTCAGGTGGCGCACTGGGCGTAGCCGTCGCCTATTGGGGAACACAAGCCGCTCTCCGAACTCTGCCCGATACGCTGCCCCGTACCGAAGGCATTGGCCTGGACGGGCGCGTGTTGCTGTTTACCCTCTGCATTTCCCTGATTGCCGGAATCCTGTTCGGGCTGCTCCCTGCCTTGAAAGCGTCGCGACCCAACGTGAATTCCACTTTGGCGGACAGAAGCCGCGGCACCAGCATGTCCCGCTCGAAGGCCCAACATATCTTCGTTGTGCTGGAGATGGCCATGGCCTTGGTGCTGATGATTAGTGCCGGACTCATGGTTCGGAGCTTGGCGGCACTATGGAGTGTCGATCCCGGATTCCAGCCCAACAACCTTCTCAGCTTCGGTCTCACTCTCCCACCATCCTTGATGAAGGCTGGTCCCGACGCCATCCGCGCGAACTTCCGTAGTCTGGACCAGGAACTGAATGCCATACCCGGCGTCGAGGCGTCTGCGGTGTCGTGGGCGGCATTCCCCATGTCTGGCGACGATGAGGTGGTTTTCTGGATCGCAGGCCAACCCAAGCCGGCCAGCCAAAACCAGATGAACTGGACGCTCAACTATGTCGTCGGCCCAGACTATCTACATGCCATGGGCACGGAGCTAGTCCGCGGACGTTTTCTGACCGCGCAGGACAACGAGCACGCCCCGCACGTCGTGGTCGTCGACGAGGCTTTCGCAAGCAAATTCTTTCCTCACGAGGACCCCATCGGTAAGCGCCTGGTCCTGGTCACGCCGGACGAAGAGAACGTGGAAATCGTTGGGGTCGTGCGTCACGCGATGCAGTGGGGGGTGGACACCGATAGTGGCAATGAACCCTTGCAGGCTGAGGTCTATCGTCCCTTCATGCAATTGTCGGACACCGCGATCACGCAAACCGCCAGCGGCGTGAACTATGCCGTGCGCCTCAGCCCGACAGCCCACACTGATTTCGCTGCCATTCGTCAGCACCTCCAACAGGGGAATGCGGAACGGGCAGTCTTTGGGGCGCAGACGATGAACGAACTTATCGCGGCGACCTTGGCGGAGCGCCGTTTGTCCATGATGCTGTTGACGACGTTTGCCATCCTGGCGCTTTCGCTGGCCAGCATCGGCATTTACGGAGTCGTCTCCTATGTCGTAGCCCAGCGAACTCAGGAAATCGGGATTCGCATGGCTATGGGCGCGCGCCGCGTCGATGTGCTGGCGATGGTGGCGCGGCAGGGCGTGCGACTCATCCTGATCGGTTTGCTTTGCGGAACCGCCGGCGCTCTGGCAGCAACGCGGGCGCTCAGTACGATGCTCTTCGGTGTGAAGCCATTCGACTTGCCGACATTCCTCGCAACCGGACTTCTGTTGTTGTTGATCGGCATGCTGGCCATTTATGTGCCGGCTGCGCGAGCGGCAAAAGTCGACCCAATGGTTGCGCTGCGCGACGCTTAGCGCAGTTGTAGCAATCTCCACTCCTCCCGTATAGTGTTCTCACCTTGTTCTGGGCCTAAATTTCTTGTGGGGTGCTTCATGGAATTGCAAGCTTTTCTCGCAGCGCTCGAAGAGCGCATTGCGCGCTACGACCTTCTCAGCCATCCGTACTACAAGGCGTGGACTGCCGGAGAGCTGACGCGCGAAGACCTGCGCGAATACGCCGCCGATTATTACCACCACGTCGCTGCGTTTCCTGCGTACCTGAGTGCGCTGCATTCGCGCCTGGAAGACGGCGAGCAGCGTCGCGCCGTGCTTCGCAATTTGTGCGAGGAGGAGATCCAAGGCCGTCCGCACAGCGAGCTGTGGCTCGACTTCGCCGAGGGCATGGGAGCCGATCGGCAGGAAGTCCGCGACCGTGAACCACTGGCGGAAGTGCAGGAAGCCGTTGCCGGATTTCAGCGCGTGGCCCGTGAAGGCTCGACCGCCGAAGCGATCGCTGCTTTCTATGCCTACGAATCGCAGGTTCCGCGTGTCGCGAAAGAGAAGGCCGACGGATTGGCGCAACGCTACGGCGCCGATGCCAAGACCTGTGGCTACTTCAAGCTGCATCAGTTTGCCGACGTCGAGCACTCGCATGTCTGGCACGAGCTGTTGAGCGCCGAGGTCACGGCAAATCCCGAGCAGGCCGAGAAGGCGCTGGACGCAGCCGAAAAGGCCGCGCAATCTCTGTGGCATGTACTCGACGGAATGGAAGCGCGACGCACGTCCGTCGCCGCCTAAACGAACTAGAAGAACTTTCAGAAAACAGAAGGATCAAGAGTGTGCCCCATTCAAGCTTCTTTTGCTTGGGTGGGGCTTTTGATCTTCAACAGAGGTTTTCTCGTTCCACAAGATTCCCCGCCCTAACCCAAAGATGGCTAGAACGGGGTACCCACTGTTTCACTTTTCCGCCCCGCCTATCCCCGCTCATAGGCGTGTTTCAGATGCAGTTCTTCCAGAGCGTGATCCTTCGCCGCTGTGAAAGCCTGCGACTGCGCCAGCAATCCATCGGTGGCGCGCGCGTAGTCGCCCTCTAGTTGCGCCATGCCGCGTGACGCCAGGTCTTTCGCCGCCGCCAGGAGCTTCTCCGTTATGTTGGGATCGGCGGCTCCGATGTATTGCGCGTCGCACGGATCGGCGATAAGCACCGGTTGGCGCTCGCTGCCTTCACCTGATCCGTTGCCCCAGAAAATCTTGCGGGCGACGAACTCGCCAATCTCCTCCGGCTTGACCGTGGCAAAGGTGAAGTGCTGGTTGCGGATGCTGTAGCAGCGGCTCGAGACTGGTATCGGCTGGCGCTTGCCCGACTTCAGCAGCTCCAACTGCTTGATGTCGAGTGCCTTGCGCGCCGTGTTGACCGCGACCCAGAAGGCCAGATCGCTGTCGAGCACCTGCAGCACCTCGCGAATGGTCTGTGCCAGATTGAGCGCGACATCCGCATGCAAGTCGCTGCCATCGTTCAACGTGACGCGGCCATGCACCACGTACCAGTCGCTTCCGCCTTCAGAGCGATGAAACGGCCATTCCAAATCGATGCGCACAGGAAAGCCGTTCAGGGTAACGCCAGTAAATGTCTTTTCAGCCATGAGAGGTCAGGGTGGGCTGCCGTGTGTGGGTATCGGCACGGCAACGCTGCCAACAATTATGCCGCACGTCGTGCGGAGTTGGTAAGCCTTCGCCCCGACTTACTGACAAGTGATATTGAATTTCAGGTTAGACGGTGCCTGCATGCCGGGCTTGAACAGCGTCGTGCCCCCGGTCGTCGGAGGCTGGTTGTTGGCGCTGGTGATGGTTCGCGAGGTCTGCCAGGACATCTGCGCGGCGTCGCCAGGGCGATGGATGCAACTCACTTCCCACAGTTGATCGTCACTCGAAGTCGGAATGCCCCAGCCTTGGCACTGGGGCCGCCAGCGGGTTCCGGCATTGCCAATCGACGCCCACGTGTAGAAGAGGTACGTATCGCTGCTGCCGACCAGAGCGTCCCCTGCGATATCGAGCTTGTACTTCCCGGGGGCCAGCGTTGTGCAGGAGGCACTGCGAATGGTGACCTTCGGCGTCACCGTTGCGGCACCAACGTTCGTGGCCGCGTTCACCGCGATTTTGGTTTCAGTCGAGTTGTTCCCGGCGCCTTTGTCGGCCTCGGCCTTCTTGGCTGCCGCGGCAAGGGCGGCCTGTTTGGCGGCTGCGCGTTGAGTGGCTCGCTTCGCTTCCCAATCGGCGTCAGCGGTCGTACCAGCTTTGGACGTTGCAGGAGTCGTGGTCTCGGCTGGCGGCGTGTCGGCAACCAGCAGATCGATCTTGCCGTTAACCTTCACCATCTCTCCGGCATTGGGGAACTGCTGCAGGATGGTGTCACGCGCCACGCCGGCTCTCGCCTGCCGCTCGACGTCGCCCACACTCAGCTGATGGCCGGCCAGTGTGTGTAGAGCGTCGTCGAGACTCTGTCCGGTAAGTGAAGGAACTTCGACTTGCGGCGCAGCCGCCGAAACCACAAGATCAACCGCTGTCCCGCTCCTCACCTGCTCATCGGATGGAGGATATTGGCTGAGCACCACGTTGGGATCGACACTGGCGTCCTGCCGCACCGTCGTCTGTCCGGCTTTGAGATGAGCCGCGTTGAGCTTCGCCGTCGCGATGGCGATGGTGTCGCCGCGCAAACTGGGCACGGTCACCTGGCGGTTCAGAAAGAAGTACACGCCGGCGAGGGCAGCTATCACGCAAACGCCCACGCCAATCATCAGGCCCGTTGGCTTCTTTTGCTGAGTGACCACCGGCACTGCCGCAGTTTTTGCCTGCTCCTCGACGGCCTTGGCGACAACTGCAGATGTCTCTCCGGTATCGTTGGCCGCCGCGACCGCTCCAGCCTTCGGAATCTTCAGCTGGCGACGCAGCGCGTCGACCAGAAGCTGCAGATCCGAGTTCCAACGCGCGTGCGTTAGTTCCACCGAGTTGCGATAGGCGAGGTCGTGCAGATCGTCGGGGAGCTGTTCGGGACGCGGCATGGTGGCGCCGCGAACCAGGATTGGGATCACGGGGATGTCGCGGCGCAGAGCCGAAGCCGTCTCGAGGCGAACGAAATCGGTGGGGTCCTCGAGACGCCGGTGGCCGGCATCGTCCTTCGCGTCCACCCAACCTTTGCCGATGATGGCCAGCAGCACACCGCAGGTGGAGACACTCTCGTCGATGACTTTGCGGAAGTCGCGTCCCGCTTCGATGGCGGCGACGTCCATGAAAACCGAATTCTCGCCGAACTCCGAGATGAGGTCGTCAAACAGGCGGCCAGCTTCGCCTTCGGTATCGTTCCGTCGATAGCTGATGAAGATAGCCCGCAAGTTGCTCGTCCTCGCCCTGACTGGTGTGGGTTGGCATGAACGTATCCCGATTCGGAAGTCGGGTCAAGGAGCAACGGTGTATTCACCACGGAGGCACGGAGGACACGGGGGGTTGTTATCTGTACTTCCCGTCGCCGCTGGAGTCCTCGGGCAATAAGATTTATGTCGGAGCAGCTCCGGAACTTGAGGGTTGCTTGGGGGCAATGATGCGGATGGTCACCGGACTTGAGTCCACGTGGAACACTTGCGTTCCGACCGGCCCGAAACAAGGTGTCTCCTTTGGATCTTTCAGGTACTCGACGGTTCTCCACTCAGCCGTAACTGTGTACGTTCCGGCCGGCAGATGGTAATCCGTAAGATTCTGCTCCGATGTAGCCGTAGCGCCCGGAGCAAGCAGTGAGGGGCCACACGGTCCAGAATAATTACAGGACAAGTCGCCATCGACCTGGTCGAACTTCTCGCCATTAGCATTCAAAACCGTAAGTTCCGCCTGCTTGCACGGATCTAACGTCGTGGCTTTGGTTGCTCGAATGTTCCAGAACGCGACGTGAAGTGGAATAGTTTCTCCAACGACGTAGGTCGTTTTGTCTACGCCGATGCTAAGAGCCAGTCCATTCACCTCTGGCCCCCAAGTGCGAACCATCTTTTTCGGATCCCCGACGCGGTACTGGAAGGTATCGGACTGCGCCAGCAGCCGCCAGGCATCTTTCTCGGCGCCAGTCGAGGTGTACTGGAAGAATTGCAGCGAGTGTTCGCCGATGATGCTGTTGGACGAACCCCACAGCTGTATTCTGAAGGTCATCGCGCCAGGTTCGGCAGCCGTGATCGTGCACTGCCAGTCCGTTTCACCACCCTTCTCCCAGTACATGTTGTTGCCGGCAGGATCGCGTTCGTTCAAGAAGAGCTTCGGACAGCGCTTCCCAACAGCCAGCGGCTCACTCGTGGGAACAGTTACGTCAACGAAGATCTGCTCCTCGGGATAATAGGTGGTCTCGGACATCGCAACCCGTAGCTTGTCGAAGGTTGCCGGATCCGTACCGCTGAGGTAAGGGTCAGGGCCGGGAATCAGGGAAGTGAAATCCAACGACGAACAAACCTGTGGCCGGGGGATTGAAAACGCGATATCTGCCGCTGTAGATGGATGTGCGTCCCGAAAGTACAGACGCACGACCATCGAGGGCATTGAAACACAAGCCGCCCCTGTCGCCCGCGGCGAGTCCTTCCATTGCACGCCCATGTGCGCATAGCCGCCGGGCGGCAGTACTGCGACATGAGGGATGCCCGCGTGGCCCTGAGCGCTGCAGTTCCGACATGTCTTGATCGAAACGGTCTTCTGCGGTTGCGAAAACGCTGCGCTGGGTTGGGCATCCATCACTCTGCAGGTCTGAGCGGAAAGGTTCTTCACTTCGACGGTAGCTACCACATCGCCGCTATTGCTGTTGCGATGTAGCGACAGGTTCGATTCCAGCTTGGAGGCTTCGCAATCGGGAAGGTTCTCTTCGGCGCTCCGGTCCGACCAGAACTGCGCCAGCTGTTCGCTCTTCTTGACGCCACGCCCTTCGCGATACATTCGCGCCAGCTCTCCCATGGCGGCTCGGTTTCCGGCATCTGCCGAACGCTGCCACCACTGAACCGCGAGAGCGTCATCCTGCGGTACACCGCGGCCGTTCAGATACAGTCGTCCGAACGCCTCTGTCACCAATCCTGCGAGGTGGTCATCCTTGGGCGCGCCCGGCCAGTTCCACACACGCTCGTACCATTCACGAGCGAGATTAGGGTCCGGCTCGGTACCTTTTCCGGCGTCGTATATCTCGGCGACAAGGAAGGCCGCATGGCGTTTGCCTCCCGCCGCAGCTTTCTCGGACCACTCCAGCGCCAACCTATAGTTCGTCGGGAAGTTGACCACGCCGTAGTACGAGGAACCGAGTGCATACATCGCGCCGACGTTGCCCGCGTTAGCCGCGATCTGCCAAAGCTGGATGGTGCAATCGACGTCGCGCTTCAGGCCCTGTCCGGCGAAGTATGCATAGCCCAATGTGATCATCGCGTCGGTGTCTCCGCGGGCAATACGCGCGAGGTCGGATTCGAGAGCCGCGACATCTCTCGCCGACGCGTTGGCCGAGGGCGATCCATCGCAATTCGCAGGCAGATGGATTTGCCCCGTGGGTGGGCTCTGCGAAAACGCGGACGCGCACAGTCCAATACTGAAAACCAAGACTGCTGCGGCTATCGGCAGTTGGCGCGCCATTCAAGGTGAACGCGGCAGCAACGAAATTAGCAGTCCCTTCGTCGCTGGCAAATTGCAATCAATATAGCAGTGCGGTCAATCAAAGTAGTCCAGGGCGCGGTTCACCTTTGGTTTGAAAGTAAACTCGAATCCCTCTTCTCCGTGTCCTCCGTGGTGAAAAACGCCTCCCCAATAGCGCCATTTACAATCGGCAGGATGTCTTTTCGTTTTGAGATTGAAGCGCGCGAGGACAAGGCGCGTGCTGGACGCTTCTTCACGCCGCACGGCGAAGTGCAGACGCCGGTATTTATGCCGGTCGGTACGGTGGCTACCGTCAAAGGCGTGCCGCAGGATGTGCTGGAAGAGCTCGGCGTCCAGATTCTGCTGAACAACACCTATCACCTGTATCTCCGCCCCGGCGTCGAGATGGTGCGCAAGCTAGGCGGCGTGCAGAAGTTCATGTCGTGGGATCATCCCATCCTCACCGACTCTGGCGGCTTCCAGGTGTTCAGCCTGAGCGACCTGCGCAAAGTGACGGAAGAGGGCGTGATGTTCCGCTCGCATCTCGACGGCTCGTCGCACTTCTTCAGCCCGGAAAGTGCGATCGCCGCGCAGATCGGGTTGGGCGCCGACATCATCATGGCCTTCGACGAATGCACCGAGCATCCGGCAGAGTACGCGCGAACGCAGGCCTCGATGGAGATGACGCTGCGCTGGGCCGCGCGCAGTAAGAAATATTTCGAAGAGCATAAACACGAAGTGCCGTGGTTCAACAATCCCTCCGCTGAAGCCGCGCCCCTTCGAAGTCAAAGTCCCCGTCCTAGCCCAAAGGACGGGCTAGAACGGGCCACCCTCGACCCCGTTCCACTTCAAGCCTCGCTCCTAATCGATGAGAGCTCTAAGCGTCAGGCTGAAGGTCACACCCAGACCCTCTTCGGCATCGTGCAGGGCGGCATGTTCCCTGACCTCCGCCGTGAGTCGGCACAGCGGACGGTTGAGCTGGACTTCCCCGGCTACGCTCTCGGCGGGCTGAGCGTGGGCGAGCCGCGCCCCATGACCTACGAGATGGTCGACAACGCGATCCGGTTTCTTCCCGACGACAAGCCGCGCTACCTGATGGGCGTGGGCACACCCGAAGAAATCGTGCACTATGTCGCCCAAGGTGTCGACATGATGGACTGCGTGCTGCCGACGCGCGCCGCGCGCCACGGCCTGCTCTTCACCTCGGAGGGCCGCATCACCATCAAGAACGCGCGCTACTCCGACGACCAGGGTCCGCTGGATCCGGCGTGCGGCTGCAAAGTCTGTGCACGTTACACGCGTGCCTATCTGCGTCATCTGTACGCCTCGAACGAATTGCTGGCGCAGGTGCTGAACACCGTGCACAACCTGGCGTATTACCTTGACACCATGCGAAGGGTACGGCAAGCTATACAGCTTAGGGAGTTTGCGCGTTTTCTGTCAGGAGTCCGGCCACCGCATCTCGCCCCCGAGTCCGAGCAAAGTCCGAGCGGCTAGAAAATCAGAGATTTCAGCGTTCCCAGGATAGGTGAGTCACCTGAGCGGCGCGAGAATTGCGCCTTGGGGAGTGCCGGTTTCCGGAAAAGCGCGATAAAATAATAGATCAGGGAAAAAGCCTTCTGAGATCGCGCTGCAGTCTGGCCGAATGACGACCTCATGCACCGCTGCGGCGACGTTCGTTGGGTCAGAGATCCTGGTATTCAGTTGGAGTCCCCGAACATCCCAGCCGGGGTCCCCGCCTCGCCCGAATTTGGTGAGGAGGGGTGACGCAGTGCCCCGGACGCGAGGGATGGAGTATGTGTTGCTGTGCTCTGCATAGCTTAGGCCGGAAGCGTTACAGCGGTTTTCTGGAAAATCCGAGCAGTTGAGTTGCTGCCGACCAGGCGCGACTCGCGAAAGAAGAAATGGTCAGATTGACAGCTTTATTTGCTCAGGGTGGCTTAGCAGGTTCCGCGCCTCTCCTGATGATGGCGGCGATTTTCGGCATCTTCTACGTTTTGCTGATCATGCCGCAGCAGCGCCGCCAGAAGAAGTGGCAGGCTATGCTGTCGCAGATTAAGTCGGGTGACAGGGTCGTCACCAGCGGCGGCCTTACCGGCGTCATCCTGTCGGTCAAAGATGACACGGTCGTTCTGCGCATTCCCCCCGATAACATCAAGATGGAAGTTACCCGTTCCTCGATCGTCACGCTGACGACCGCAGAGAGCGAAAAGTCTTAAGGGTTGCTGTTTCTCATGAACAACAAGAATCTCCTCGCCAAAACAGTTTTGATCATCGCCGTGCTGATCGTCTTTCTATTCGGCATCATCGGCATTCCCAGCAGCTTCACCGCTCAGGGCCTGAAGGAATCGCTGCAGAAGCGCATTCACCTCGGCCTTGATCTGAAGGGCGGCACGCACCTGATTCTTCAGGTGCAGGTCAACGATGCCGTCAATGCTGAAACCGACCGCACAGTCGATCGCCTGAAGGACTCGCTGAAATCGGCGAACGTTGCCTTCGGCGAGATTTCGAAGCCGGACCCGCAGAACAACCCAGAAGTAATCGCGGTGAAGGGTGTTCCGGCGACCGCGTCTTCCGACCTGCGTCGCATCGTGACCGACAAGATCGGTGGCGACTACGACCTGACCTCCGGTGCGCAGGATTCCTGGACGGTGACGCTGAAGAATTCGGCGTCCCAGGACATCAAGAAGAAGGCTGTACAGCAGGCAATCGAGACCATCCGCAACCGAATTGACCAGCTCGGCGTCTCCGAGCCGGTGATCCAGGAGCACGGACTCGGCGACTACCAGATTCTGGTGCAGCTCCCCGGCGTGGACGATCCTGCCCGCGTGAAGGAGATCATGCAATCCACCGCCATGCTGGAGATCCGGCAGGCGGTCAAGGGTCCGTATCCCAGCGAGCAAGCTGCCATGCAGGACAACAATGGCGTGCTTCCTCCCGATACTGTCCTGATGAAGGGTTCCAGCGGTATGCATGGACAGGACGGCGGCGCTGATACCGATGCCTATTGGCTGATTAGCCGCACCTCGGCCGTAAGCGGCGGCGATTTGCGCTCGGCCGACGCTAATCAGGACGAAAACGGCCGTCCTGATGTGAACTTTACCCTGACCAATGAAGGCGGCAAGCGCTTCGCGGCGTTCACTGGCGCACACGTTGGCGACAAGCTGGCGGTGGTGCTCGATGGCCGCGTGTATTCGGTGGCCACGATTCAGGAGCAGATTCACGATACCGGCCGCATTACCGGGTCATTCACACCCGAGGAAACGCAGAACCTGTCGCTGACGTTGCGTTCAGGCGCGTTGCCGGCGGGTATCAAGTACCTGCAGGAAGTGACGGTGGGTCCGTCGCTCGGCGCCGACTCGATTCGTGAGGGCGTACGCGCGGCAGTGATTGGCATGTTGGCAGTCATGATCTTCATGCTCTTCTACTACCGCTTCGCCGGAATTAACGCCGATCTCGGATTGTTTCTGAATCTGGTGATCCTGCTTGGCTTCCTCGGCTTCAGCGGGGCGACGCTCACGCTGCCGGGAATTGCCGGAGTGATCCTCACGGTCGGTATGGGCGTCGATTCCAACGTGCTGATCTTCGAGCGTATCCGTGAAGAATTGCGACACGGCAAGACGCCGTCGTCGGCAGTAGATCAGGGATTTGCTCACGCCTGGACGACCATCTTCGACACGCACGTTACGACGATCGTCTCGGCCGTCATCCTGTTTCTGTTCGGAACCGGTCCGGTGAAGGGTTTTGCGGTGACGCTCAGCTTCGGTCTGGCCGCCAACCTGTTCACTTCGGTTTTCGTTTCCCGAGTAATTTTCGAAGCCATTCTCAACCGCCATCAGCGTGGCGAAGCGTTGAGCATTTAAGGGGCTAGCGGTGGAGTTATTTCGTAATACCAACATCGATTTCCTTGGCAAGAAGTGGTACTTCCTTGCCTTCTCGCTGATCTTCAGCATCGCCGGACTTTCGTCCATCTTCTTCTGGCATGGCATTCCTCTGGGTGTTGAGTTCCGCGGGGGAACCCTGGTCTATGTGAAGTTCGCGCAAACGCCGGACCTCAACCAGATCCGCCAGCAGATGGATCACGCCGGTCTGCATGATCCGAAGATCCAGCGCTTCGGCCCGACTGCAGACAATGAGGTGCTGGTCGACCTAGGCATCCAGGAGACGAGTGAAGCTGCGCTAGACCAGGGCAAGAACACCATCATCCGAGCTCTCGAGCCGCAGGCCTCGTCCGGCAAGCTGGACCTGAACAATACCGGCGAAGCCAGCCTTGAGCAGTG
Source organism: Verrucomicrobiia bacterium (assembly GCA_035482295.1). Classification (GTDB taxonomy): domain Bacteria; phylum Acidobacteriota; class Terriglobia; order Terriglobales; family Acidobacteriaceae; genus Bog-257. The sequence continues at coordinate 42,892 of DATHQX010000152.1, forward strand.
GCTCATGCAAAAAGACCCCATGCATCTGGGCACGGATGCTCAGACGCGCTACTCGCAGATCGCGCATGCAATCGACGACTTCCGCAACAAGCAGCGCGGCGGCATCCTGAACTCGGTGGATGAGCTGAATGGCGTTGCTCCCGCCGAAGTCGTAAGCGCGCTCCAGCAGGACTTCTTCACTTCCAGCTTTGTGGTCCGGAACGTCGAGATTGTAGGACCTCAGGTCGGCTCGCAGCTTCGCCATCAGGCGATCATGGCCACGCTCTACTCACTGGCTGGAATGCTGGTATACCTCTGGTTCCGTTTTGAGTTTATTTACGGCGTGGGCGCCGTCGTAGCCTGCTTCCACGACACCATCATTACGGTTGGCTTCTTCTCGCTGCTGGACAAGGAAATCAGCCTGACGGTCATCGCCGCCATCCTGACGCTGATCGGTTATTCGATGAACGACACTATCGTCGTCTTCGACCGTATTCGCGAGAACCTGAAGCTGTTGCGGCGCGACAACTTGGCCGACATCGTCAACAAGAGCATCAACCAGACCCTGAGCCGAACCATCCTGACCTCGGGCTTGACGTTCCTGACGGTACTTTCGCTGTATGTTTTCGGTGGCGAAGTGCTGCGTAATTTCTCGCTGGCGCTGGTAATCGGAATTTTGATTGGCACGTATTCGTCGATTGCGGTCGCGGCCCCCATGCTGGTGGCCTATCAGGATTGGCGGTCCAAGCGGGCCGGCCAGGCAGCTGTTGAGCGCTTGACGCCGCAACGTGGGAAGGCCAATGACAAGGCCAAGGTAAAAGTTAAAGCGTAAGTGCGGTATCGGTCAGACATCCTGCCCTCGTAAGGAGACCTCAGATAGTTCACGGGGGCAGGGATTTTGCACTACCCTTGAGGCAATTTTCCAGTCCTGCGTGGCCGACGCCCAAAGGCCCTGCCCTCAAGTCTGTGCAACCTTCGGGCCGGGGTGTATACTGCGGCTCGCTGTTTTTAGCGCCATTCTTCCGTCTTTAAGTTGCTCGCCCTGGCCGGGAAATTTCGAGCGGCTGCTTTGCTTTTTAGGGCACAAATTCCGAAAAGTTGGTGTCTAAGTTATCCAGAGAGTTCTTCGGAGAACAGGTATGTTTGAAGACAGCCTCGTAGAATCTGGAGGCAAAATTAAGACCAGGCGTGGGGCGACCACGACCATCTCCTTCATTCTGGAGTTCTTGTTTCTGGGCGTGCTGGTGCTGCTGCCCCTGATCTTCACTGAGAATCTGCCGGCCAAGCAGCTGATGACGATGCTGACTGCGCCGCCACCTCCACCACCTCCGCCGCCGCCGCCAGCGGCTGCTCCGGTGATCGTGAAGAAAATCCAGAGCGAATTGGACAACGGCCAACTGCGTACCCCAACGGCAATTCCCAAAAAGATCCAGATGATTAAAGAAGACGAGCCGCCACCGTCCGCTGGACCGGCTGGCGTCGTCGGCGGCGTCCCCGGCGGAGTACCCGGCGGAGCCATGGGCGGCGTTCTAGGCAGCGTGATGAGCAGCGTTCCCACCGCCGTGCCTAAGGTTGCCACCCCGCAGCGCGTGCGCGTGTCGCAGGGCGTTTCGCAAGGCCTGCTGGTCCACAAAGTGACCCCGCAATACCCGCCGCTGGCCAAACAGGCTCGCATTCAGGGTGTTGTGGTGCTGCAGGCCCTGATCGGCAAGGACGGTAGTATTCAGAACCTGCACGTGGTCAGCGGACACCCGATGCTGACCAATGCGGCGCTGGAAGCCGTAAAGGAATGGAAGTACAAGCCCTATTACCTGAATGGCGAACCCGTTGAGGTCGAGACCACCATCAATGTGAACTTCAGTTTGTCGGGTGAATAGGCTCCGTAACGAACTGACATTTGCATCTAAGTTTCAGACCGGGGCTGCTGATTCGGGGAGCACCCTGGTTCTGACAGGCAGGTAAGCTGCACACCAGCCGTGACGCCCTTCCCCGAGATTTGGGCTGAACGGCTCGCATCATTGCAGGATCCAAAGTGGTCTGCTGTAACCGAAAGTTCCGAGGAGGAAAAGTCAACTCATGTTCCTAGCTAACATCGCAACCTACACTCTCAGCCACGTTCCCACGGCTGCCGCCTGGGTCTTCCAGGAAGCCACCGTAGGTTGGGACCCGCTATCCCTGTGGAAGCAGATGGGATGGATCGCGAGAATCGTGGTCATCATCCTGTTCATCATGTCGGGATGGTCGATTGGCGTAATGATCGATCGCGCCATGGCGTTCAGCGCTGCCCGTAAGCAGTCGCGTGCGTTTGCTCCCGCCGTCGCCGGCGCCCTGCGCGAAGGCAAGATTGACGAAGCCATCAAGGTTGCCGAGCGCAACAAGAAGAGCCATCTGGCGAAGGTCGTCACCGCCGGCCTGCAGGAGTTCAAGGCCCACGGCGATTCCAACGATATTCCCGGTGAGCAGATCGAAGCCTCCAAGCGCGCTCTTGAGCGTGCCGAAGCCATCGTTCACGCCGAGTTGAAACGCGGCTTGGGCGGCTTGGCCACCATCGGCTCCACCGCTCCCTTCGTGGGACTGTTCGGCACCGTGATGGGCATTTTGAACGCGTTTAAGGAAATCTCCAGCCAGAAGGCTACCGGCCTGGGCGCCGTCGCTGGTGGTATTTCAGAAGCGCTGGTGACCACCGCTATCGGACTGTTCGTCGCGATTCCGGCCGTCATGATGTTCAACTACTTCACCAATAAGGTGGAAGCGTTCGACGTGGAAATGGATAACAGCTCCAGCGAGCTGATCGATTACTTCCTGAAGCGTCGCAGCGTTCGCCGGTAACGGATTAGCTCAGGCTGATCCAGCCGACGGGAGGTTGAACTGTTATGGCACTGAACGTACGCAACGAAGGCATTAAGGTAACTTCCAACATCAACGTCACCCCCATGGTGGACGTGATGCTGGTGCTGTTGATTATCTTCATGGTTATCACGCCCATGTTGCAAAAGGGCGTGAGCGTCGACATGGCCAAGGTGAATAACCCGGTGCCTATGCCTGACGCCGACAAGGAAGATGCTCTGCTGATCGTCGTCATGCGCGACGGCCGCATTTACTTCGGCACCGATCGTGTCACCCTGGACGACTTGACCAACAAGGTCAAAGACCGCTTGGCCAACAAAGTGGACAAGACGGTCTTCATCCGCGCGGACATGCGCGCCAAATATGGCAACGTGGTGGACGTGGTGGACAGTGTTCGTTCCGCCGGTGTGGACGATGTTGGTTTATTGACCGAACAGGCAAAGACTCCGGTGAACCCAAAGCCGCCGACTGGCGCGACTTCGGGCGCTGGGGCCCAGTAGGAGTCAACAATGGGAATGGCAATGGGAGGGTCCAGCGGGCCCTCAGCCGATATCAACGTAACCCCGCTGATTGATGTGTTGCTGGTGCTGCTGATCATCTTCATGGTGATCACGCCCTTGACGCAGAAAGGCCTGGATGCGCTGGTTCCCCAGCCTCCCAAGGACAAGCAGCAGGTGCAACAGAACAACGACCGCACCATCGTTGTACAGGTTCTGAAGGGGCCCGGCGACAAGCCGGCGCTCAAAATCAACCAGGACGACGTCACGTGGGAAAATCTGGAAGGCCGTCTGAACGACATCTTCAAGACCCGCGCTGAAAAGGTAATGTTCGTCAAGGCTGATACTGACCTGCCCTTCAACGATGTGGCTCAGGTCATCGACATTGGCCATGCTGCCGGCGTCGACAAAGTAGGACTGATTACCGCCAAGATTGAAGCTGGCGGGTAGTACCCCGCGCGGTCGCCCTGCGGCCGCTGTGGGCAGCATAGGAACGTGATTCGGGCTACACTCCTCTTTCCCTGAAGCGCGGGACGTCACGCACGTCCCGCCCACGGGACCCCGAACAACGCTACGGAGAGTGATACCAGACATGAACAAGAGCGGACGGGTACTGACGGTACTTGCTGTTCTGCTCGCGCTGTTCTCCACCGTCGGCTGTAACAAGCTGAGAGCGCGCGATCAACTGAACAAGGGCGTCCTGGCTTATAAGAACGCAAAGTTTGAAGACGCAATCGAACACTTTAAGAACGCGGTTGAACTTGATCCCAGCCTAGTCAATGCCCGCCTTTATTTGGCAACCGCGTACATGGGACAGTACATTCCGGGCGCCGACTCGCCGGACAATAATCGCTACGCCGATGAAGCCATCGACACCTTCAAACAGGTCCTGGACCAGCATCCTCCCAAAGAGCAGCAGATCCACAGCCTGAAAGGTATCGCTTCGATGTACTTCCAGGAGAAGAAATTCCCGCAGGCTCAGGAGTACTACCACAAGATCGCTGAACTCGATCCCAACGATCCCGAGACCTATTACTCCCTGGCAGTCATCGACTGGATGCAGGCCTATCAGCCCGACCAGAAAGCCCGAGCGGAACTCGGTATGAAGCCAACCGATGAGCTGAAAGATAAGAAGGCCTGCGATCAGCTGAAGACGGAGAATGCTCAACGAGTCGAAGACGGTATTCAGAATCTTCAGAAGGCCCTCCAGCTTCGTCCTGATTACGACGACGCCATGGCCTACTTGAACCTGCTCTATCGGCAGCGGGCCGAATATGAGTGTGACAGTCCCGACCAGCGTAAGGACGATCTGAAGACGGCTGACGACTGGGTCGACAAAACGATGGCCACCAAGAAAGCCAAGGCCGAGAAAGCTGGCCCCAGCGGAATCGTGACCACCGACAGCACCCAGTAGTAAGCGGTAGGGTTTCAACATGCAAAGCCCCTCCGTATAGAGAGGGGCTTTCAATTTTGTATCGCACGATTGCCGCGGCTTATGACTGTGAGGCCCCGACAACTCCTGTCTAGCTCTTCCCCCTCCTGAAAAACGCGGGGATCGAACCGGTCAGTCCCGGTGAAGATTCCGGGGCTAACGCGCCTGAATCGGCGACTGGCGGCGCTAAATTGCGACCTGCAAGAGTGCAAATACCGAAAAATCGCACCGTCGCGATCGCATGCACAAACACAGGTATCCACATCCCGTTCACGGCAGCGAATTGGACGGTGATGTGCAGGTTCTCGATCCAAAAAGAGGGATTCTTGGCCGGTACTGCCACAATTTGGCGAATGTGGTAGGTCTTGGCATCGACCCAGATGTCGCCGAGGAACAGGCCCGTCTCCTTGCGTTTTGGAATGATGTGCAGAATGTACTCTGGAGCCGCTCCGAAGTTTTGCTCCGCCACGAAAACGAAGTCATAATTAGATCGGCTGATGTCGCCTTGATGTCCTGCCCCGGCAGCAGCTTTTTCCTGCTCCAAAATGGTATCTACGATCTTTATACCTTTCGCGCCACCCTGCTCTTCCGTGACTTTGAATGTTTTGCTGTCAGGGGGAATGAAATCGATGTGTGCGGTTGCTTCCGAGTAAGGTTTTGGATCGTCGCCCCTGAATACTTTGTATTGCCGTGTCACTTCGTAGGGCTGCGAGAGGGCAGGGTTCTGCTCCTCGGTTTTCTCCATCGAGTCCAGAATTAACTCCAGGTTGGGCGGGCTTCCCGTTAATTCTTGTGCATTTAATGGATAGGACAACATCCATGCCATTCCTAACAGAGCAAGAACAACAGTGGAACGGCATCGATTCGCAGTCTGCCTGGCGATTACGTGCCCCCACTGGTTTTCCGCCGTACATGAAGGCAGGTAGAGCTCACTTGCCAACATGAACATTTGATAAGGCCTGGAAAAGGCCAAACAGGTTCAGAATCCAAAGTACAACCGCGATAACTACAACCGCGTTGAGAATCGACTTGATCGTCGATTGCATAGGAATGTAGCGATTCACCAACCACAAAAGGACGCCAACCACGATGAGAACAATTACGACTTGGAGCAAAGGCATGTCGATAACCTCTTCTTTGTGTTTTTAGTTGTGCCGCTCGAATTTCGCTTCGTTCGCGTTTTCCGACTTCCAGGCCTTCCAGACGATAGCGACTTTTCGTTCGCATATCGACTGCCGACGCGGAAACGGTTTACGGCATTAGGGCTCGCTTTCAGGGTCAGGATTAAATCGAACCGAGTGACTTAGAAAGCGTGCCCTTACCCGTGAGATGCTGGATTAGTCGGAACTGGAACCTGAGCTTCTATTTTTATGTTGGACTGGCATCGATGAACCACTGGGGAAGAAAGAGCGGGGAACTCTGAGTGCGGATCAGGCTGTGCTGGTGCGCTGCTCGGAAATTTGGAGGCCTGCGTCGGACTAACTCTGGTGATTCACCTAGAATCAAAGGCCGTACGCCCTGATGGGTTCTCTCTCAGTCGGGAAGCACTATTTCTGGCCCGTTGCTGGTGTCGGCTCGACAAACCTGGATTCGTCGATGGGCACATTTTGCTGCACCTCATCGATCTGAATGGTGAACGCTCCACTGGGGCGCGCGATCGTCCAGCGATACGGCGTCTTCACCCCATCCACCGCCCGGTAATCGGCGAAATCCACCTGCGTCGGATTCAAGCCCAGCGGCGTTTCGCTGTAATGCACCATCCGCACCAGCAGGCCCGACGATTGATCGAAGTAGAATTTCACCGGCGGTTGGCCTTTGACGAGTCCGAGCACCACATCGGCTTCCGCGTTTCCGATCTTCTCGGGATGGTCTTGTAACTTCAGCTCGGTGAATTGCTGTTGCAGCAGGTTGGGATAGAAGCTCTCGGCATCCAGCCTGGCGGCTAGTCGATCGGACTCCGACATCTCTCGCACAGGCCGTCCGGGAAAAGAGATCCAGCCTCCCTTGCCGTTGTAAGCAGTCACGCTGTCGCCCTTAGGCGTGTGCATCACCGAGACTCGCTGGTCCGGAGCTTTTGTATAGATGTCGATCGGCGTGGGTGGGCCTTCCGCCATGATCGCTTTGCCCTTCTCGACTCGCGTTTGCACCTTTGCAAGCGCCGCCGCTCCACCCAACGCCTGAATGTACCTGGCCAGCACCGGGCCGCCGGATGGCAACTGCTCCGGCTTCATCTCGTGTTGATGCTCTGGCATCGGCTCCGGCTTGGCGTTCTCGGCCAGAATGGCCGGAATGCCTTGGGGATGCGGCGCTCCGCGATGGCAGGTATTGCAGGTAACCTCGCGTTCGCCTTCAAAGTTGTTCTTGTTGATGGCGAACATCATCTGCATCATCTCGCGAGCGGTTTTCTTTTCCTTCTTGTCGTCCTTGTCGAACTCGAGCCTGCCCCCGGTGCCCTCGACGTGGCAGAAGTCGCACTCAACGCCTAGCGAGGCGCTAATGAACTGCATGGAAGGAATCAACTGGTCCGCGGGAATGTCTTTCAGGATTTTGATGTTCTTATACTTTTCACTGGCGGTGGACTGCGCGGACGCCGCGCTTCCAGTTTGGGTCTGGACGACAGGTCCGGCCATCCCGATGACTGCGCCTGCAAGAATGAGAGCTGAAAAGGCTGCTACGCTTTTAGTAGTTTTCTGCCCCAGGGGCGATTGGGACATCGTGTTTTTCTTCACGCAGTATCCTCGCGAGACTTGAGTATTGGAAGTCTAACAAAGAGCCGCTCCAGGTCCGCAGAACCTCATTCGGCTATCGCGAACGGGTTAAGGCATCTGAGACATTTGCACTCTGCGCTCGTGACCGATGCAGTAGAATTCAAGTTTCTGTGGAGGTGCGGGTTAACCCGCCACTCTTCCGCCCGAGATTCCGCAGGAACATCTGGAAGCCGCGTTCGTCTCCTGTCAGGACGCACGCTTTTGAGGCGTCACCATGTTCAAACGAGTGCTGATTGCCAATCGCGGCGAGATCGCCGTACGTGTTATTCGCGCCTGCCGCGAGATGGGCATCGAATCGGTCGCCGTCTTTTCTGACGTGGATCGGAAAGCCCTGCACGTTCGCAAAGCCGATTACGCGTATCACATCGGGCCGGCCACCGCCAGCGAGTCCTATCTTAACGTCGCTAAGATCCTCGATGTGGCCAAGCGCAGCGGCGCGGAGGCAATCCATCCGGGCTACGGATTTCTGTCGGAGAACGCAGCCTTCGCGCGTGCCTGTCGCGAGGCGGGTATCAAGTTCATCGGCCCTTCGCCGGAGTCGATGGAGATGATGGGCTCGAAAACCCGCGCCCGGCAGAACATGAAAAAGGCCGGCGTTCCCTTCGTCCCGGGTTCGGAGCGCGGCCTCGACATTGACGCCGCTACCCATTTGGCAGAACAGATCGGCTACCCGATCATGCTGAAGGCAGCTGCCGGCGGCGGCGGCAAAGGTATGCGCCAAGTGTCCTCGCCCGAGGAACTCCACTCAGCTTACGAAGCTGCCCGCAGCGAGGCGCAGCGCGCTTTCGGCGACAATGAAGTTTATATTGAGAAGCTCATCGTCAACCCTCGTCACGTCGAAATGCAGATCTTCGGTGACGAGCACGGCAACGTGGTCTACCTGGGCGAGCGCGAATGTTCGGTGCAGCGTCGCCACCAGAAGGTACTGGAAGAGTCGCCGTCACCCATCGTCGATGACGATATGCGCCGCCGCATGGGCGAGATCGCCGTGCGCGTGGGCAAAGCTGCTAATTACTACAATGCAGGCACCGTGGAGTTCCTGGTCGATCAGAATCGCAACTTCTACTTCCTCGAGATGAACACCCGCTTGCAGGTGGAGCACCCAGTCACGGAATTCGTTACCGGTCTGGACCTGGTGCATCTGCAGATGCATATCGCTTCCGGTGAGAAGCTACCGTTCAAGCAGGAAGACATCCAGTTGCGCGGTCACGCAATCGAGTGTCGCATCTACGCGGAAGATCCGGACAACAACTTCTTTCCTTCGCCAGGAATGATTACACGCTTGATCTCGCCTTCCGGCCCGGGCATCCGCCGTGACAGTGGCATGTACGAAGGCTGGACTGTGCCGTTGGATTACGACCCTCTGCTGGCCAAACTGGTCGGCTACGGGGAAAACCGCGATCAGGCCATTCACCGCCTGCTGCGCGCTCTCTACGAATACTTCGTCGGCGGCATCAAGACCAACACGTCACTGTTCCGGCGCATCTTGAAGGATCCTGACTTTCAGGCGGGAAACATCGATACCGGCTTTCTCGATCGCCTGCTCGCCAAGCCCAATAACGAAACCGATGAGCGGCGGCCGATCATCGCGGCCTTGGGTGCAGCGATCTTCGCCTCCATGGATCCCAAATCTACGCTGCCCAATGGGAACGACGCCGGGGCGAACAACAACGGCAAAGGCGCAGTCGAGCCTCCGGTCTCGAACTGGAAACGCACCGCGCGTGCCGAGGCGCTACGCGAGCGCTGAGTTTCTGTTCACCAGAATGCGGCTCAGGAATATAACGCGAGAATTTCTTGCTAATTGCTAAAGGCTTCCTATGACCTATGACGTAGTAGTAGACGACAAGACCCACCAGGTGGAATTGATTCGCGGCGAGAAGAGCTGGCTGTGCAAAGTAGACGGCCAGGAGGTCGACGTGGACGCCGAGCTGACCGCGCGCGACGTTCTCTCTGTTCTGGTTGGCGGCAAGGCTTACGAGATCAAACGCGAACGGTCGCTGCAGGGCGAACTCCACATGGTGATCGGCAGCGCGCGTTATGCGGTCGATGTGCGGGATCCGCGCTCGCTGCGCACGCGTCGCGCGATTGCAGGAACCGAAGCCGGGCCGCAGAAGATCAAGGCGCCGATGCCGGGCAAGATCGTCCGCATCCTGGTTGCGGAAAAAGATGAAGTGAAGGCCGGTCAGGGTGTCATCGTCATGGAAGCCATGAAGATGCAGAACGAAATGAAGTCGCCCAAAGACGGTAGGGTACAAAAGATCCTGACCGCCGAAGGCTCTGCTGTAAACGCCGGCGACACGCTCGCGATCATCGAATAACCACAGCCTCCGCCTCTCTTGGTTCATGCGGGTCTGAAACGAGAGTCGCCGCGTCCCACCTATAATGGCCGGATGAAGAAGCATTGGAAGACCAGGCTGATTCACTCCGACGTCAAAGTTCCCGAGGGCTTTCGCTCCCTCAACTCCCCGGTCTATCGCGCGTCTACGGCGCTATTCGCTGATGCCGCAACGGTCACTGACGCCTGGGATCAGTACGAAGTCGGCTACACCTACGGCCTCTACGGCACTCCTACCACCCTGGAACTCGCCTCGCGTGTCTGCGAGTTGGAAGGTGGCTATCGCACCATCATCACTCCCGGCGGCCAGAATGCTATTTCGCTGATCAACCTTTCCCTGCTTCGCTCCGGCGATCACATGCTTCTTCCCGAGAGCGTCTACGGACCCAATCGAAAGCTCGGCAACGATGTTCTGCGGCGTTTCGGCGTGCAGGTTAGCTACTACGACCCTACCCTCGGCGCAGGTGTTGCCAGCCTGATTCAACCCAACACGCGAGTCGTCTGGTGCGAGAGTCCCGGCTCGATCAGCATGGAGGTACAGGACGTGCCAGCCATCGCACAGGCAGTCCACGCTGCTGGGGCTCTGGTCGTAATGGATAACACCTGGTCGGCAGGCGTGTATTTCGATGCGTTGGCGCACGGCGTCGACGTAACCATGCAGGCGCTTACCAAATATGTCGGCGGTCACAGCGACCTTCTGCTCGGATCGGTAACGGCGAAGGACAGACAGATATACGAACGTCTGGGTGCAACTCAGCAGCTGCTGGGCTGCGCCGCGTCCCCGGACGATTGCAGTCTGGCTCTGCGCGGAATGAAGACGCTCGCCGTGCGACTCGAGAAGATCGAGGCTTCCGCCCTGAATATCTCGCGTTGGTTGAGCGAGAGGCCGGAGATTGAACGCGTGCTGCACCCGGCACTCCCATCCTGCCCTGGCCATGAATTATGGCAACGCGACTTCTCCGGTTCCACCGGAGTGTTCTCTATCGTCTTTCGCGAGAAGTTCACCAAGGAACAGGTTCTGCAGTTCGTTAATACACTTGAGCTATTCGAGATTGGTTACAGCTGGGGAGGTGTAACTAGCCTTGCCTTGGCATATGACTTCAGCCACTACAAGAGTCGCGCTGCCTACGGCACTCGCATTGTGCGGTTGAACATCGGGCTGGAAGCAATCGATGATCTAATGACGGACTTAGAAAATGCGCTGGCTAGTCTGCGCAGAGAGTAGCTATGCTGCGACATTGCTATCGATATTTTGCTGTTTTTAACGGCGTTTTCCCAATTTAGGAAATTATCTTGCGTGAACAGATCTTACGTGGAGATTCATTTTGGGAATCATAAGCTCCCGGTGGTGTCAGATAAAACCGTCAGTCTAAGCAATGTTTCTATTCCTTACTATTTCCTATTTCGGGAATTTTAGGATGGCTGCTGGTAATTCCTGCGAACTTAGTTGCAAGCCATTGCATTGATCCGTTTCCACGTAAACCTGTTTTCAGCAAGTTGACGCGGCCCCCGAATTGCATTTCCTAAGCACGATAACTCATACAGATAAGAGCAGGACGCTGTCTCGTCGCCGAGCGATAGATCACGCAAAGTGAGCGGGAACGGAGATCAAGGTTCTGCCTCATATTGAGCGCCGGGGTTGGCTTTTCGGTCCTCGACTCATTCTGGCGCTGCATTCTGCCGTTCTTATTCCTTTTGGAGTCGGGGCAGCGTTCCTCGCACCTCGGTGATGACGGTGATTCGGATCATGGTCACGGTCTCACAAGGTAAGTCCCTCCGGCCGCTCGTTAAGCGGATTTCGGTGGAGGATTGCGAGGAGCGTGAAGAGTCCGGTAGCAGCGCGCTGTTGCCGCAACCTTTCGATTTCCAACCAAAGGAGGATTCTCCCTTGAAACTACGTTTTGCTTCGCTCGCAATCGTGCTGTTGGCGCTGGTAGCCATCCCCGCCCTGGCACAGAACGATATCTATGACAACGGCCCAACCAATGGCACGACCGACGGTTGGACCATCAACTTCGGCTTCGCCGTTAGCGACTCTTTCAGCGTCGGACCGAACACCAGCGTAAATGGCCTGAACTTTGCTGCGTGGGTAGAGCCGGGGGACACACTCCAGTCGGCTGAAGTTTCGATCACCTCGAGCGAGTTCGGCGGCACCAGCTTCTTTGATCAGACTGTCAGCTTCACGCAGAGCGGCTGCGTCAGCAACCAGTACGGCTTCAACGTCTGCACCGAGTCGAGCACGTTCTCTGGTCCGACGCTGAACGCGGGCACTTACTGGCTGACCCTCTCGAATGCTTCAACCGCAGCCGGCGATCCGGTTTACTGGGATGAAAACTCCGGTCCGTCCTTGGCTTCCGAGAACTCGATCGGCACCGTTCCTTCCGAGTCGTTCACCCTGACTGGTAACGGCAGCACCACGCCGCCTCCTACGACACCGGAGCCCAGCAGCATCTTGTTGCTCGGCAGCGGCCTGCTCGGCGTGGCTGGCGTGCTCCGCCGCAAGTTGTTCTAAGAAGGGTCCGAACTCTTCTCTCACTTCACTACGACCAAAGCCGGGGCTCAGCGCCTCGGCTTTTTCTTTCCTTTGCCGGATTCTTAGGCCTCATACCTGCTCCGGAATTGCGCTGGATCCGCCCCCGGCCAACGCAGCACATTCGTCATACTGAGTAACAATCGTTTCCAATAGAGATGGGAGCGGTCGATCTCGAATGGCATGGGCCGCGGTGCGAATGCTGCCGCGGCTACCCCCGATTGTTACGGAACAAACTGGCAGACCATGTTGATTCGGCTGTCATTCTGAAACGTCCACCAGCCGTTGACCGGCTCGCTCGGGTCGCCACCGAAATATTTCAGGAATACGAGGTCTGGAGGTGATAAGTGAAGTTGTGCAGAACGTAGGGATAGTCGCTGCCGGTCAACGGATCGCCGATCTCCAGGTAGCCGCCGCAGGGCGTGGAGTTATAACCATCGACCAGGGGATCTCCGAGCTATTCGCCCACCTCGTGCGATAGCGCCCGAAACGTCCTCCGCAAATATGCCGGGATAGGTGATGTAGGTGAAGTGTGCATAGGTCTGCTGGCCTACCGCGCTGTGATAGCCACCAGTGCAGCAGCTTCCGTTCACAGTGAGATAAGTGTTGGCGGTTTCAAAAAATGGGAAAGCCCATCGGGTTAATCGTCTGGTTTGCGGCCAGGTAGCTGGTGATCTGCTCATCCAGATAATTGAGATCTACGAGCGCGACCGTGTGGGCGTATTCCTGTCCCTGATGTCCGTACTGCGCGGGCACATTCAACGTGAGGCTGGGTAAAGTCTCAATGCCCCGGGTTGGCCCGCCGAGCAGCAAGTGCGAGTCCTGATTGTTCTACACGATGCTCCAGAAGTTGGCGCGCTGATAAGCGTCGATGTACTGGGTCGTGCCAACGTCAATCCCGCCCTCGATGTAGGTCGTGCTCGTTCGAAGATGGGTGAGAGTGCTGTGCGAGCCAACGGGCTGAATGGGCCGCCGGAAAGCGGATCCCAAGTTGAGCCATCGGAGAGGATGATCTTCACCGGGATGATCCAGGTCGTGATCAGTGCGCCCCGATTGGTCGCCGGATCGGCGCCGACCATGTGGTAGTTGTATTGTTGGCCGTTATAGGTGAAGGAGCCATACCAGAGTTGCAGCGTGCCTGAGGGTTGTTCTCGTCTAGGCAACAGCGGCTTTGCGGGAAGAACCGTGAAGCGGGCCACTGGATTCCTATCGACGGGAACATTAGTTTTGGGCTGCCGCCACGGCTGAGAGGCAGCATAGAAGGGGTCAGGGTCAACAACTGACACCAGCATGCAAGAGGTGCCCTCATTAACTTCTCTCCTCGAAGGTCGCACGATCGAATTGAGTGGTGCCATCGGGAAATGTGAGCGTGTAACAAGTAGCAGAAACTACCGCAGGGTGAAAAGCCTTTTTTCGCCGCGAACCAGTTCCCATTCCGCGTGAAGCGGGGAGAGTGACCTCAACCATCCCTGATCGCGTTTGACGCGCCCTTGCAGCCGTCCTACACTCCGGACACATGGCGATGTCGGCTCCCAGCGTCGGGCAGGTATTTGGTCACTACCGGCTGATCGAACAGATTGGGGCCGGCGGGATGGGTGTGGTCTTCCGCGCCCACGACGAGCAGTTGCAACGCGACGTTGCCGTAAAGATCCTTTCGCAAGATTCAGTCGGCGATGCGATTCAGCGTGAGCGCCTGCGCAAGGAAGCCCTGGCTGTGGCCCGCCTCAATCACCCCAACATCGCCATGGCCTTCGATTTCGGCTGCCAGGACGGCATCGACTACCTGGTCAGCGAATACATTCCCGGCCTCAATCTCGATGAGAAGATCGGCAAGCAACCGCTGCCGCAGAAGACCGTCCTTGAGCTTGGTATTCAATTGCTAAGCGGCTTGGAGGCCGCGCACCGCGAGAACGTGATCCATCGCGACCTGAAGCCGGGCAATATTCGACTGCATCGCGACGGCCAGCTCAAGATCCTGGATTTCGGCCTGGCCAAGCTGAACCAGCCTCTGGATGAGAGTTCCGAGACAGCGACCATCACGGTCACCACGTCGGTGAGCGGCACGCTCCCTTATATGGCTCCGGAGTTGCTGCGCGGCGAGCCGTCGGACGCGCGCGCCGACATCTGGGCCGCCGGTGCGGTGCTGTATGAGATGGCGACGGGCAAGCGCGCCTTTCCGGACCGTCAGCCATCAATGGCCATCGACGCCATCCTGCACTACGACCCGGTGCGACCCACGTTGATCAATCCCACGATCACAATGCCGCTGGAAGCCGTGATCCTCAAGGCGTTGGACCGCGACCCTGATCGCCGCTATCAATCCGCCCGCGAGATGCGCATCGACCTGCAACGGCTGCTGTCGGGCGGAGAGATCGCCACTGACACGCTAAAGCAGTCTCGCGTCATGGAAATTGCGGGACGCCGCCGCAAGCAGAAGATCGCCATCGGCGTCGTCGCCATCCTGCTGGCCGGTGTTGCCATTGGCCTGCTGGCGAAACGACTCTTGCCGGCGATCTCGGGCAAGGAAAAAATCATGGCGGTGCTGCCCATCGAAACCGTTGGGCAAGACGCTTCTACCAGCGCGTTGGGACTTGGCCTTACCGAGACGCTGACTGCGAAGCTGGTTCAAGCCAGCAGCGGCGATTCAGTGCAGGTGGTCTCGCCACGCGACTTGCGCGATCAGTCGGTGAAGACGGCGGTTGACGCGCGGCGCGAGTTCGGCACCGATTATGTCCTCGAGAGCAGCCTGCAACGCTCCGGAAACATGCTGCGCGTCAATTGCTATCTGGTCGATTCCAGAACGCACCGCCAGCTCTCGGCGCGCACTGTGGAGAGCGACGACAGCGACACCTTTAAGCTTCAGGATCAGGTGGTCAATGCCGTGCTCGACATGCTGCCGCAAACCGTCAAAGCAAGCGAGCGTCAGGCGCTGGCGACGCGGCAGGACACGCAACCTGCTGTCTACGACGCCTACATCCGCGGCCGCGGTTACCTGCTGGAGTACGAAAAGCCGGAGAACATCGACAACGCCATCGCCGAGTTCAACCAGGCGCTGAAAGTTGATCCGCGATACGCTCCTGCTTACGCGGCCCTGGGACAGGCGTACTGGCTTGGCTTTCAGCAGAATCGCGGAGAGGATTGGCTAAGCCTGGCCGGCCAGAACTGCCGGCAGTCGGTCAACCTCGCTCCTCAGCTGGCCGAGGCCCACACTTGCATGGGCAATGTGGCGTTTGGTACGGGCAAGTACGAGGAGGCTGTGATGGAGTATCAGCGCTCACTCGATTTGGATCCCAACGGCGACTATGCACTCGGACAGCTGGCGGACGCGTACCAGGAACTTGGCAAGTCGGCCGCCGCCGAAGCCGCTTACAAGAAAGCCATCAGCGTTCGTCCGAAGTATTGGGCGGTCTACAACTGGCTGGGCGTCTTCTACATCAATCAGTCCCGCTACAACGAAGCTGCGGAGATGTTTAACAAGGTTATCGAACTGGCGCCGGATAATTATCGCGGCTACTCGAATCTCGGAGGAGCTTACGTCTACGAAGGCCGCTACGGCGACGCCATCGAGATCTTGAAGAAATCGATCGCGTTGCGGCCCAGTGTTGACGCCTGCAGCAATCTGGGCACGGCCTATTTTTCGCTTCGTCGCTTTTCGGATGCAGCGGACAACTTCGAGCAGGCGACCAAGATTAACGATCGCAACATGACCGCCTGGGGAAATCTTGGAGACGCTCTGTATTGGACTCCCAGCCGCCGCGCGGAGTCCAAGGCGGCTTACGATAAGGCGCTGGAACTCGGCAAAGCGCAAGAAGCGCTGAATCCCCGCGATGGAGAGACGCTCGCCATGATGGCCGACTACTACGCCATGACCGGCCAGAAGGCTGAGGCTATGGATAGCTTGCAGAAGGCCGTGCGACTGGAGCCGAAGAATTCCGAGGTATTATTCCGCGCGGCGCTGGTCTACAACCACTTCGGCCAGACCACCGAAGCGCTGCAATGGCTACAGAAGGCAATCGAGGCGGGCTACTCGCGTTCTGAAGTCAGAGACTTCCCAGACTTTGATTCTCTACAGTCCAATCCACAATTCCGGGCACTTCTCGCGAATAACTAGTCGTGCAGTCTATCGCGAGACGATGACCCTCGGATCCGCGCAGGTCCTGCTATTCATGCTGATGGTGTATTTATAGTCGCAATGGGGCTGTTTCTTAACACAGTCCTTCACCACGTCGGTTACCCCTCCTGACGTGGTAGCGGCTGGCCCTACAGCAATGTTGAAGGGGTTGCTGTGGAGAAATGGATTGTCACTGAAGAAGACCACGACAGGGGTATTTCCCTGCACCGTCCACGCAACCTGCTCATTGGCTTTGACCGAAATGTGAGAGTCAGCCACGGTGCATGTACCGCCATTAACGGAAATGCTGGCAGGAACATTGCTCAAGAATTTCTGGGGCGGTGGTTGTTGAGAATTATTGCAACCCAGAATTATGCAGACGACAGCTATGACAAACAGCAGCACCAGGCCCCGTATTCTAGATCGCACTCCCATATGTCCTCCTATGTCCGCACCAACATTCCTGACAGCTAGCTCGCCCGGACGCCGTAGGCCGACGGTTGTCTAGCTCAAGATCCGACTATTTGCTTACGATCACTCTTGGGTCAGTGCACTGCACACCGTTTACAGTCACCGTGTAATCGTACTCGCACTTCTTGCCGGAGGTGGCGGAGGCCTCCGCACAGTTATTCGCATCATCAGTTGTTAGCCCTGAGTCAACTGATGTTGCTGTACCGGAGATGACGAATAGGCTGGCATCCGTAAAAGGCGAATCGCTAAATTGCATCTTTGCCCCGTTGGAGCCAGCCTGCCAATGCACTTGCTCCTTACCAACGTGAATCGTGACTTCTTTTGGATCCACTTTGCAATCGTTGCTTATAGTGACAGCAACGTTGGTCAGATTCTTTTTCTGTACGAACCGGTGCGACTTTTCAACGGACAGATAAGTTCCAGCTCCAACCGCCACCGCTACGATCGTCACGGTCCAGACCTTGGCTTGCAAACTCATCCTCGCCCCTCCAAGTAAGCTCTTGCGTCCGCTCACAGTAGCACTGCGCGAATGAGTGTCAAGAGAAACTATGTCCTATGTCAGAAATGTACGTTGAGACCAATCTTCGTGCCAAGGCAATCACCACGAAGCTGGTGCTGGCGCAAAAGTAGAAAGGAGCGGGAGGACTATTCGCTATCCCCGCGTATCTCGCCTTTGATTTCCAGGTTGCGAATCAGCCGGTGCAGATAGTTCGGATGTACGCCGAGCGCGCGCGCCGCTTCCGTGTAGTTTCCTTTGTTCAGCTTCACAGCGTCCAGAATCATCTTCTTCTTCAGATCGTTGATTCTGTCGTGGTAGCTCTGGCCATCGCTGGGCAACGAGGGTTGTTCGAGCAAGGATTCGGGTAGATCTTCGGGAACGATCTCGTCACCGATGCCGAGAACCATGGCGTGTTCCAGCGCGTTCTCCAATTCTCGCACATTGCCCGGCCAACTGTAGTTCGACAACAGCGCGCGCACCGGCGCAGCGATTCCCTTTAGCGGCCGCTTACACTTTTCCGCATACTTGGCGGCAAAATACATCGCCAGCAATGGAATATCGTCGGGACGCTCGCGCAGGGGCGGCACCACAATCGAAACCACGTTCAGCCGGTAGTAGAGGTCCTGACGGAAATCACCGGTCTTGATAGCTTCTTCCAAATTCTTGTTGGTAGCGGCGATAACGCGCGCCTCCAGCTTAAGCGTGCGTGTGCCGCCAACGCGTTCGAATTCGCGCTCCTGGAGGGCGCGCAGAAGTTTCACCTGGAGCAGCGGCGCCATCTCGCCGATTTCATCCAGGAAGATGGTTCCACCTTCGGCAACCTCCAGCTTGCCTTTTTTCAAGCCGATGGCGCCGGTGAACGCGCCTTTCTCATGACCGAACAGCTCGCTCTCCAGCAGCGTCTCCGGGATGGCCGCGCAGTTAATCGCGACAAACGGTTTGTCGGCCCGCGGACCATTGCGATGGATAGCACGCGCGACCAACTCCTTGCCCGTACCGCTTTCGCCACGAATCAGCACGGTGGAGT
Organism: Verrucomicrobiia bacterium; assembly: GCA_035482295.1. GTDB lineage: Bacteria > Acidobacteriota > Terriglobia > Terriglobales > Acidobacteriaceae > Bog-257. The sequence continues at coordinate 61,388 of DATHQX010000152.1, forward strand.
CGCTGTTGGTCACGCGGCTGATAAAGCTCTGCACCTGCCGCATCGCTCGGCTCTCGCCGATGATGACGCCTTCAAGATCGAGTTCCTTCTGCAGACGGCGGTTCTCGTTGCGTAGCGCTTCCGTGGCCAGAATGTTCTCCAGCGTCACGGCCGCGACTCCGGCGACCGCGCTGAGGAAGTGCACGTGATCGTCCTGGAAGCCTTCGCTGTTGGTGGTAGTCATGTACAAGACGCCGAGCGTGCGTTCCACGGCCACCAGGGGCACACAGATAACTGTTTCCTTCTCTCCCGAATCCGCGGCGGGACGACTGAGAACGGGAGAGCGCTCCCACAGCGCGCGCTGCACCAGCTCGCGGCGGATGCGCAGCTGCGCTTTGCTGTCGCCCTGGCGCCGCCAGACGTGGCTGGAGGTGGGCTCTTCGTCCGCGTGCCTCAGAATCACGATGGCGCCCGCCTCGGCGGGGATAACCTCGCCCAGCAGCTCAAGCATTCTCTGCTGTAACTCCTCCGACGAACGGATGGAGTTCAGAACGTTGGTGATTTTGAACAGCGCGTTCAGATCGCGCGCCATGCGACCGACATCCACCGCCGGACGCGACACCGAGGGATACGCGCGGATGTTGGTGGTTGTCATCAACTCGGCCGAATCGGAGTCCTGGAACTCCACCGCCTGAGTCCGCTCTTCGGCGTCGTCGGTAATCAGGAACACAAGTTCACAGCGGCCCACACGAATAGTGTCGCCGTGGGTGAGCAGCTTACGGCGCACCGGAATGCCGTTAACGAAGGTCCCGTTGTGGCTTTCGAGATCGATCAGTTGAAAGGCCGAGTCAGTCTTGCTGATGGTGAAGTGCCGTCGGGAAACCGCGCGGTCGCGCAGGCAAAGATTATTTGCAGAATCTCGGCCAACCGACAACTGGTCATCAGAGAGCCGGACAAGAGTACCCTTGGCTGGTCCCGAGACTACCACCACCCTGGAATCCAAGCCGCCCTCCTGAGGCAGCGAATTCGGCTGACCGTCGGTAAATCTTGGCGAAACCATAGCAGTGTGCCAACCTTATGGATAGTACGACTATCCAGGTGGATAGTTAAACTAGCCGGAATTTGACAGAGTTGTAATCTTGCCCGCAACGACAGCTTCTGTATGTCATTGCAAATCAAGACATTTTAACATCAGTAATAGCACCAGCCACCTTGGTAATAAAGTTGCTATTTAGAAAGTATTCGCAGCCCGGTCTCCAAGGTACAAGCGAACCCGTGGTAGGTAGCAATCTTGGAGTTTTGTGCAACGGTGCGAAGCAGTCTCTCCGATGGCCCGGAGACCGTGATCCGCGCGATCACGTGATAGAAAGACCTGGAGTGGGAGCGCTCCAGGTCTTTTTTCATTTCCTCCGAAGTTGTACGGGCTCGCAGCCATGCTTGCTCCAATTGTGACCCGCCTCACAGACGCTGTCTCTCACGCCACCTATCGTACATGGTATTGAGCCAGTAATTTTCCTGCGTCTGAAAGGGTTTTGCGAATGTCCTCTTCCGCAGTTGCTTCTACCTCACGCATCCTCAACTCCAGTCTGAACAATCGCATCATGAGCGCCGAGGAGGCGGCCGCGCTGATCCAGCATGGTCATCAGGTCGGTATGAGCGGCTTCACCGGCTCGGGATATCCGAAGGCAGTACCTTTGGCCTTGGCCCGCCATATCGTTGACGCCAACCTGCGCGGACAGAAGTTCCAGGTCAGCATTTTCACCGGCGCCTCCACCGGGCCGGAACTCGACGGCGCCCTCGCCATGGCGGGCGGCATCCATCTGCGGCTTCCCTATCAGTCCGACCCCGAGACCCGCAAGCGCATTAACGCCGGCGAGATGGAGTACATGGATATCCATCTCAGCCACGTTGCGCAGTTCGTGGAGTACGGGTTCCTGGGCAAGCTGGATGTTGCGCTGATCGAAGTTACCGCGGTGTTGGAGGACGGACGCCTGATTCCCAGCTCATCACTCGGCAACAACAAGACTTGGATCGAGCAAGCCGAGCGCGTAATCATCGAAGTGAATTCATGGCAGCCCATGGCCCTGGAGGGCATGCACGATATCTACTACGGACTGCGGCCTCCGCCGAACCGTGGGCCGATTCCGCTGACCCACACTGGCCAACGCATCGGCAGCCCGTACCTCGAGGTTCCGCTGGAGAAGATCGCGGCCGTCGTGCTCACCGACTCTCCCGATCGCAATAGCCCGTTCAAGGCGCCGGACGAGAACTCCCGCCGTATCGCCGGACACATCCTCGAATTCCTGGCATGGGAGGTCAAGAAGGGCCGCATTCCTCAGAATCTTCTCCCACTGCAATCGGGCGTCGGCAACATCGCGAACGCGGTTTTGTTCGGATTAGAGGAGGGCCCATTCGAGGGACTCACTTCCTATACCGAAGTCATACAGGACGGCATGATTCGCCTGCTCAACTCAGGAAAACTGACGGCGGCTTCGGCAACGGCATTCTCACTCAGCCCCGATATGCTGAACGAAGTGAACGCCAAGATGGACAGCTACCGCAAGCAGATCGTTTTGCGGCCGCAGGATATCTCCAATCACCCCGAGATCATTCGCCGGCTGGGAGTCATCGCCATGAACGGCATGATCGAAGCCGATATCTACGGCAATGTGAACTCGACGCACATCATGGGCTCGCGAATTCAGAACGGCATCGGCGGCTCGGGCGACTTCGCCCGCAACGGTTACCTGTCGATCTTCATGGCGCCCTCGTCGGCGCAGAAGGGCAGCATCTCGACCATCGTCCCGATGGTGTCGCATGTCGATCACACCGAGCATGATGTATCGGTGGTGGTGACCGAACAAGGCTTGGCAGATCTTCGCGGTCTGTCACCACGGCAGCGCGCTCAACTGGTCATCGAGAAGTGCGCCGCGCCCGACTACAAACCGATCCTGCTCGACTACCTCAACCGAGCCGAGCGGCTGGCATATGGCCGGCACACCCCGCATCTGCTGGGAGAGTCGTTGGGCTGGCACAACCGGTATCTACGCACCGGCAATATGAAGCCGCACTCGGACGACTAGAAGTTAAGGCCAATCAGGGTTGGCACGGGGCTTCGCTTTCGCGAGCCCCGTTTCTTATTTCCCATCACCCGGACCGGGTGTCCATCTCGTCCTTGCGTCGACGAAATGCGGATTCTCGACGGCGCGGTCGTTCACTCGAGATTGTCATCACGAGCGTGAGCGAGGGATCTGTTTTCCGCCGCGGCTCACATACGGCCGAAGAGCAGTGGCGCGAACGGTTCGCTCAGGATGACAATTCTTTTGAGGCACTGGACTGAGCAGCCAGCAAAAAGCCGCCCTTGGCAGGGCGGCTTCGAATTTCAGGCGCAGAGAGGCTAAATGCTCGAATGTTCGAGGATGCCTTTCTCCAGCTTCTCCTGGCACTCAATGCAGTGGCGTGTCCAGGGAACGGCTTCCAGCCGCTTGGGGTTGATCTCCTCGCCGCATGAGATGCACTGGCCGAACGTGCCCTCCCGTATGCGGTCCAGCGCACCGTCCACCATCTGGAGCAACTGGCGGTCCGTATTGCTCTGATGGAAAAGAAATTCCTTGTTGTAGGAGTTGGCCGCCCGGTCGGCGATGTCCTGTGCCGACTCCAGATCGGCGTCGCGTCCGTCCTGAGCGGTACGGCTTACCGCCGTGCGTAGCTCGCGCTGGCGCTCCTCCAGTCGCTTCTTGAATACCTCGAGTTTCTTCTTATCCATGGTCTATACCCTGCCCAATTCCGCACCTCCGCCCTGAGGTCTCCCCGAGGGCAAAAATGCGGTGTGCGAAGCGGAATGATATGCGTCCGGAAGAACGCGCGTCAACTCAGTCCGGTTCGTGTCCGCCACCCCGCGTGCGGTCGAGCAGTTGGATGCTGCCACTATTAGAAGGGGCTGAAAATCTGCCAGTAAAGCAAAAAAGCGGCCAATTGAGGCCGCTCTTCCGAAAGAGGCCAGCGAGGTAGGGATCGTTCAGGGAAGGCGATGCAAGGACATATCCCGCTCTGCGGGACATACCGGGAGATAGCGAGACAGACGGAAGAGGTAAATTTTCAAGGTTTTGAGCCTCTTTAGTGTTCCTGCTACGTGCAGTTAAATCACCAAAAGCTCGCGCCTTCGTCAGCCGGCGCCTGTGTCAACAGCAAAGTAGTTGTTAACAGTAGCGATATTGTGGTTTAGAGGCAGTCGTCGAAGGCGCCGAAGGGCATCCGGGAGTCCTCGTGACATGGAACCGCAATGCCAACCTTATGCGCTTATATTCTTATTCTGAGCGGCGTTCTGCTCCTCGATAATCTTCAATTTATTGAGCAGCGCCTTGTAACTGATCTTCAGGATCTTGGCCGCCTGGCGACGGTTCCACCGAGTCTGGGTCAGCACGCGTTCGATGGCTTCGCGTTCAGCGATCATGGCGGCGCGGCGGCCGATCTCCAACAGCGACGGCGATTCGTCGTCTACCGTCGGGGTAGCCTTTCCCGCAGTAATCGGAATGGTCGGAGCTGAAGCCTGCGGACGCGGCGGAACCGCCTGTTCCGGAGGAGCCGACATGCCGCTGACCGAACTCACGATTGGCTTGTGCGTCGAAAGCTCGCGGATGATTTGGGCTTCGTTGCCGACGATGACGTATCGCTTGACCAGATTTTCCAACTCGCGGATGTTCCCGGGCCAGCTGTATTCCAACATGCGGGTGGTGGCGTGGTCGGTGAAGCGCGGAGGCTGCTTTCCATAAAACTCGCTGTACTTCCGGAGGAAGAACTCGAGAAAGACCAGGATTTCCTCGCGCCGATCGCGCAACGGCGGAATGTGGATCGTGATGACGTTCAACCGGTAAAACAGGTCCTCGCGAAACGTGCCTTCCTGAACCGCGAGCTCCAGGGCCTTATTGGTTGCTGCCAGAACGCGCACGTCGACCGAGATGTCGCGTTTGCCGCCGAGGCGTGAGAATTCGCCGTCCTGCAAGACGTGCAATAGCTTGGCCTGAAGCGCCGGATGCATCTCGCTAACTTCGTCGAGGAAGAGCGTGCCCGTATTGGCCAGGTCGAACTTGCCTAATTTCTGGCGATTCGCGCCAGTAAACGCTCCGGGCTCGTAGCCGAACAGCTCGCTTTCCAGCAGTTCGTGGGGAATCGCCGCGCAATTGACCTTCACGAAGGGCTTATCGTTGCGGCCCGACTGCGCATAAATCATGCGCGCGACCACCTCTTTACCGGTGCCGCTCTCACCGCGAATCAAGACGGTTGCCGTGGTATCGGCCACCTGCTCGATCGTGTTCTTGACCTCTTCCATGCGCGGGCTGGTTCCGAATAGACCGGCGAAGTCGCGAGCCCGCCGCACCTGGTCACGAAGCTGCGTGCCTTCACTGGGAGTGCGCTGCTTCTCGAGCATCTTGTTGACCCGGAGCTCCAGATCCGCCGCCTCAAACGGCTTCGGCAGGTACTCGTCGGCTCCCAGCTTCGAGGCAGTGAAGATAATCTCGGGATCGTGCCGGGAAGAAATCATCAGGACGGAAACTTCAGGTTTGTTGTGCTTGATGCGGCCGAGGATATCCAGGGCGCTGGCGCCCGGCCCTGAAAGGTCCAGCAAAACCAGAGCCGGATCGCAAACCCGCAACACGCGCAGGGCTTCCTCACCGCTGCTGGCGTTGCTCACCTCGAAGCCGCGACGAATCATGTGAGCAGCCAGGAACCGGCCAGTCGCGATGTCGTCATCGACAATTAGAACTCGCAGTTTTTGCGTTGGGATCATTCTCCTTCCAGATTTACACGTTGGCCATGAGGAAGTATTCCCCGCCCCACACAGGGAAATAAACGTGCAATAGTGAGAATCTGGATGCCCACTTCAGGGTTGCACCTGACGTAGAACTGCCATCAGGAGTCACCTCGAAGGCTCCGGAACACACACTAATTTTGCGTCTGGCTGAGTAGGAGGATTCTAACTCTGGATTTGCTTTCGGAGTAGCTGGCAAGTAAGTAAATGGGTCTAAGCAGGATTAAGACATTGGGCGGCCCATTCGGCCGCCCCTCAACTCAGTGACTAGTTGCCGCCGGAGACCGTGCGCAGTTTTCCCGGCATGAAGTGGTAGGGCGGCCATGGCCCGGTGATGCTGACATGGCAGTCCTTGAAATGGCGTGTCGCTGTGCCATAGCGGTTCTGATACTTGGCAACCGAGTTGGAATCAATCAGGTGAGCGAAGTCGATAAGAATACTGCCTGAATCAGTACGCTTGCAGATGACATCCTCTTCGATAGGCGAAAAGAGCTTGTGCACCTGCATCGAGAGGGCGCGCGCCTTGGTTTGGCGCTCCCGCTCGCGGGAAGCCTGCTCCCGCAGCTTGCGCAGATACTCACCCCCAACGCCGGCAGGAAGGTCGGAAACCGCCGCTTCCAGGTTCCCGTCCTTTACCAGGAGTTTGAAGTGCATTTCCGCCTTGCCGCGCAGACGATCGACCGTCTCCATGAAGGTCTTGCGGTTCGCCCGGACGGCGCGCCGTAAAGCTTCATCGGAATCGAAGATGGTGCCGAAACGGAAAGGAAGAACGGTGAGGGTTCGGAAGCACTCGCTGATGACTCGAGCGTGATCAACGATGGCCTGCTGGGTGAGGGTTTGTTCGGGAGAGTGATCGCTTACGATGACCGCGAATTCTCCGCTGGGGTAGGCTAAAACCGAGGCACCGTTCACGCCCCGGAGATTTTCTAGTGCGAATGGGCGCCGGGCTCGTGTCCCGTTCTGAAGGCCCTGCTGCTCTGTAATACAGTACGCGTACCACGCCATCTTAGTCTCTCCTGGGAGTACTCGCACACAGGCATTGAACGAATGCAGTGTATGAGGGATTGCTGACTGTCGAACGTGGAACTGCAGATTCAGGCTTTACGCGGGAATGGACGAGGAACCACCCCCAACTCCCCTATCGTATCCCCCAAAGGGCGTAGTCCGCAACCGGGAACTCTCTGCCAGACAAGCTTTTTGGCGAAATACGACATTTTCGGCTATGCAAGAAGCTCGGCACGTCTGAAGTCTTCTCAGCCGGGTGCCCTAGGTCTCGCGGGGCTCGAGACCTAGGATGATCAGAGCGATGGGTGCTTACTTGGCAGTCAGTCGGCTCCGGCCGACGTCGGAGTTGAATTTGGCGTGGCTTTCTTCATCGCGGACCTTTCCCGAGTCTCGAAAGCGTTGAGACTCGGGCCCCGGCTGAGAGAATCTCTTCCGCCCACTCATTCGAAGACCGTGAATGAGTCGTTACCCGATGACCTTCGTTCGACGGATCGAATCCCACGCAAACGATCATGCGCTACGCGGTCACGCTGGTGGTCGACGTCGCTGTGGGCGTGTCAGCCTGGGTGCCGCCACTGCCCGACATCTGCTGCCACACCTGCTGCAACGCTGAATACGCCTGTTGCGCTGCCGACAGATCCCCAGACTGCAGCGCCTGCCCCAGTTGCTGGAGACCCTGCGTCAGCTGACCTGCTGTGGGCGGAACGTGCGAGTGATGATGCACGGCCGAGGGCCCTACCTTAGTGAACGAACTGAACGCCTGCTGGGCCGCCGACAGGTTCCCGGACTGCAGCGCCTGCCCAACACTGCTCAGCATCTGCCCGACCGGGCTCTGGCTGCCGAGCTGGCTGGCGAACGACTGCGACAAGGTGACGAAGTCCGTTTGCGCCTGGGCCAGATTTCCGCCCTGCAAGTCCTGCCCCAGCTGTTTGAACTGGCTGCGTACCTGCTGATATTGATTCTGAATGTTGGAGAGTTGCGACGTGCTGCCGGCGATGGCAGTGATGGACATGATGGCCTCCCAAGCGACCGCGCCTCCCCTCTGTTAATCCGAACTACTCCGGAGGACCAGTTTGCGCCGGGAGGCGCGATCACATTGTGCATCGGAGCAAACAGGAGGCCAGCGCAGCTAAGGAAGAACTAATGTCGGCAGGGCTTACTTGGCGTCGTCCATCATTCGGACAACTACCGCGTCGATGGTATCCAGTGCCTTCTTTGTCGCCATATTGTTGTTGTTGGTCATCACCGAGAAGACGATGTGGTCGCCCGACTTCGTCGTCGCAAAGCCAGACAGCGAGTACACGTGGCTAAGGGAGCCGGTCTTGGCGTGAACTACTCCCGCAGCCGGGGTGTTGCGGAAGCGGTCCGAAAGCGAACCATCGGTGGCTGCAACCGGCAAAGTATCTACGAACGCCGTTCCCCAAGGCTGTTTATGGCAATACTGCAGCAGGGCCACGACCGCCTCCGGCGTCACCAGGTCCTCGCGCGACAAGCCCGAGCCGTCGAGGAAGACGAATTCGTCAGGCTTTATTCCGGCGTTCACCAGAAAGCTGCGCAAGACTTCCAGGCCGCCGGCAATCGACCCCGAGTTCCCTTTCTCCTTACCCAGCAGGCGCAACATCAGTTCCGCATGAAGGTTCTGGCTCACCTTGTTGATGACCCGCAGGTCTTCACCAACCGGCTGAGACTGATAGCTGGCCAGCACCATTGGCGTGGGAGTCGGCGGACGCATGCTGTTGCCGCCGCCGGACGCCATCGAAGTAATGCTGAACGTCTGCATCGACGCCAGTTCCGTGTGATGTGTACGCGCGTGGCCGTAGACCGTGACCCCACGCTCCTCCAGCAGTTGCCGAAACAGGCGTGCGATGAAGTCGGCGGGGTCCTCGATGGCCAGCGCCTCGCCGAAGCCGGGATCGCCCTGTGGAATATTGCCCCAGAAGGTCAGCAGGTTCGAGCCGGGTTCGCGATTGATGGACACCGTGCGCGGTTCGCTGCCCGCCGGTGTGGTGACGACGCGGTTGTCGATCTTGTAGTACTCCGGGAACGGCGTGATGTTGAGAAACGCGCGCTCGCCCGGCCGGTCTGCCGGCATGATGTTCACGAAGATGACGTTGTCGTTGATGGTCAACGCCGAAACCGGTGCGCCCCACTCCCGCGCCAAGTCGTCCTGCGACCAGCCCTCGCCGTAGCGCTCCCACACAAAGTAGGAGTCGTCGGCGACGATGTCGCCATCCACGTACTTCAACCCGTGCTGCACCAGCTCGTCGGCCAAATCCTGCAATACCTGGATGGGCGGGGCTCTGCGCTCGGTGCGCATGTTGTAGGGCAAGGTGCGTCCGGAGAGGTTGGGATCGCCGCGACCCACCACGATCAGATCGGCGTCGAGCCGGCCATATTTGTCGAGCGTGCCCATGGTCTCCACCGTCGTTTTGAAACGATAGTCCGGACCTATAAGGCCGAAGACCGCAGCCGTGGTGAAAAGCTTGGCGTTGGAAGCGGGCGTGAACAGCTTGTCCTGATTCAGTGAGACCAGCGTGCGTCCGCTGTCCAGCGAGACAGCTTCGATACCCCAAAAGCCGCGCGCGCTGTCCTGGTCGTCAACGATGTCCTGAATGTCGTGGGTGAGCTTCGCCGCACTTGACTGCCGTTTGTTCCCACTTCCATACGCCGGAACGAGCAGCGTCAACCACAGGAAAGTCGCGGCGAAATAGCGGAGCCGGAACATAGGACTACTCTGGAATTCTAGCATCGCATGCAAATCGCAATCGTGCGCAATACATTGCGGCTTGCACCTGGAATGACACGCAGTTTTCATCGCCGGTTCGTCCCGTGCCAACTTCCCTCGCGGGTACAATCGCAAGATGCGCCCTCCCTACCGATGGCAACTGCGCACTCGATCGCTGGCACTCGGCGAGCGCACCCTCATCATGGGCGTAGTCAACGTTACCCCCGATTCTTTTTATGATGGCGGCAACTTTCTGGCTCCCGAGCCGGCCATCGAACACGCCCTGCGACTGCTGGATGAAGGCGCCGACATGCTCGACATCGGCGGCGAATCGACGCGGCCGGGAGCGCGCGTTGCCGGAGACGAGGCCACGCCAACCAGACCTCCAGTCACCGATAAGGAAGAGCTCCAGCGCATCCTGCCGGTCATCGGAGAGATTCTTCGCCAACGCCCGGACACGATTCTCTCCATCGACACCTACAAAGCCGAGGTCGCGCGTCAAGCGGTTGCCGCCGGCGCCGAGATCGTCAACGACGTCAGCGCGTTTCAGTGGGATGACAAGATGGCCGACGCCTGCGCCGAACTGGAATGCGGCGTGGTCATGATGCATACCCGCGGCACTCCCGGACAATGGCGCAAGCTGCCATTCGAGGCCGACGTTTTGCATGTGGTCGAGCACGACCTGGCGAATCGCTTGCAAGTTGCCCTCGAGCGAGGCGTGCTGCGTTCCCGCATCGTGATCGATCCCGGATTCGGTTTCGGCAAGAACTTCGATGAGAACTATCCGCTGCTGGCCCACCTCGATCGCCTGCAACGGCTTGGCTTTCCCGTGCTGGCCGGGACCTCGCGCAAATCGTTTATCGGCCGAACCGCGGGAAAGCCCGGTGGGGCCGATCTGTCGCCGGAGGAGCGTCTCTCCGGTTCTATCGCGGCACTAACCATCAGCATCCTCCGCGGAGCCCATATCGTACGCGTGCATGACGTGAGACCCAGTGTGCAGGCCGCCGCGATTGCCGATGAGGTTTTGCGCGCGTCCAGCGCGCGAGCACTCTGAGTCTCGTTTCGCCGTGAAGTATCCAAATTCCAGCTCTGCCTTGGTAACCGAGCTAGAATTCGCTTGCTTCCTGGTCTATTCCGGAATAGAGTTCTCGGTCATCGAGTGATCAGCTGTGGTGGCGTTGAGACCGACACTACGACCCAGTTGAATCCAGGGTGCGGCACGGGATAGGAAATCACGCCCTAGCGAGAGGCAAGTGGCGTGCGGCCGGCGCTTTCTAGCGAGCGCCGGCCTTACTTTTTCTCCACAGGAAAACCATGTTCGGGATTGAACGGCACCACTGTTCGCCCCCGCATCGCACTCGTGTTCCAATCGAACCAGCGTCGCGCGCCGCATGAAGACACTCGAACAGCTCACCTCGAACCCACGCGTCACGGTGCGCCGTCCCGGTGCCCCCGACAGCAGCGGCCGATGCGTCGTCTACTGGATGCAGCGGGCGCAGCGCGCGCTCGACAATCCCGCTCTCGACGTCGCCGTGCAAGCCGCGAATATCCTCGAGCAGCCGGTGGTGATCTTCTTCGCGCCGGTGCCGTTTTATCCGCACGCCAACCTGCGGCACTACGCATTCCTCGCGCAGGGCATCCCCGACACCGCCGAACGAGCTCGCAAGCGCGGCATCGGCTACGTGCTGCGGCGGTATCCCGAACACTCGCTCGTGAAGTTCTGCGAGGAGGTGAAGGCATCGCTGGTGGTCGGCGATGAGAATCCCATGCGCGAGCCCGAACACTGGCGCGAGCTGGCGACGAAGAAGCTCAAGCTGCCGCTCTGGACCGTCGACGCTGATGTCATCGTTCCGTCGAAGCTGCTGGAGAAAGAGCAATACGCTGCGCGCATCATTCGCCCGCGACTCAAATCACGATTGAAGGAATTTCTGGAGAGCCCGTGCAACATCAAAGCCAAAGTCGAATGGGAGAAGCCATGCGGACTGGAATCGCTGCCCGACGACGGCTCACTCGCCCTCACTGAGCACTGGAAAAATCTTGATCGCTCGGTGCAACCGGTTGATTCGTTCAGGGGCGGGACAGGCGAAGCGCTGAAGCTACTCCGCGCCTTCGTACTTCACAAGCTGGCGCACTATCCTGAGCGTCACGGCAAGCCCGAAATCGACGGCACCAGCCGGCTCTCACCCTACCTGCACTTCGGACACATCGGGCCACACACCGTCGTCCGCGCCGTCGAAGACAGCCACGCCCCGCGTAGCGCCAAGGATGATTATCTTGATCAGCTCATCACCTGGCGTGAGCTGTCGATCAACTTCGTTCACTTCAACGAGCTCTACGATTCCATCGAGAGTGCGCCTGACTGGGCACATAAGACGCTTGCCAAGCACGCACACGACAATCGGCACGAACACTACTCGCGGCACCAACTGGAGTACGCCGAGACCCACGACGAACTCTGGAATGCGGCCCAGCGCCAGATGCTGCACGCCGGCTGGATGCACAACTACATGCGCATGTACTGGGCGAAGAAGATCCTGGAGTGGAGTTCGTCACCGGCCGTCGCCTACCAGACCGCGGTCTATCTCAACGACAAGTACTTCCTCGACGGACGCGACCCCAACGGCTACGCCGGCATCGCCTGGTCGATCACCGGCAAGTTTGATCGTCCGTGGTTCGAGCGCCCTATCTTCGGCACCATCCGCTACATGTCCGGCAACGCTGCCCGCAAAAAATTCGACGCCGATACATATATCGAACAGATGGCAGAACTGGCGGGAGATAGGCAGCGGAACCTGTTCAGCCAAGAGAGCGCAAAAGAGTGAGAGCTGGTTGATTGGACACTCCGAACCGTTCTATTCAATTTCCATTCTTTTCCCTCGAGTAATCCACTGTTCTTTTGACTGCTTCCACTCTCGGTTATATAGTTTGCCAGCCCGCAAGAACGACTGCCGGAGTTGGTTATGAAGAGCGAGAAACAAGACGCAGCTGCTCGAATCTGCCTCTGTAATTTCCACGTGTTGCTGTTCGTCGCTCCGCTGTTTCTAATCGGGGTGGCGCATGCTCAGACCTTTAATGTCCTGTATTCCTTTCAGTACCCTGGACCGGTCGAACCTGCTTCGGGAGTGACCATCGATGCGGCCGGCAATCTCTACGGTACAACCAGCGCGACCTACGCTGGGGAGGGCGGCATCTTTAAGCTTTCGAACAGGAACAATGCCTGGACTTTCTCACTGCTGTTCTCGTTTACTGGGACGAATGGCGATACACCCCTGGCTCCGCCCGTATTTGGACCGGACGGAAGCCTCTACGGAACAACCTACGAGGGAGGCTTTGGTTGTGACCTGGGGTGCGGCAACGTCTACAATTTGCGACCTCCCTTAAGCCCCTGCAAAACTGCCCTCTGTTACTGGACGGCATCGACGGTGTGGGACTTTGACAGCATCCCGAATGATGGCGTGTGGCCGGTCTTCGGTAACCTTCTGTTCGACGCATCCGGAAACATTTATGGCACAACCAGTTTCAACGTTCCAGGATCTGGTGTGATGGCCGGTACGGTGTTCGAGTTAACACGTGCAAACGGCGTTTGGAATGAAACCATCCTTCACCAGTTTGGAAACGGAACCGACGGCAGCGTTCCTGAAAGCGGCCTGCTTCGGGATAGCAATGGAAACTTGTACGGCACGACAGCAGAAGGTGGCACCAATACCAGCTGCAACAGCGGACGCGGATGCGGCACGATTTATGAGCTGAGTCCTTCCGGGTCCGGCTGGACAGAGCAGGTTCTGTATTCATTCCAGGCGCAAAACGATGGAGACACTCCCGTCGGCGGCCTGATCATGGATGCCGCCGGAAACCTTTACGGCACTACATCACAAGATGGCGTAGACGGCGGCGGCACAATTTTCGAACTCACCCCATCCAACGGCAACTGGACCTTGACGACGCTTTACGGTTTTCCAAAGACCGGTGAGCCCGGATATTTTTGCTGGGGGCAGCAAGGCGACCTATTGCTCGATAGTGCCGGCAATCTTTATGGAACGACCTGCACGAACGGCGCGTATGGATACGGAGCGGTGTTCAAACTTACCAACGCAAACGGCAGTTGGAGCTACAGCAGCCTGCATGACTTTACCAACGGGAATGACGGCGCTAGCCCCATAGGCAACCCGGTCTTCGACCGCAACGGAAATATTTTTGGAACCGCGTTCAAGGGAGGAGCCAATTTAGAAGGAACGGTTTGGGAGGTTACGCCCTAGCAAGGAACAGGCGGTGTGCCGAGCCCGCCAACGCCGCCTTTCTTGTCGCGGGGACCCGAGAAAACTCTGGCCGTTATGCGGGTGAAATACAGGTGATCGGTTCGACGAGAGTTGATCAGTACGTCATTCTTCCGCATTCGACCACACTTTTCTTGGCATCTGCACCGATTCGTTTGACCGAACTTTTACAATCGGGATAAATTACCCAACATTCGTTGCTGCCTCAGTCCGAGATGGCTCGAGCCCGTCTCGGCAAGTTTCGACTAGCAACTCGCCTTCGCGCCGCTTTCCGCGACACTTCGCCCAAAGTAAGTTGGCTATCGCTGTGGGCATCCCCCTGCCCGGCACAATCCAGACTTCAATTCAAGCAAGGGATAAGGAGTATCGTGCGAATCAGTAAAACTGCTTCCCTGGTTGTTCAAGCTGCGTTCTTTCTCCTTACGGCTGCGGCCGTCGCCTCCGCCGGTGAGAACGTTCTGTACACCTTTCAAGGCGGAAACGACTGCGCGGCCTACGGCACGCTCATCTTCGACCCATCCGGCAATTTGTACGGCACGACCACCGGAGGTTTCGGCAGCGACGGCGAAGTTTACGAACTCGCTCACGGCTCCGGTGGATGGACCGAGACCGTGCTGCACTCCTTCAGCGGCAATGACGGCATCGCGCCTGAGGGCGGACTGGTGCGCGACGCCGCAGGCAATCTCTACGGCACCACCTCCCGTGGCGGCACCAGCGACCGAGGGACCGTCTACGAGGTTAGTCCGACCTCCGGCGGCTGGACCGAGACCATTCTTTACAGCTTCACAGGCGGGGCGGATGGCGCCAGTCCCGAAGGGACGCTGGCTCTCGACGCTGGCGGCAATCTCTACGGCACAGCGACCTTCGGTGGAGGCTCCAACAACGGCGTGGTGTTCAAACTCGCGCCAGGCTCCGGCGGTTGGACGCAGAGCGTACTGTACAGCTTCACCGGCGGCAATGACGGCGGACAACCGTTGGCCGGCGTAATCCTCGACCCTGCAGGAAATCTCTACGGAACTGCCTCCCAGGTAAACAACGACGACACCGGCGTGGTGTTCAAACTGGCGCCGATCTCGACCGGGTGGACTGAGAGCACGCTCTACAGCTTCACCCTCGGCAACGATGGCGGCGATCCGGAAGGACCGCTGACCCGCGACGCATCGGGTGCGGTGTACGGCACCGGCAATGCCGGCGGAACGGGAAGTGCGGGTGTGGTCTTTAAACTTCACCCTGGCATCAACGCTCCGCCTACGCTGCCCGCTGCGTGGACAGAAAACGTGCTCTACAGCTTCAGCGGAGGCGATGACGGCAACGGCGCGAATACTGGGGTCGTCTTTGACAACGCCGGCAATCTCTACGGAGCGACATCGCAAGGCGGCAGCGGCGGATTCGGCGCGGTCTATCAGCTCACGCCAGGCTCGACCGGCTGGAGCGAGAACGTGCTCTATGCCTTCACCGGCGGCACCGACGGCGGCTTCCCAGAATCAACTGTCGTGCTCGATAGCGCCGGAAATGTTTACGGCACAACCGTAGCGGGCGGACAGCGCTG
>DATHQX010000153.1:0-70838 GCA_035482295.1 Verrucomicrobiia bacterium
CCGTCGAGCACGGTGCCCACCTGCGCGTCGAGCGCGTAGCCGTCGTTCATGTGGAAGTGGCCGGAGATGCGCTGGTAACGCTCGGCTACCTGCGCGTATTCGTTAGACGCCGGGTCGATTTCACCCATCTTGTGCGTGAGCTCTTCCATTTCCTGCTCGAGCGCGCGCAGGTTCGAGAAGACCGACATGCACTCGTCGAAGACGGTACGGCCCGAGAGTTTGAGACCGTCCTGCGGGAGATAACCGAAAGTCGTATTGCGCGCCGAGACGATGGTGCCGTAGTCGAGCGACTCGATGCCGCCCAGAACTTTCAGCAGCGTGGATTTGCCGGTGCCATTGGCGCCCACCAGGCCGACGCGCTCATTGGGCGTGATGAGCCAGTCGAGACCGTCGAACAGCAGCTTGGGGCCGAACCGTTTGCCGGCTGAGGAGAGTTGGATCATGAATAGAAATCGGGCGGCGCAACAGGCGCTCCAGTTATCATGCCACGTTTGGAAAGGCGACGCGAAGTGCGGGGACGCAGACTAAGTCACGACATTGTCATCACGAGCGGAGCGAGGGATCTGCTGGGCGGGCGCGGAGGAAGGGCCCTTCCGAAGCCGCGAAAAGCAGATCCCTCCTCGGCTGAAGCCCTCGTCGTGATGACAATTTCGGTACGTGCGTCGGGTCGGCGGCCGCCCGTCTAATTGCTCTTCTTCTGCCCTTTGAGAATCCGCTCGTCGATGGGCTTCCTGCCGGCGAAGCCTTCTTCCACGCCGTGCCAGTGCGTGATGCCCTGCTCGCCCAGCTTCCAGCACAGCAGAATTACCTCTTCGCCCACCAAACATGGAAAATCGAGCAGCCCGATGTCGAGGTCTTTCACTTGCACCCCGGTTGCGTCGATTTCGGCGACCGCGTCTTTGGCCCGTTGCAGCGCCTTCTCGCGCTCGGCTTTGCGGCGCGCCACGGCCACGATGTTCACCGCTGTTCCGCCATTGACGAAGACACGACTGGCCAACGCCTGCTGTTCGTCGTCCACTTCTTCGATCAGCTTCTTGGCATCGATCGCGGAGCGCAGCAGCGACTCCAGCACGGGCAACAGAGTCTCAGCTTCAGCAACGGTAAAAGTTCGCGCCATGTCAATTTCCAGCCTGGCCAATGTTTTCGCCTTGTGGCGTTCAATAACACGACGGCGGTGCTCCCGGACATCACACCAGTACCGGGGAACCCGCCGCAGAAATTTCTCACGAGGACGTTTGCGAATAATCACTGGATCTCTAACATCCTATCAAGTGCCGCGCGCGCCCACATCTTTACTTTTTCGTTTACCCTGATCTGATTCACAATATTTCCGTCGACCAGGTTTTCCAGCGCCCAGCACAAGTGCTGCGGCGAGATGCGGAACATGGTCGTACACAGGCAGCCGGAGTCGTCGAGCGTGATGACGCGCTTGTCCGGGTACTCCTTCGCCAACCGGTTCACCAGATGAATTTCCGTGCCGATGGCGAACGCCGAACCCGCCGGTGCTTCCTTAACGCGTTTGATGATGTGATCGGTCGAGCCGATGCCGTCGGCCTTCTGGCAGACCTCCCAGCGGCACTCGGGATGAACCACAACCTGAATACCCGGGTAGTTGGCGCGAACTTTGTCGACATGCTCCGGCAGGAAGCGCTGATGCACCGAGCAGTGCCCCTTCCACAAAATGACTTTCGCTTTGCGCAAGCGCTCGGCCGTCAGTCCGCCTTGCAACTGATACGGATCCCACACCACCATCTCCTCGAGCGGGATGCCGCGCGCGAAACCGGTGTTGCGGCCCAGGTGCTGGTCGGGAAGGAAAAAGATCTTTTCGTTGCGCCGGAAAGCCCATTCGAACGCGCCCTTGGCGTTCGAGGAAGTACAGACCAGCCCGCCGCGCTCGCCGCAAAAGGCTTTAATCGCGGCGGTCGAATTCATGTAGGTGATCGGCGTGATGCCGTTGCCTTCATCGTCGGCGAGGCCGAGACGCACAAACTGCTCCCAGGCATCTTCGACTTGTCCGATCTCCGCCATGTCGGCCATCGAGCAGCCGGCGTTGAGATCGGGAAGGACAACGGATTGACCAGGCCGCGAGAGCACATCGGCGCTCTCCGCCATAAAATGCACGCCGCAGAAAACGATGTACGAACCTTTGGCCTCCGCGGCCACCTGCGATAAGCGATAGGAGTCGCCGCGGTAATCAGCCCAGCGTACGACTTCGTCGCGTTGGTAATGGTGTCCAAGGATCACACACTCGTCGCCCAGTTCGCGTTTGGCCGCGGCAATGCGCGCGTCCATCGAGCGATCGGGGAGAACGAGGTAGTTTTCAAGCGAGCAGGATGCCGCTTCAGTAATCGGTGCTGTAGCCATTTTTTTGTCTCTGCCTTCAGTCCCGGCGACGAGATTCCGTTGATCGGAAAGACACGCCCCGGAACGGGGATGTTGAAAGCTGACTCGCGGCTCCAGTAGATCCACTATGCTTGCGCACCCGACCTACGGGGATGTTGAAGCTGCAAGTTGACGCTTCTTTTACCTCACTTCATTCGATGACCCGCCCCCTACGTACGTTACAAAATCAAGAAGCGCTGTAGACCGCGGCTTCTGGACCCAACATAAGCATTCCGACGAGAAATCGAACTCTCAATTGTTACGCGTTGATGAAGAATGCGCAAGTGGGAGTTGCAGAATTAGCAACTGGATCGCCGCTCTTCGCCTGTCCCCCTTCGCCTGTCGCCCTTCGCCACAGATTCCCTCCACGTTGTCCTGCCCCACTACGAATTTGTCATCCTGAGCGCAGCAGCGCCTCGGTTGCGCTGCGGAGTCGAAGGATCTGCGGTTTGCTCGCGCAGGAAGGACTTTCGGGGCGGACAAACAGCAGGTCCTTCGCTCCGCTCAGGATGACAATTCGTTAGTTTTAGCTCACGGCCAACGGCGGGGCTTCAGCCTCCGATGTGCACCATCGTTCGCGATGCCGGCACAAAGCCTGGCTCGCCGATGTGGTGGCGGGCTTCCTTGTGGTCGACGACTTCGCGGATGAAATCGGCCATCTCTTCGTCGCTGGCGCCACGCTCCATCAGCGCTGCCAGATCGTGTTCGCGCACGGAGAAGAGACAGGTGCGAATCTTGCCATCGGAGGTGACGCGGACGCGGCTGCAGTGTCCGCAGAATGGATGCGACACCGGTGCGATGATGCCAATCTCGCCGACGCCGTCTGCGAAGGTGTAGCGGTGCGCGGTCTCGCTTCCCTGCTGACCCAGGTCGCGCAGCGGCATGAACTCGACCATGCGCGCGAGGATTTCGTCGAGCGTGACCACAATCTCCGGCGACCACACGCGATCTTCCTCCAGCGGCATGAACTCGATGAAGCGTACGCTGACGCCCTCGTCGCGCGAGAAGCGGCCAAAGGCGGTGATCTGGTCGTCGTTGAAGCCGCGCAGCAGCACGCAATTGATCTTTACCGGATTGAGGCCGGCGCGTTGCGCGGCGCGCACTCCGGCCAGCACACGCTCATAGCTCTTGGGCACGCGGGTGATGCGCGCAAAATGCTCGGGCTCGACGGCGTCCATCGAAACGGTGACGCGAGAGAGACCGGCGTCGGCCAAGGGCTGTGCCAGGTCGGCCAGCAAATGTCCGTTGGTGGTAAGCGCGATGTCCAGCGGCTCACCTTCGAGCGTACGCATCGTCGCTAACTCGCGCACCATCTCGACCAACCCGTTCCGCAGCAGGGGCTCGCCTCCGGTCAGACGGACCTTGGTGATTCCGAGACCCACAAAGACGCGTGCCATACGGAGGTAGTCGGCGATAGGCATCTCCGGAAATTGAGGACCGTCGCTGCCCGAGCGGCAGTAAACGCAGCGATAGTTGCAGCGATCGGTGATGGAGATCCGCAGATCGCTGATGCGCCGTCCGTGTTGGTCGTGGAGAAACATGCGATTCGCTTTTCGCTTCTCGCCGGAATGCTCGCGCCCACGTTTCTGGCAAAGAGCCGAAAGACCGGGTGCCCCGTTCCAGCCCTCTTCTGGCTAGGGCGGGAGTTCCTGTTGTGCGGGGTAAAGGGCTCGAGCAGACGCGCGTTGGCACGCGGCTGGCTGTTCCCTTTCCAAGCACGGGAGGCGTGGACGTTCCCCTCCACACCCTCGGCCCCGAGCGACTCTCGTCATTCGGGACACCGCCGCCGCAACCATCGGTATGCCGTTAGGCCGCGGAGGTCGGAAACACTTCAGCCATTATAGATGCGGGAATGAGGGGAAAGCAGCAGCGGTTGGCAACTAGCGGTTAGTTACCGATGGACCTGTACAGTCGAGCTCGGGGATACGCCAGGAACTGGCGGCCCCGATTTCACGAATTGTCATCCTGAGCGGAGGCGCGTATTTTGCGCCGCAGTCGAAGGATCTGCGGTTTGTTCGTGGCGGAGGATCCTTCACGTTCGCACGAACCGCAGGTCCTTCGACTCCGCATCCGCCCGCCGCAAAAGAGGCGGCGGAAAGACGCGCGGATGCTTCGCTCAGGATGACAATTCGTTGGAGGATTCGAAATTTGATTCTAACCAAAGCAAACAGGCGAGCCGCCAAGATAACGCGCCTGCTAGCTGCTGATGGCTAAGTGCTCGTTGCTAGTTGCCAATTGCTAGCTGCCAGGAGCGCGTCAGCGCCCCTCACATCCCTTCGTAGTTCGGGCCGCCGCCGCCTTCGGGTGGGACCCAGGTGATGATCTCGTAGGGGTCCATGATGTCGCAGGTCTTGCAATGGACGCAGTTCGACGGGTTGAGGTGGATCTCCAGCCCGCTCGGTGTGTCCTGCGCCTCGACCATCTCATAGACATTCGCCGGGCAGAAGTTCTTGCACGGGTTGCCGTACTCCTTCACGCAGCGCTCGTTGCAGATAGTCGTGTCGTGAATGACGAGATGCGCCGGCTGATCTTCCTCGTGCTTCGTGCCCGAGTGATACAGGTCGGTCAGCTTGTCGAAGGTTAGCTTGCCGTCGCCCTTGGCTGGGCCAATGATGCCCTTCTCGGCGCCACCGTCGTTGGGCAGGGTGCGCAGCATCTGCATGTGGCGATGTCCGGCGTCGTTCATGTAGCGCGCCTTCAGGCCGCGGCCTCCGGTGAACTGCTGAATGCCGGCGTGGAACATGCCCGAGAGAAATCCCTGCTCGAAGCCTTGATGGAAGTTGCGCACCGGCCACAACTCTTTCTTGATCCAGCTGTTTTCGACGCGCGCCTGAAAGCCCTCAAGCACAGGCAGCGAAAAATCGCCCTTGGCCATCGCTTCAAATGCGGTTTCGGCCGCCAGCATGCCGCTCTTGATTGCCAGGTGAATTCCCTTCAGGCGCTGCGAATTCAGGAAACCGGCCGAGTCGCCGAGGATCATCCAGCCATCGCCGGCCAGCGGAGGAATGCACCACCAACCGCCATACGGCAGCGACTTCGCGCCGTAGCGCACCATCTTGCCGCCTTCCAGCAGCTTGGCGACGAACGGATGCTTCTTGAACTCCTGCAGGATACGCTGCGGATCGATGCGCGGGTCTTTGTAGTCGAGCCCGGTGACGAAGCCGAGCGAGGCAATGTTGTCCTTCGATCCGTAAATCCAGGCGCCGCCATACTCGTTGAAGGTGAGCGGATAGCCCATGGTGTAGATAACTTCGCCGGGCGCGATGCGTCCCGCAGGCAGCTCCCACAACTCTTTCACGCCGACGCCATAGGTCTGCGGATTACGCTCGCGATCGAGCTGGAAACGTCCGATGAGCTGCTTGGTAAGAGAGCCGCGCGTGCCCTCGGCGAGAATCACAACCTTCGACTTCAGATCGTAGCCTGGCTCGAAGTTCGATTTCTGCTGGTTGTTCTTATCGACACCCTTATCGTCGGTGCGCACACCGCAGACGCGTCCGGATTCGAACAGCAGCTCGGAGCCGGCAAATCCGGTGAAGACCGTTACGCCCGCCTCCTCGACTTTCTGGCCCAGCCACTTCACGAACTTGTTAATCGAGATCACGTAGTTGCCGTGATCGCGCATCGGCGGTGGCGTGACTGGAAATTTGAATTTCCCGGTCTTGGTCAGGTAGTAGACCGCTTCCTTGGTGACAGTGGCGTCGAGCGGCGCTTCCTTCTCGAAATCGGGTAGCAGTTCGCGCATGGAGCGGGGATCGAGCAGAGCTCCGGAGAGACAATGCGCGCCCACATCGCGGGCTTTTTCGAGCAGGTAAATATTTTCTTTGCTGAGCTGGTTATCGGGATGGGCGGCGTTGTGCTGGTCGATCAGCTGCGAAAGACGCAGCGCACAGGCCATTCCCGCCGGACCTCCGCCGACAATGACAACGTCGGCTTCCATAACGGGGCGTTCTACATCGGGAAGCGATTTACGAAAAACAATCATTAAGCCTAATCCAGAAGCAGGGAGTGCAAGTATTAATTCGGTGCGTTCAGGCAGTATGCCACAGTGTCAGAGTCAGCCCGTTGGCAAGTATAAGATACGCAGGCAGAAAGATACATGTTCCCTGCGTTACGCGAAACGAACCCTGAGAAACATCGAGACTCCGGGAGCCAGGGCGGTCACGGCAGCTCAAAAATCAAATCCGGATGGACAAAATACAGCAGGAACTGCAAACTTCAGGGCCCGGCAGCCGTTCAAGCGCCCTTTGCCTTCTTCACTTCTTCCACCAGCGGTGGAACGATATCAAACAGGTTTCCCACCACGGCGATGTCCGCGATCTCGAAAATCGGGGCCTCGGAATCTTTATTTACCGCGATGATAGTGCGTGCGCCCTTCATGCCGACCACGTGCTGGATAGCTCCGCTGATACCCAGCGCAAGATACAACTTGGGCGCGACCGTCTGCCCGGAGGAGCCGACCTGGCGGTCCATGGGCAGCCAGCCGGAATCACATATCGGTCGTGACGCTGCGATTTCGCCCCCCAGCGCCTCGGCCAATTGCCTGGCAATTTCGATATTCTTTTGCTCCTTAATGCCGCGGCCGACCGCGACGATGATCTCCGCTTGCGTAAGATCGACAGCCTGCTTGGCTTCCTTGAATGGAGCGTCGGGCTTATTGCGCACCACGCCGTCGGCGATCTCGACGTTAACGGTCTCGACCGGCGCGGCCGCATCGGCCTGCTGCATCTGATCGCCGCGGAAGGCGCCGTTCTGGAAGGTCGCAAAGTACGGACCCTCGCCGACAAACGCAACATCCGCTGCGAACTTGCCCTGAAACATCTGGCGCGTGAACAGCAGCTTCCCGCCCTCGTACTTATAGCCGACCGAGTCGCTGATGAGCCCGCGGTTCAGGCTGGCAGCCAGCTTGGGCGCGAAGTCGCGTACCTGATAAGTGTGCGGCATCAGCACCAGCTTGGGCTTCTTCTGCTCAACGAACTGCTTCAGTGCAGTGACAAAGCCGTCGGGCGTGTAGGGCTCAAGCTTCGCCGACTCGATGTCGTAAACTTTCGCGACCTTCGTCTTGGCGACTTCGTTGGCGATCTCGCCGACGCTGCTGCCGACCACTGCGGCTTCCAGCGCCCAACCCGTTTCGGCCGCCAGGGCCTGCGCTCCAGTTAGCGTTTCATACGATACCCGATTCAGCTTGCCTTCTCGTTGCTCAACAACAACCAGGATGGTGTCTGACATTAAGAGTCCTATCTAGCAATTAGCAGTTAGCCAAGACGTTGCCCGCACGTTTCCTGCGTCAGCCGTCAGTGATTTTCATCCGCCGGCTACAGGTGCCAAGCTAACGGCTTGCTTTCTCACCGATTCTGCCGCCGGATCTTCGTTCCGGCCAGCGCCAGGATCAGGCCGGCGACCGCCAAACATGCGGCGATTGCCGCGAATCTCGATTCGCCCAGTTTCAACGCCGCTGGATGAAAAAAGAAGACCAGCAACGCGAACAGGATAATGACCCAGCCGATGGCCAACATGGCCGAGCCGTCTTCACGCTTCTCTTCTGACGATGACATAGCCGCCTCCATCGACGACATGCCACCCTCGCTCTACCGAAACCCTAGCGCGCAATCAGGCGACGCGGTTCTCTTCCGCCTCGGCCTTGGCTTCCTGACGCGCGGTGCGCGCAATATCGCGCTGCCCCAGTCGCGTCGCGCCAAGCGCCCGGCGGTACCGCGTTCCCATGATCACCAGCACCAAGCCGGCGATGCCCTCGATGGTCAGCCAGATGGGCCAGAACATCGAGCCGTTGCGCAAGCTCTGGAAGAAGTAGATTCCCAGAATCCCGTCCATCCAGAGCAGAATCCATCCGATGGTCAGCATGATGGAACCGAGCTGACGGTTTTCCACGGTGTTGTCAATTGCAACCTGATCGCGATCGTATCCTGGCATCGAGCAGACTCCTTGAACGAATTAGGTTCTTACCCGGTTAGATGCCGTATTAGCGGCCAGCAATTAGCGGCTAGCTTTTAGCAAAACCTTGCTCCCGACAGGCTTTGATCGGTATTTCGGCTGCACCTCGCAATTTTCGAATGATGAGCGACAGGTCTTAACTGTCAGCGACTAGTCGCTAGTTGTTAGCAGCTGGTTGCCGTCTTACAACACACGCACTTCGTTGCGCAGCTTCTCGACCAGCTTCTTCGCAACTTCCGCCGGAGGCCCTTCGATCACTTCCGTCTTCTTGGTCTTCTGCGGAATATAAAGCTTCTCGATCTTTTGTAAATTGTCGCCGAGCGCCGACTTCACTTCGTCGAAGCTAACCTTTTTGAGCGGCTTGTTCTTCGCCTGCTTGATGCCGATCAGCGTGGCATAACGCAGCTTGTTGATGCCCGACTGAATGGTGAGCACCGCCGGCAATGGCATATCGACAAACTGGAAGAAGCCGGCTTCGAGCTCGCGCTTCACCTTGATGCCACTGTCGCCCTTCTCGATCTGCATGATGATGGTCGCGTGCGGCCAGCCCAGCAGTTCGGCCAGGATGACGCCCGTCTGGGCAAAGCCGAAGTCGTCCGACTGCAGCCCGGTAAAAATAAGATCGAAGTTTTCATCCTTAACGGTGGCGGCAAAAGCCTTGGCCGTGTTGAAGGCGTCGAGCGTGACGAAGTTGTCGCCCTCGAGATGGATGGCGCGATCGGCGCCCTTGGCCAGCGCCTCGCGCAGTACCTGCTGGGCGCGCGCCGGGCCGCTGGTGATGACCACCACTTCGCCGCCGTGCTTCTCCTTCTGGCGGAGCGCCTCTTCCAGAGCGTAGGCGTCGGGCTCATTCACTTCGTAGGAGACATCTTCGCGAATCCACGTCCCGCCCTCGTTGAGCTTTAGCGGGGCATCTTTCTGCGGAACCTGCTTCATGCAGACCAGGATCTTCACCGAAATTCCTCGTTGTTCTACTGCTGCGTTAGATATGAGTACGAAACGGGCAAGTATAAATGAATGGCGGTTCAGTTGGGAAACGCCGAAATGGGACAACTGCTCTCTTGGCAAATTGCAGCTTTCCATTCGCGCGAGTTGTCAGCCCACTCACCGGCATCTCTTACCTAGGCGATACGAGGTGTGCATGAACAATCGGTTTCGATTTCTTACCGCGGGAGGCACGCACCTGGATGCCGGCCTGCTCGCTCTGCGGGTGACGATCGCAGGTTCCCTGCTCATCAAGCACGGCCTCGAGAAGGTGTTCACGTTCTCGGCCATGGCACAGCACTTTCCCGATCCCATACACATCGGGCCGGTGCCGAGTCTCGTCATCGCAATGATTGGCGATTTCGTCTGCACCATTCTTGTCGTGCTCGGCCTGGCGACGCGCTGGGCAGCGCTATACAGCTTCCTCAACATCTTTGTCGCGTGGGCATTCGTCCACCACTTCACGTTCTTGGGCAAAGAGGGAGCGCACGGAGAACTGATTGTGCTGTACCTCGGAGTCATGCTCGCGCTGTTCCTCGCGGGCGCGGGACGATACAGCCTGGACTACCTGCTCACGAAATCTCGCGACTGATCTGGGCGCGGCACGTTCCGCGCCTCAGCGGGCATCATCGGCAGTTCACCCGACAACCCGCGATGTGCGTCATCCATCACTGACAGAGGGTCGGCTTCCGCGCATGATGGCGCCAGCCACTTCGCCCCGGAGGCAATCATGCGGACACCTCACAGGGCCCTTCTACTCTTGACCTTCCTCAGCTTAGCCGCCGTCGCATCGGCGCAGATCAACATCGTCAACTTCGATTTTGGAGCCGTTCCCATTCAGTGCAGCAACGGCTACGCCTACGTGGGAGCTCAGACGGCTTGCGCGTACGGCTACCCAACGCAGAACTTCAATGGCGATCCCGGATTCGGATGGAAGATGGGCGCGGTTGCGGCCAGGCAGTTGGCTCCGACCTCGCTGGAGGGTGGGGCCGGCCTCACCGGTCCCGACACCATATTTTTCCCGCCGTCGTTCGGCGGAATGCCCTTCAATCAAGCTGTATTTCTGCAGGATTTAGGCGGGTTTGTCTGGCAGGAGCTTACGGGTTTTACTCCCGGAAGCTACAGGCTGAGCTTCTATCTTGGATCGCGCTCGGGAGGGTTCTCGGGCAACCAGACGGTTGTGGCATTGATAGATGGCACTCCGATTGGAACCTGGGCACTGACCACGGGCGCACCTTTTGCTTTGCAAACTGTGACGTTCACCGTTAGCACCGCCGGCAGCCACGCTCTGGAATTCATAGGAACCATGCCGGGAGACAACACGGCATTCCTTTCCTACGTCACTATTACGCCGGTAACGCACCGATAGAGACGGTTCCGTAAAACTGGTGCTCCAGGTTCGACCTTACTTTACCCCAACGTGGGTGCAGATCATTTCAACGGCCCCAGGTTAGCGTCCAAAGTCGGGACGTGAACCTGGGGCACCCACTTTCAGCATCGACCGATTCGCTAGATCGTCCCGCACGATTATCCGGGTGTCTTACGTCCCAGCTTGCGGCGGTGCTTGTCGCGCTTGACCTTCTTCTTCGCCTTGATGCTGGACTTGGTTGCCGAACTTGCAGCCCGAGTGCGCGGCCGTGAGGGTGCGCCGGCAGATGCGCTGCTCGAAGTGCTCCGTGCCTTGGCGGCGGTTGCACGCTTCTGTTCGGACTTAGCCGAAGGCTCTTCCTTCTTTTCGGAGGATTCGCCGCTATCGTTGACCAGCCCGTTTACCTTCGATGCTACCGTTCCCAATGCCGAACCAACAGTGCGAGCTACTTTTGTGAGCGTATCGTCCTGCGCTTCCTTCTTAGATTCCATGTTGCCGCCTTACGTGTGAAGTGGCCACCACCGCGGCCGGAGCTGCGGCAATCAGTTGGAAGCGATGTAAGGTCGTAAGGGTGCCCGCCGGCGAATAGTGCGGCCAGTGGTACTCCAGGTTCACGTCCTGACTTTGGACGCTAACCTGGGCTGTAAAACGGTCGTCACGCACGTTAGGCTAAAACAAGGCCGAACGTGGGGCACCAACTTCGAACGTTTAGTGCTGGTTCATACGCTGATTAGTTGTCGCGCCAGAGGATCGCGGAAATCGTACCCTGGTCCTGGAAGATCTGCAGCAGGTCGGTCAATTGGCTGACCGGCACATTGTTCACCACCAGTTGATAGACGAGCCGCTTGCCACTCTTCGTATCGATGTAGCCGCCGAACGCCTGACCCTTGATGACCAGCCCCGCCTCCGAGCCCTCGGCATAAGTTCCGGTCTTGGCGTGCACCTTGCCTTTGGCGCCAGCCAGCGAGGCGTCGGATTCGAAGTCGGTGACGAAGCCCAGCGAACCGTCGACGCCAAGGATGGGCAGCGCGTTGAAGAACGCCGGGAACGTATCCTGCCGGCTTAAAGCGGCCAGCATGCGCGTAACTGCGAAGTCTGACGCTGTGGTAGGTCCGCCTCCGCTGCCGTCGACGAAGTGATACTCCTTGGCGGCGATCGAGTAGTTCGCCAGCAGGTTCTTCTCCTCGATAGCCAGCGCGTCCTTCATGTTGTCGACTTTCTGCGTCAGGCCGAGGAGCACCAGGCTGGTGTCGGCGCCAATGTTGTAGCTGACCTTCAGGATGTACTTGGCGTAGTCACTATAGGGCATGCCTATCAGGTTGGCGACCTCGGACAGCGGACTGTACGAGGCTTTCGCCGGAAGCAGTGATGCCGGATTTGGCTTGACCGGCGCGGCGTCGACAGTGACGCCTGCGGCCTGAAGCTTCTCGATGAAGACCGTGCGCGCGTAGTCCGTCGGATTCACAATGCGGAAGGTCTGCACCAGCGGAAACTTCTCGGTGAACATCGGCTTGTAATTCGCCGGAAGATTGCCGGTGATGGCGGCGGTGCAGTCCGGCGTGCCAATACACTTGGGAAACTCGGGATCGAGCTTGAGGCTGTACTGCGACGCGGCCGCGCTCGTCATCAGCTTGTTGTCGACGCCCAGAGCCGCCGACGTCGGACGCCAGCTCACCGACGCTGCGCTGCCCGGCGCCGCAGGGTTGATCGTCAGATCGACGACGTCGTCGTTGACGAAGATTGGCGTGACGTTGAACTCACCGCGGAAATTGAAGGCCTGAAAGAGGCGGTCGTCGATGACGATGTCGCCCTCAACTTTCTTGATGCCCGCCGACGCGACCTGCTGCGCCAGTTGCGCGTACCCGGCAAGCGGATCGGGAGCGGTCAGCAAAGCGTTGCCCAGCGAGTCGGCCTCGTTGTGATCGAAATCGGTGATGGCGATGCTGCCGTCAGGATTCTTGCGGCCGCCCATGGTGAGGTCGCCGGACGCAACGAGAATGAGGCTCCCATGCAGCACCCCGGACTTGTCGACGTCGCCGGTGCGGTAGACCGGCGTGTCGTAGGTGTGATCGGGGCCGATCTGGTTGAGCAGCTGGCCGATGGTGAAGACTTTGCGTACCGAGCCTATGAAGAACTGGTGTCCGGCGTTGTAGTCGATTAGAACCTTGCCGGTTGAATCGATAACGCGCAGACCCCACATCGAGCGCTTGTAGAGCGGCTTGGTGAAGACCTTCTGGATGTCGGCGGGAATCGCCGCCGCAGAAAGCGTTGTCCCGTTGGGGAAGGCCTGAGCGGAGAGAAATGTCGCCGAGAAAAAGATGGCTACTAGGCTGAAGGATCGCAGTCGTAACATGTATGCCCCAATTGTGCAGCGCGGGAATCGTATCACGAGGAGAGTTGCAGATTGGTTGTCGACGCCACTTCACTTTGATCGAAAGAGACGATCTGTACGGGTGCCCCACTCATTCGCGGGCTTCGAATGAGTGGGTGATCCTATCGCGCTGCCTGTTCGCGTTCGAGCAGTTTCTTCTTCCGCTCGACGCCCCAGCGATAGCCCGAGACGTCTCCATCGCTGCGCACCACGCGATGGCATGGCACCGCGACCGCAACCGGATTGGTCGCACAGGCGCGAGCAACCGCGCGTACGGCAGTAGGCTCGCCGATCTGGCGCGCGACTTCGGTGTAGCTGCGCGTCTCGCCGCGAGGAATCTGCTTCAATGCATCCCACACCTTCTTCTGAAACGCGGTGGCGCGAATGTCGAGCGGCAGATCGACGGTGGTGTTCTCGCCGCGAATCGCAGCCAGCAGCGGCTCGACATATTCGCGCAGCTCTTTGTCATCGCGATGAAATTCCGCCGAGTGGAATTCCTGGCGCAGAGCTTGCTCGAGTTCGGAAACGCTCTCGCCGAAACGCACGGCGCTGAGCCCACGTTCGGTTGCGGCTACGAGCATCCGTCCGAGCGGCGTCGCAACGATCGCGTAGCGAAGGTTGGCGCCCTCGCCGCCGCGACGATATTCGCCCGGAGTCATGCCGAGTTGCTGTGAAGCTTTTTCGTACAGCCGGCTGGGCGAGCCGAAGCCCGCGTCGTAGAGCGCGGTGGTCACGTCATCGCCTTTGCGCAGGCCGCTCTTGACGTGCTGCATGCGCCGCGCCGACTGGTACTCGCGCGGGCTCAGACCAGTCGCGCGCTTGAAGAGCCGTTGCAGATGAAATGGACTGAGGCCGACTCGTTTGCTCAAGTCTGCGAGGGTCACCGTGCCGTCGGCGTTATCGAGAATTTGACGCGCCTTGAGCACCGCTTGTGCCTGGGAGGAAATTTCCGTCGGCTTGCAACGTAGGCAAGCGCGATATCCGGCGCGCTCGGCGTCGTTGGGGTTGGCGAAGAATTCGACCGAGTCGCGCCGCGGCCGGCGGCTGGGGCACGAGGGCCGGCAATAGATTCCGGTGGTGCGGACCGCGAAGACAAAGCGCCCGTCCTGACGGGCATCGCGCGCCAGCACCTGCTGCCATTTGTGGTGAAGTTCGGTTTGCATGCTCATACGGTACGTCCGTTATTCAGGCCGTGATATCCGGAGGTTGCGGGCAAAGGGAAACAGTTGTCGGTGACCGGTTGTCAGAGAACGGTCAGGTTTGTACCAGGGCACGTACTTCAGTCGCGCCGAAATAACATCCTTCCGAAACCCGGCTTTAGCCCCTGGCTTAATGTTATCGCGCACTCTGGGGGTGACAACTGAGTTCAGCCACGATAGGGTCCTTCGACTACGCGGCCGCGCGATTGGCAAAAACGCGAATCGCAAAAGCGCGGCGGCCGCTTCACTCAGGATGACAAGCTCAGAGGGCCACTATCGGCACGACTGAAGTCGTGCCCTGACACGAGGCTGTTACCGCCCATAAACAAATGGCTGCGGATCGAGAGAACGCTATTCATTGCCCCTGACCTCTAGTCCCTGGTCCCTAACCCCTTGTCCCCTGACCCCGCGTCAACAATCTCCCTCGCCTGCTCCGCCGACTCGAAAACGTGCGCGTGCATGCCTACGGCTTGTGCGCCTTCGACATTGCGCAGGCGGTCGTCGAAGAACAGCGCCCGGTGCGGCTTGCAGCCGAGCTGCTCGAGGCAGATGCGATAGATCTCCAGATAGGGTTTGATGACGCCGTGGTGGCACGACCAGGTCTGCACCTGGAATTCGTCGAGCCAGCCGAAAGCGCCGCGGACTTCGTTTAGAAGATCGAACGGTATGTTGGAGAGGATGGCGGTGCGCATGCCCTGCGCGCGGATATCGCGCGCGAGTTCAATCGCCGCCGGATTGGCGCGCACCCACATGCGATTTTCGAACGCAACAATCTTGGAGATATATTCAAGGGTTAGAGAAACGCCGGCGGTCCGTGCGAAGTGCTGCCAATGCTGCTCGCAGCTGTGGCGGCCGCAATCGTATTCGTCGCGCGTGTCGGAGTAAATCTGGAAGAAGGGCGGTTCGCTGATGCCGACCAGCCGCGCAAATTCCTGCAACTCGGCGGGAGTGGGCGATTGGCTCAGAACACGGCCGTAGTCGAAAATGACAACGTCCCAGGGTGTAGATTCCATCAGCTTTATTTTCACACACGCATCTGGAGCCGCGAGGGACGCCGGCGCATCCGATATGCGTCTGTTTCAGAAAGGAACACGATGAACGCAGAGAATGGTCTCATTCATCTGGAGAGCAAACATTCCGTCGACGAAACCTTGCAGCGCCTGCAACTGTTGTTGCAGGAGAAGAACATCAACATTTTCGCGCTGGTCGACCATAGCGGCGAGGCGGCCAAAGTTGGGCTGGCCATGCGGCCGACCAAGCTGCTCATCTTCGGCAGCCCCAAGGGCGGTACGCCCCTGATGGAGGCCGCGCCCACGGTCGCCATCGACCTGCCGCTGAAAGCGCTGGTGTGGGAAGACTTTGAGGGCAAGGTTCGGCTGACGTACAACGATCCCGCATATCTGCAGCAAAGGCATAACGTGCCGCTGGAGCTGGTGCCGAATATTGCCGGGGTCAAGGGATTGCTGGAGATGGCGGTTCGGTAGGCGGCCGACGCTGCACACATTGAACAACCTACATGGTTCACATGATTATTCATGCTTCGCATGACTTTGTGAGCGGCGCTCTCAACTAACGCGCAATTCCGGATCTGCTTCCGCTGGGAGGACGGAAATGCTTACGACGTGGAGATCGCCGATTACCACTAACGATCAGCGGAGATAAAGTGATGAGTTTTGAAAAGCGGACGACAGTCGGTTGGGCGGTGCATCCCGGAGAGATTCTCAAGCAGGAATTCCTGGTCCCGCTCAGGATGACAATTCGTGGGAAGTCGAGTGGCGAAAGAGTTCGATTCGCGCTGACGGATCTAAGCTCAGAGCTGAAATCTCACCGCTGCCTTCCTACACCAGCTTTAGCAGCATGCAGGTAATGTCGTCGTGTTGCGGGGCGTCGCCGGTGAAGCGGTCGAGGTCGACCATGATGCTGCTCAGCATCATTTCGGGCGAAAGCATGACGCCGGCGTTGAGCATGGTCATCAGGCGAATCTCGCCGTATTCTTCCTGCGCGTTGTTCTCGGCCTCGATCACCCCGTCGGTAAAGATCACCAGCCAGTCGCCATTCTCCAGCGTCGTGCTTCCCGACAGGTAAGGCGCGTCGCCCATAATGCCCAGCGGCATGCCGCCCTGGTCGAGGCGCTCCATCGCGCCCGTTTTGCGGCGCAGGATGGGATTGTTATGGCCGGCATTGACGTAATTCAGCACGCGCGTCGTGGGATCGTACTCGGCGATGAAGGCGGTGGTGAAGCGGCGCCCGTTCTGGCTGTTGGTGCAGGCGTAACGGTTCATGCTGCCGACCAGATCGACCAGGCTGCCGGGAGTGGCCGAAAGCGTTTTCAGGCTGGCCTGGAAGGTCGCCATGAGCATGGCCGCGGGAATACTCTTGCCGGCGACGTCGGCAATGGCGATCAGGTAGGTGGGCTTGGCCGACTCGCAGGGACGCGCGAAGACATCGTAGTAGTCGCCGGCGACCGTGTTGGCCGGCTTAGTGGTGAAGGCGATCTCCAGACCTGGCACCGGGGGCGGACTTGCGGGCAACAGCCACGCCTGGATTTCCTTGGCGATCTGCAAGTCGCGCTTCATCACCACGCGATCGCCGACCTCAAGAATGAGCAACGCGAACAGCAGCAGGCCGCCGTAGAAGTGGGTGTCGAAGGAAACGGCGGAGAAGCCGCCCTCGCCGTTGCTCCAGCGCGCTTCGGTGGAGGGGATGATGAGCAGCACCATGGCGGCCAGCAGCAGTACACGGCGCGCAGGCGTCAGCTTCTCGATAATGGCCCAGAAGAATCGGCCGACCAGGTTCATCCCATGGCGGACGCGCGATTCGCCGGCTGCCCGGGTCGAGTCGACGTCCTTGGAATAGAGGCGGTAGCTGGAACGCGCGTCGGTGCGGAACTGCGACCAGAGATCGCTGACTTGCATGCCTTCGGTCACGCGCGCCCAGAAGCGGTCGACTTGCCGGCCGAAAGAATCTCGTGGCTGCCTGGTTTGCTGAGGAGTCGCCATTGGTGAGAGAAGATTATAGAGGGAGAGGGCGGAGGCGAGTTTGCTACTTAAAGTAATGCTTTAGGTGCTACCCCCAAAAGGCTGTGGTAGATGGAACCAGTCCACATAGGCGATGCCCCCACTCCATTTGAGATGGTCACCCTGAGCGGAGCGTCCGCGCCCTTGGTTTTCCGTCGCTGCTTTTGCGCGTGGCGGACGCGGAGTCGAAGGATCTGCTTTTGCGCGCGAAATGCCGCCTTACTGTAGCCTCTCCGGCTGGACCTGCTCATCCAGAAACGCCACTGACTGCACGCCCGAGACTTCGAAGCGCTTGCGGCAACGGATGTTTTTGCAGGCGACCATGTCGTCGCGGCGGACCATGTAGGAGCGGGCCTTGGCGAACTTGGCGCGGTCGCGCTCGTCGGCGCGTGGAGGCAGGCTTCGGCGCTTGGTGCGCACCAGCCAGCTCAGGTCGTACTCATTGGGCTGATGGCAATGAGGGCAGTTCAGGGTCGATTTCCTGGTTTCCTGTCGCTCATCGTAGAAGTCGCGCTCTTCCATCCAGTCCCTCCGTGGCGGCCCGCAAGGGGGCAAAGCTGCATTTTAGGCGCATTAGAGCAGAATTGCATCCTTGCTGAATGCAACGCGCGTCTCGCCTGCATTTCACGCAGTCGTCGGTTGCCGAAATTGGTTGCTTGAACTTCCCTGCGGCTAGCAAACTCCCGTGCATCCCAAGCATCTACTTACCTTCACACCAAAATTGGCGCTTGCGGATGAGAGCGTCGATCGGAAAACTGCGAAGACGAAATGAAATTTGCCCTGGTAAATCCGGCCTGGACGTTTGAAGGCTCGACGTATTTCGGATGCCGCGATCCGCACTATCCGCTGGAGTTGCTCTTTGCGCACGATCAAATCGTCGGGGCCGGCCACGAGTCGTTGCTGATCGACGCGCAGACCGACAGCCTTACCATCGACGAGGTTCGCGAGCGGCTCGACCGCTACGCGCCGGGAATTGTCGTGATCCCGACGGCGCCGTCGTACTTGTTCTGGCGCTGTCCGCAGCCGGAGCTGCGCATTCCAATGGAATGGTTTGCGGCGCTGGGCAGGAATCGCACGACGGTTGCGATCGGCCCGCACGGGTCGGCTACACCGGCGGCCGCGCTTCGCAAGCTGAATTGCGATGTCGTGATGCGCGGCGAGCCTGACCAGACGCTGGCGCGCCTCGCGTCCGAGCCATGGGAGCAGGTCACGGGCGCGTGCTTCAGACGCAGCGATGGCAGCCTGCACATCAGCCCGGAGTTGGGTGTCGCCGACATGCGAGCGCTGGGGCCGCTCGAGTTTCACAACTACAACGTTGAGGCGCACGGGCACCGGCATCACGTATTCAGCGGTGAAGGGCGCGGCGCGGAGCTGGAATTTGCGCGCGGCTGCCCGTGGTCGTGCAGCTTCTGCAACAAGACGCTGTTCCGCAACAAATTCCGCGAGCGCAATGTCGACGCCGTGATCGCCGAGGTCGATCGCCTGATGGCGCGCGGGGTCGATTACATCTACTTCATCGACGAAATCTTCGGCGTAGGCAAGAATGTCTTGCGCCTGCTGGAGGCACTGGCCGAGCGCGAGGTAAAGATCGGCTTTCAGACGCGCATCGATCTGTGGTCGGAAGAGACGCTGGACCTGGTGGGACGCGCCGGTTGCATCTCGATGGAGGTCGGGATTGAGTCGATCACCGACGAAGGCCGTGACGAACTGAACAAGAATTGCCGCATCTCGACCCAGCGCATCACCGAGCTGCTGATTTACGCGCGCACGACGATTCCGTGGGTACAGGCGAACCTCATCCTCACCGACAAAGACGACAAGGCGAAGATTCGCCGCTGGCAGGAGCAATTGAAATCACGCGGCGTGTGGGTGAGCGAGCCGGTGCCGATGTTTCCCTTCCCTGGCAGCCCGGGTTACGTCGAGATCTTCAAAGCCGTGCCGGACGATAAGGCGTGGGAGCGCGCGCACGAGTATTACCGCTCGCTGTTCAGCAAAAAAGGCTGGAGCGATATTCAGGACCAGGAGCCGCAGTCGATCGAGGAGTTGGAGCGGTTGGGATCTGCAGCATAAGAGCTCTGCAGCGGGTTTGTCATCCTGAGCGTAGCGTCCGCGTGCATTTTCCGCCGCTGCTTTTGCGGCGGGCGGACGCGAAGTCGAAGGATCTGCTATTCGACGAGGACAGCAGGTCCCTCCGCTACGGCGGCGAAAAGCGCGTCGCCTCTGGCCGGATGACAAATAAAGGTGAACCCGGCGAAGGAACTCGAAGCCTGAGGAAACAAATCGATCCGACCCGCAAGAATACAAAGGCCCGGCGAGGAGGTCACCGGGCCAGCCTGTATCTGCAAGTGAAAGCATGGCAGGATGTGGGTATGAGGAGAAGTACGTTCCTGCGTTCGCTTCGCCGCTGCACTGCTTATGAGCGGCCGGTTTCACTGCTGTTCAATGACCGCATGATGCCACCCTACCTCAGCAGCAACAATCCCCTGATGTATGTAGTGTCACGTATCTTTGGTCGCAGAGAGTTAGTCCGTTATGCCGAGCCAGCGGGAGCAGGACGAAATACGAACTCAGCAGCAACAGTTGGTCACGATAGGCCGAACCTCACCGCTTCTTCGCCCACGAGGGTGCTTCCACAGACGTGGGTTGGGATGAATTAAAACTGCCAGTTCATGCTCGATTATGTCCCCGCGGTCCGCGATCTGGGCTGAAAACATTTTGCCGTCGCGGGCGAATATTAGCCTCCGCTGCCGATCCCAATCCGCCCAGCTCGCCCGCTCGATCTTCGTGGCGGCAGGACCAGCGGCTACTCCTAGCGAGAACCTCTCGGAATAATCGAAGAATAATCGAAACCCTCGATACTCCGTGTGAACTGAATCAGGACTTCTTGTTTGAGCTTGGCTCGTGACGAATTTCGACGTCGCGGTTACCGGCAGGTAAGGAAAGCTACCATGTTGCTGAAGGTGAATGGGATCTGCTTGGAAAATGCTGCCCAAAAAGAGAAAGTCACCGGAGCCAAGCTCAACGGTGACTTTCGGAACGTTGCGGGGGAAGGATTTGAACCTTCGACCTTTGGGTTATGAGCCCAACGAGCTACCAGACTGCTCCACCCCGCATTTCAATAATATCGGCATGTGAACATCCGGTCAAACGCGCGAAGCGTTTTTCTGCCGGAGGCCGGCGGGATTTTCCCATTTGCGAGCGCGAATGCGGCGTTGGAATTCCATTGCGCGGGACGCCATTTGACATCAGCCGTCTCGAAAAATGCTCGGCTATGTCTCGTGTAAGATTCGCTGATATCCGCGGGCAATATCTCATAAGGGTTCCGTCGCGGATGGCTATCTTCTGCGAGGTGCTGACGTGGGGCAGATACATCCCTGGCTGGCGATTGGAGTAGTTCTATCGACGGCGGCGACCGACGCCGTTTATGTCATGTTCAGCGCGGCGGTCGCGTCTCGGCGTCGCCTGCCTGCCGCGACGTGGAGCAGCGTGTGGTATTTGCTCTCCGCGTTTGCCGTCATCAGCTACACGCGCAACTGGGTATACGTGTGCTTCGCTGCACTCGGATCGTGGGTTGGCGCCTATCTTTCGATGAGCTTTCTGCAAAGGGGAACTGCGGCCGTAGATCCCGGCGGCCCAAAAACCGCGCCCTAGTCGAACGCAATGAATCGTTGAAAGAGACAACTGTTTCCGATGGCGCAACATTTTTCTTAGGACTTCAGAGGTTCGCTCGACCCTCGCTGTCCAGGCGAAAAGAATCTGCGCCCGCAACTTTCTAATCGCAGAATCCTTACTGTTCAAAATTAACGATCGCGTTTTCCATCGGCATCTCGCCATGATGCGCAATCGGGGGAGTGCGTTCCAGTACGGCGTCGGGAGGCTGTTTTGTCATCCTGCCTACTTGATAAAACGTCGCGAAGGTGTACGGCAAACCCTCTCCGCCCAGCGGCGACTTGGCGCTCATCAACTGAAAATGCAGATGCGGCTCGCTAGAGTTGCCGGTGTTGCCGACCAGTCCAATGACCTGTCCCGGAGTAACGTGATCGCCGACCTTCACGCGAATCGATCCCGGCTGCAGATGCGCGTACATCGCATAAACGCCGCCGCCCAGATCGAGATTCACATGATTGCCGGCAACGGTGTCGAAGTTGATGGGAACCGCAGGCTTTTCGCCCGGGGTGTTCTCGGGCAATCCGTCTTTCACCTCGACCACGGTCGCATCCGCCACCGCATAGGCCTCGTGACCGAAGCAGTAATAGCTGCGGTTGTCTTTCGCATCGCCGCGATAGGTCTCATGATTGTCGCCGAACTGCACCCAGTCGATGGCGTAACGCTGGGCGATGTAGGGCTTGCCCTCATAAATAATGATGGTGCGGCGATGCGGCGAGGTATTGGAAGGCGCGCTTCCTGCAACCCAGTTCTTGCCATGCAGAGGCGCCGCAATTTGCGGCAGCTCGGTAAGTACCGTCGTCGAGATACTCTGCACCGCGACGTTGTTCGCATCGCCGGCTTTCCTCACCGTCAACTCATGCTGCAGTTGTTTGGGCATCGGCGCGTTCTGAGCCAGGTCGATCCACATATACGCCACAACTGCTTCGCCCGGGCCAATGTTGTTGAGAGGTAACGGCTGCGCCTCGGGCATGCTTCCGGGGTGATAGAGCACGGTGGCGAGCGCGTTGCCTGCAACCTCAGACAGGCGCACGCCATTTTCGTTGCTCACCTGAATGTCCTGCAAACTCCAGACGGAAGGGCTTACGTTGGTGAGATGAATTTCATAACAAAGGTGCCAGGCTCCGTCACCGCGAAAAGCCGTGGGCGGTTCGGGAATCGCCGCCTGCATCTGGACGAATTCGACTTGCCGGGGCTGAACTGGTGCGGGCGAACTTTGAGCGAGCGAGAGCGAACACGACAGCAACAGAACAACGATCACGCAGGGAAGGGCGCGCATGTGGCACTCCTGTGGATGCGAAGCTCGGTTATCCCGTTGGATCAGCGGCCAGCTGCAAACGGGTCACCACTGCTCGGGAATCCGTGGCGCGGTCGAGCAGTGGGCAAGATTGTACCATCCCACAGTGTGGGGTTAGTAGTGGAATCGCCAGCGAAATTCGCCGTAAATCTGCCGAGGATCGTTCCAGTGGAACCCCCCAAAAGTGAGGCTGTTGTCGATCTGCACCCGCAAGTTAGCCACATTCAACGCTGTCACCGAAACGGCATACTTGCCTTCGGAAAAGCTCTTTCCCACCGAAAGATCCACCGTAGTGTGGCTGGGCAGATAGGGGCCGGGGTACTGCGAATCCGGCGTCCCATACAGACCATTCACAAATCCCGAGCCGTAATACACGTTGCCGGAGGCGTAACTGTGCCAAGGCAGGCTGGCGTTGGCCCCCACGTTCAGGGTATTTCGTTGGTCGTGGTCCACCGGCGAAAAACCCGGCGGCACAAACAGCGGGCAGGTCGGGTCGTTAGGAACGGGGCAGATCAGTCCGCCGTTGATGGGCGAGGTGGCCTGGGCGATCTGGTTGGCATAAACCAGATGAGCCTGCAAGCTGTGCCACAAGATAGGCGAACGCAACGAAAGGTCCCAGCCCTGAATCAGCGCCGCGTACCAGGTGATCGGCCAGAACAGATTGGAGTTTCCAATATTGTTGTGATCGAGCCAATTCGAGGCTCTGGTCTGATAGTTGTCGATCTCCAGATTCCAGCCGCGATAGGGAATGATCAGGCTGGCTTCCCACTGCTTGTCGCGCTCG
This sequence comes from Verrucomicrobiia bacterium, assembly GCA_035482295.1. GTDB lineage: Bacteria > Acidobacteriota > Terriglobia > Terriglobales > Acidobacteriaceae > Bog-257. Next base: position 23,019 of record DATHQX010000153.1, read on the forward strand.
CCATGAAGGGGAGCGAAGGTAAAGTTCTGGCTGTCGGCGAATCCGAGGAGGGGACCGGTGGCCGTCACCAGCGGCGGCGGCTGATAGTAGTGACCGTAGAAGGCTCGCAACACCCAGTTCAGGCGCGGCACCCTGAAGGCGACGCCCACGCGCGGGTCGGCCTGATTCTCCGCGATTGACGACCGGAATTCCGTGCCGCGAATGCCGGCGATAATCGTCAGCCATTTTGTAGCGTTGAAACGGTCGCTGACAAATTCCTCGGCGACGCCTCCGTTTACGTCAATCGAGGAGGGCGGAAAGTTCGGCGTTCCATCGGTAAACACATTGTCGAAATAGTTGGACTGATGCTGGAAGAAGCCGTAGACACCCGCTTCCAGATCATTTCGCCAGAAGCTCTTGTTCACGATTCCCTGGAAGCCGGCGTAATTTGCCTGCAGATTCACGTTCGTGCTGACCGGATAGTCATCCGGGCTACCCTGATAATTCGCCGCATTGTAGTGATAGAAGGGCGAGAGCGTCAGCAGCGTGGTGGGATCGAAGGTGTGGACCCAGGAGAAGAGCAGGTAGCCGTCGGGCTCGCGCTCGGCATCGCGCAGTCCGTAGCTGGGAACCGAGCCCGACGAAGCCAGAATTTGATTGCCGACTGAGTTTGGGTTTGGATCGATTGGAATCTGGTAATAGTCCTGGCGCAACGAAGCGACCACACGGTACTGGTTCTTGGAGTCGTGGTTGTAAATGAACGAGGCAAATCCGCCGTAGCCGTTTTCTGCGTCGTGATAAACCTGCGGGATCGGCGTCTGGAGCCCATAATTGCTGCGGTTGCCGTTGAGGCTTGCGTAGTAGGCAAAGCGCTGAGTGTGGCCGCCGCAACTGATCTGGTCGTCGGTCTGATAGAAATTGCCGGCCGTGATTACCATGTCGCATTGCCGGTCGCGCTCGAAGCCGGTGCGCGGCGCGATGTTGAACATGCCGTAAGTCCGATCGCCATAACCGGCGTCGAAGCCGCCTTGCAGGACCTCGAGATAGTCGATGTCTTTCGGATCGATCTGCGGCCCCAGGTTGGCGGCGATGTTGGTATTGGGAATCGATACACCGTCGATCAGCCACAGCACCTGATGGCCGCCGTTCATGTGCAGCATGTCGTGGGCTACATAGGTTGCAGGCACGTAGTCGGTAATCATCTCCACGCCGTTAGTGCGATCGGCGCCAGGCGTCTGCTGAATGTCCTGGCGGTTCAGCAGGGTCGTGGGCGTGACCGTGTCCATCGTAGGCTGCACCGGCGTTCCGGAAACTACGACGTCCTCCTTGGCCCCGGCCACTTCCAACTGAAAGTGCAGTACCGGACTGGTATCTGATTGCACGATGACGTCCTGCTTCTGTTCAAGGAAGTCCTGCGAGGAAACAGTGACGGTATACGTGCCAATCGGCACATTACGAAAATCGAATTCCCCCGAGGCGTTCGAGTCTTGTGATTGCTCCCAGTCGGAGGTCTGTGCCTTCAGCGCAATGTGCGCTCCCTGGATGGGGCGGTGCTGAGGATCGTGGACGACACCGCGAATATCTCCGCTGACCGTAGCGGACAGGGTCGCGGCGAAACTCAAGACGAGCATGGCAACGCCTAAAGGCTTACCGATAGGACTGAATCTCGATACCAACTTCCTCACTGCGCGAGCCATGAACATCCCTCTCCTGGGGCAATGTCGATCTGCGCCGTGGGCGCGTCGACGGCTACTCTTTCAGAGAATTGCCTGGCGGGGATTGTGCGCAACGCTAGTTGTCAGAAACACGACAGCCGTGTCAATGCGACAATCTCTTCTGGACCAGGGATCGTTAAGGGAGAGTTCAGGAGAGAGGAGGGCCGCGTTGTGGGTTGTTGCGCGCGAAGATTTGGGCAGCTGGAGCCGAAGGCAACAGCGCCGCTGTAGGCTCAGCCGAAAGCTGGAACGTGCTGTTCGGCGATACGCCGAGCGCGGACGATCCGTGTCTGTTCAGCGCGTGCGGATGACGATACAAGCAGCACGACGCCAGCGAGCGAAAGCCGTCGCCGGACACAGGTGCATCGCAATGGTGCTGTGCTCCGCGGCGGCAACAAGCGTGCGAAGCGGGCTGCGCCTGCAATAGAGGCAGGCCGATCCCGGCAAACAGGATCAGGAGCAGCAGACTGGCAACGGGGCGCCGCATGAGCAGAGGGATTGTACTACATCACAAAGGCGTGTGATGTAGACCCGTCCTCGAGTTGGACAGTAGGTCAACTGAAAACTGATGTAGCTGCGACGGGCCGGGTGGAGCAGGCGTGCATAATTGTCGCCGGCCTAACGTGCGCTTTAGCGCTTCAGGCAAATTCCCCCGTTACCTCAGCGGCTGAAGCCGAAACATCCGCTGGTTTTAGCTGCACGCCTGAAGGCTTGCTCCACCCGTGATCGCATCAGCACGATTGCAAGCTGACTCAGCCCAGGGGTGAAACGCCTTCTGCAAGGAAATGGGCGAATCCTGAAATGGATGACCCTCGCCAGCCGGATTCGTCTTACGTATGACGGACGATGTGAAACGGACGGTACACTACAATGCAGTTGCAACTTGCCGGTCGCATCGCCTCATCCAGGGAGAACCAGTGTGCGCTATCTGATCCTCGTGCTTGCCATCTGTGGAATCATCGTCTCCAGCCTCGCCCTCAAGGTGCACTATGACGACGCCGGCAAAGAGCCGTGCAGCATCAACGACAAGTGGGACTGCGGCGTAGTCAATCACAGCCCCTATGCGGTCATGTTCGGAGTACCGGTGGCGGCCATCGGCATCGCCGGCTATCTGCTGCTGGCAGTGCTGGGCGTGATGCGGCAGAGAATCCCGCTGCTCATCTGCAGTCTGGGAGCATTGGCTTTCGCGCTCTATCTCACCAACATCGAGAAGCACGTGCTCGAGGTCTGGTGCCTGTACTGCGTCATTTCGCAGGGGATCATCGCGATCCTGACACTGTTTGCCATCGGATGGGTGGTGGCAGGAAAGATGCGTCCCACTGCGGCCTAGCTACAACGGAGTTGCTGGAGGTCATGATGAGAAAAATATCGATCCCGCTGATTCTGTTCCTGCTGCTCGCTGTCTGCGTCGCCCAGTCGAGCCGCACCGTCACCGTGGCCGGCTGCATTGAAAGCGTGAATGGCGAGTTTCATCTGCTGACCTCTTCGCGAACCTACATCCTCAAGGGCCATCACGATACAGTGTTCGGCTACAACGGCAAGCAGGTTGAGATCGTAGGTACGATCGATGCCGGCGGCAACTCCGCGCCCCAAGGCATACCTGTCGTGCTGCACATCAGCAAGATCAAGAAGGTCGCCGACTTCTGCCAGTGACATCAGGCTCAGTTTTCCTTCGCCAGCACGATAGTCTGTGCGAACGACTCGATCGGCGTGGGCCGTTCACCTAATCGTCTCGCGAGTCTCTGTTCCAATTCGTCCGCGAATCGTTCTCGCCTCTCCGGCTCGGCCAGGGCTGCCGCCAGCGACGGCGCGAACACTGACCGAAAGAATCTCGCGTGCCGAGTGACCAGCATTTCCTGATTCCCATCGACTTCGTATTCGTTCCAGGCCGTATCGGGCAGCGGAGACAAATCGTAACGCGCCACAGTTAAGCCGCAGCAGGGGCCGTCGTCGGCGAAAGGCGCCAGGAGCTGCGAGCGCAGCCGCGGATACGCTCCCAGAACCATCCGTGCGCGCTCTTCCCCTGTGATCACGCCTTGTGCGGTCATTTCGGCAAGGACCTCGTTCGCAATTGCGAAGAGATTCTCAAATCCGCTTTTGCCGTCGTCGTTCAGACCGGGAAGAACAACCACCAGACGGCCGCCGGGCGCTAACTCCTCGGCGCGTGCCCTGAGGAAGAGCTTCCAATCCTCGGCAGCCTGTCGATCAAACTGAGCACGAACCTCGCCATCGCTTGCCAGCACCATGAAGTGGCCAGGAATGGTCGAGGGTATCCGGCTCAGCCACACCGCTGCGTACGATGACCATCCAAGGTGAACGTATCGGCGCGGCAGCACCCGTTCGTAAAACGAGCGGCCAATGGCCGCTGAGAAAACGTTGGCGTCATCGATCGAGTAGCAATCGGGATCGCTGTGCAGCACTGCAAACAAAGTATTGAAGTCGTTTGCCACCTGGTCGACATGCACAACCAGGATTGGCCTGTCGGCTCCAGCGCGCGCTCGCAAAACCTTGACGGCGGCGCGTATCGGGATCAGGGAATTGGTGCCCTGCGAAGAACCGTAATCGGCGATGACCACGGGACGATCGTCCGATGCGAGCGCCAGGCTTCGCACCGCTTCATCGAGGATTGGCAAGGTCAGCCGGCCGGCGGCTGCCGGAATTCGCGCATGACGGTTGTAGGAACCGCCACCCTCCATGACCCCGTGGGTCGGCTTTAATTGTTCGGCCATCGTACGCCTCCTGAGGCCGGCAGGTGTGGCGTGCATCGTCGGCATGGGCTCCGGTTTTGACGCCCCTTCGCGATATCAAATCACGCCCGAGGGTTCCCTCCGGCGCATGAGGAATTCTGCACACCCATGGATGTCCGGCATAAACACTTCAACAGGTCGACAGTTGCTGTATTTCGTTGCGGCAAGCGGAAGTCCAGGCGCAGCCCATCAGCGCCGGAGACAAATCCGTCCCATTTGGTTGAGGTGGCCGTGTCTCTGCTTCGTACGGTTGCCGCGCTCCGCGTCATGCCATCTTTCATCGGGACGAGCCGCGCATCCGGCACCGGTTTCGTGTCATCCGATGCGGTATGAGTACGAGAACCATAACCCGCAGTATGGAATCGGACCTTGACCCCGAAATCGTCTTGAGCGTATTGAACGACCCGGCACGCCTCCCCGAGTGGGCGCCCGCGTTTGCCGACAAAGTCGAGCACAATCCACAGAGCGGTTGGCGCGTTACCAAAGGCGGTGACACCTTCAACGTGCAGGTAAATGTCTCGACCGTTGCCGGTACGGTGGACTTTCTGCGCGAGATGGCCGGAGGCAAACGCGGCGGCGCCTACGCGCGTGTCTTCCCGCGTCCGCTGGGCGGAAGCGTCGTCGTGATGACTGTGCCGCTTGCGCCCGCCGCCGATCCGCAACAGGTTGCCGGCGTGGTTGAACAAGAGCTGGCTGCGCTGGTGTCACTGGGCGGCAGACGCCGAAAAGCTAGCTGAGCCTTCGCAAAGCTCCGCGAATTTGCGCTTCAGACTGCAGCCGAAAATCAAGCTGCGTCTTACCTCATCTCTGTCGGCTCTCAGCTTTCGAAAATCGAAACTCTCTTGCCCAGGCCGTGTTCGTAGCTTCGAACGGCGCGGTGGAACAGCGTCGAATACTTTGCGAACTGTGCGAGAGGCTTTGACGCCGGAGCCCCCGGTCGTCGTCGGCTCGCATGTCGACCATAAATTTCAAGGAGAGATCATGACCAAGACCCTGCTCGGAGTACTGTTGGGCGTTGCGCTGTTTGTAGGAGGTATGGCGTTCGCTCAAAAGCCGGTCCAGAACGTGAATCCGCATCACCACCCGAACCTCGCTGCCGCCCAACGGCTCTGCGATCAGGCTTACAACAAGATCGTTACCGCGCAGCAGGACAACGAGTGGGACATGGAAGGTCACGCCCAGAAGGCGAAGGATCTGCTCGATCAGGCGAATCGCGAATTGAAGAAAGCGGCCGAGTGGGCCAACGCCAACAAAAAGTAAGCAACCCAAATCATCAGCAACAATCCGGGTGCCCCAGAGCAGTCCTGAGCTTGTCGAAGGGTCTCGCGATGTTCGAGACCTGGGAACCAGCCGTGTTTTTTAGTCAGTTCGCTTCGGCCGGAATGCAAAAGTAGTTGCGAGCTTCGGTGAAGCGCTCGCGACGTTGTAGTTCCTGGCCCTCGCCGCTGCCGATAAAGAACCGGTATCCCATGCTCGCGAGGAAATCGAATACGTCCTGCTGAAGGTAGCCGTAGTTGCGGGTTTCGCCGAGAGCCTCAATCAGCAGGGCCGGCTGGCAGTCTCGCAGGATCCGCTGTGCTCCGCGCAAAACAAACAGCTCAGCGCCTTCGACGTCGATCTTCAGTAAGCTGACGTTGCCGGTGATCACATCGTCCAGCCTGACAACCTCGCAGGAAAACGTCAGGCCATCGCTTCCCTGCCGCGCGATCCACAAGAACGGTACACCGTGTTGCAGCGGCACACAGAATGTAGCGGTCTCGGGCTTATCGCCGCAAGCGCACGGATGCACAACCACATTGCGCAGCCTGTGTCGCTCGATGGTATAGGAGAGGATTTTCAGGTTGAGCGGCACTGGCTCAAAGGCATGGACCTGGCCGGCGGCGCCCACCAGTCGGCTCAGATGGTACGAGTAGAGTCCGTGGTTCGCACCAACGTCGACCACGCTGTCACCCGCACTCACGAAACTGGGGAGATATTCGATCTCAGGCTCCCAGCGTCTCCTCGATGCGATCTCCATCGCGGCAGCTCTCGCGTTGAACCACAGATACACCTGAAGCGGGGTCACATTAGCCAACGCGATTTTGGCGAGCTGACGAGGGTTCATAAACTCAACCTGGAAAGTAGGACGACTAGCAGGTTGCGCTTAGCTTACGCGGTTGTGGGCGAGAAGCAATCTTTATAATCCAAAAACAAACTTGGAGTTCCTAAGGAACCGGAGTTGTTACCCGGGCTGCACTGTCTTTGAGCTGCTGCCATGCGGAATGTTGAGGTGACCCGTAAAGGACAGTGAGGACGATCCGTTGTTTTCGGAACGGATGGATCGGTACGAATGGAAACCGAAGCAAGAATGGAGCGTCGATAATCGCGGGTTGGCCGATTTTTTTCGAATGCTCCAGCCCGCTGCTCACAGGCTCTACTGCCTGCGTCTTTGTGAAGAGAGGAGCGGCCGTCGATTGTGACATCCGATGGATATGCCAGGCTAGCCGATTCAATCAGACATATTCAGCCGACCGTTGTTTCTGCGGGTCCTGCGCGTCGACCAGTCGAGTGACGATAGCAAACAAAATGCTAACTGATACTCCACACATCAACACTCCCGTCATGCTTTCCAACGGCGCTAAGAGTCGCCACTGCGCTGGAAGAATCACATCGCCATATCCCACAGTCGCGTAGGTGCTGCCCGAGAAATAAAAGGCAAGCTCCCATGACGGAAAGCAGCGTAAACGGTAGAAGCCTGCCCACAACAGAATCACGACGCTGTGCAGAACAATCATTGCTACCGTCGTTTGCACCACCAGCGCGGCCGCGCGCATAGAACCGAATTTGTAGATGCCCCGGGCCATTAGGCGTTTCAGCCATTCGATGAGCGCGGCTACGCCGACACACTGCAACCAGAGCGTAAGAGTTAGCAGAAGGACGGCCGCTGCAGCTTCATGAAAGAACGTCATCGCAAGTAAACTTTCAACCCGCCAAAAGAGGGGCCCGAGCAATCAATCCGGACGAGGCACCTTGGCCAATGTGCCCGAAGTCGTTGGCAGAACGTAGCGGAAACCACCGTAAACCATACTCAAATGCGCATCCTCGGGCGTTCCAGGTGCGACATACCAGGGGGCGCGCGTCAAATAGGAATACTGTATGTAAGCCTGCAGCGCTCCGTGCCTGGGGTTCTGCCAGAAAGTACTGATCCAATCGAGCGTGGCCTGCTGGATAGCTCGGTTGTTGGTGTTGGGAGAACCAGGTCCGCCAAAACCGATGATTTTCCCAGGATTCGCAGCATCGGTAGTGTCGGGAAAGAAGTTCTGTCCAAAATAATCTGCACCGTAGTAAACGGCGAACGCGCTTTTTGGGGTCGCTCTCCACTCCAGACCTGCGGAGCCGGCTCCAGCGTGCACCATGGAGAGACTGACGTCATCGCCAGCGAGGTTTGGCCGGATAACCAATTGCGGGCCGGTCGCGACCAGGTAGTGAGCACCGCCGTCGCTCCAGAAGGCGTTGGCGAGAACGACGAGCTTGTGGGGCACCAGTTCGTAGTTTGCAGCGATCTCACCGCCACCACCGAAAACGGTGTGCGTCCTGAACGCGGTTGATCCAACCGGCATCACCGCAGCGTGCGCGCCGGTAGCGAAGCCGGTAAGTTCGGCATGGAAATGTCGACCGGAGAAATCTTTGTCGTAGGTGATTTTGGAGAGAATGTCGGGCATCAAATTGGCTGCGCCGGCATTGTTATTGTTGTCAAACTGCGAACCAATCGAAGTGAAACCCATCGGCAGTGCAACGTAGGTACCGATATACTGATTGGGGTCTTCGATGCCGACACCCATGGCCCAGTTATCGTTGGGGTGATAGGCGGCCCGGAACTCGGCAGCTCGCGTGTAAGGCACTCCTACCATCAGGTTCTGATCCTCGTTATAGGTGATGGCCAAGTCGACCGGCATTGGGCCGAGACCATTCCGGTTGGGCGTCAACCAACTCCAGGTTTGACCGCCTAGAAATTCCCATTTTCCGCGCTTCACGTCCGCGAAGTAGAGTCGCAGCCGCTGGGTTGTGCTGTTCACGCTTTGGTAGACATTGGGAGCGTCGTTACCACTGAAATCGGTTTCGAGGTAGGCAGTGATGTCGTTACCTTGGAAGTTGCCGTGGAACTTCACGTCAAACCGGGAGTATTGTGCCGTACTACGAAATTCTGTGACTTGTCCCTGAGGTGTGTTGCTGAACGGTATGGATCCGAAGGCCGTTGCGATGTTGTTCCCGGTGTTGGTGGTGCGGAATATGTTCTCAAAATCAACAAAGCCACCGATCTCCATCACCGCGTTATCAAATTTGAAAGAGCCGGTGGGCGGTTTCTCTTCGTTCCCGGTTTGTTGGGGGCCATGCGCGGACGATCCGTTGCCGGCCGTATCATATGGGCCCTTCGCGTCAAGCCCGGAGGAGACCAACTCATGTATTGCCGGCTCACTCTCATTGTCTGCAGGCGGAGTCACCGATTCCGCCTTCAAGGTTTGGATTTCCGCCTGTTGTGCGGCCACTTGCTTCTGTGTTTGCGAGAGCGCCTCACGGAGGGCCTGCACCTCGGCAGCCAGGTCCGTACCACTGGCGGGTGGCGAGCCGGCGTCCCGCCCCTGGGTTTGCGCCCATGTGACGCTGGGCAGTAACAGGAACGCAAGTACGATGTGAATGGCCCTCATATCAGCAGCTCCCGCTTTACGCCATTTTCCGTTTAGGTCCGGTCTCACGCAAAAACACACTCAGCAGAATCGCGATAGCGATGCTGACCATCCAGAACAATCCGCTGTCACGAAAATGAGTGACATGGTTGTTCGTGGTGGTGATTCCCTTGCCAAGGGCATCGGCAAACAGGGGTCCGATCAGCGCGGTGACGCCGAATGTCAGGAAGTTGATCCCGCCCGTGGCGCTTCCCTTAACCTCGTCTGGATTGACTTCTTTGACGATGGTGTATGGAATCATCGCGGCTCCAGAGAAGGTTCCGAAAAGAAAGCAGCCTACTACCGCGGGTTCGTGAGTCTTAGTAAAGCTGATCAAGGCAGCCGATAACAGCATTCCGATCGCGCCTCCGATCAGCACGGGCTTGCGACGGCCAACTCGGTCAGCAAGCCAGCCAAGCACAGGGCAACCAATCACCCAGCCCAGCGGAACAAGCGAACCTGTGACTACCGCGTCGTGAAAACTGAACATCCTGTCGCGCTGAAAGAAGGCGACACCCCAGGTCATATCGCCGATAGTCGTGGGGACAAATAGAAGTCCTGCGACGGCTCCGCACAGGTAAGACTGCGGGTTGCTAAATACAACCTTGTAAGGAGCAAGCAAGGATGCCCGCCCGGAAGCGGCTGCTTTTGGGCGGGTTTCGGATGGAGTAATCAGAAGCAAAATCACGCCGACGGCAAGGCTTGCGATGCCGAGCCAGTGCCAGACCGTCTGCCATCCGAGGCCTTTTTCGAGCAGAGGTCCTACAACGAATTGACCCGCCGATCCACCCAGCATCCCGACGCATTGAGTGATGCCTATGGCAGTAGCCAGCCAGCGAGCCGAAAAGCCATGCACGGCAAGGTAGACTGCGCCAGTAAAGGCAAAAGCCGATCCCGCGCCCTGAAGCAGTCTCCCTGTATACGCCGCGGTCGTGGTAGGAAGGCTGAACAGCAGACATCCGATGGCCAAGACGAAAATACCAATTGGTATAGCTTTCCTAGCGCCGACGCGGTCGAGCGCTCCGCCAGCGATGAGGCTGGTTACGGAATAGGTGTAGTAGTAGGTTCCGAGAATCGCGCTGACGCCGACCGCGGTCATGCCGAAAGCCTGCGTGAGCTCGGGGATCATGACCGCCGGCGCGGACCTCGACGCATACTCGAGAAAGTAGAAACACATTGCGAGCCCCCAGGCGATCTGGAAGGCTCGCGTCCGCGAAGCGCTGGTCGCTGCGGGTGCAACTGTAGCCGTAATTGCGTTGGTCGTCATCGGGACACCTCAGCTTCGACTAACGAAACAGGTTGGTTTTGGCGAGGTCGATGACTTCGTCCCCGCGCCCATTGAGAACGGCTCTCAACATGTAGAGGCTGAAACCCTTTGCCTCCTCATAGGTGATCGTCGGAGGCATCGAAAGCTCTTGGCGAGCAACCGAGACCTCAACCAACGCCGGACCATCGTAGGCAAGCGCTTGGGCAATTGCGGGTTCAACCGCATCTGCTGTTTCGGCCTTCAGTCCGAGCAGCCCCGCTCCTTCCGCAATTTTTGCGAAGTTTGGGTTGCGCAGATCGGTGGTGAATTCCAGCACGCCGGCTGCCTTCATCTCCAGTTCGACAAAGGCCAGTGCGTCGTTCCTGTACACAATCACCTTTACCGGCAATTCGTGTTGCCTCAAGGTCAGCAGATCGCCCATGAGCATTGCGATTCCACCGTCCCCCGACATCGCAATCACTTGCCGCCCAGGATGGGTGACCTGAGCGCCGATTGCCTGAGGAAGTGCGTTGGCCATGGAACCGTGGTTGAACGAACCGAGCAGTCGGCGCTTGCCGTTCATGGTGAGATAACGCGCGGCCCACATGGTCGGACTTCCTACGTCACAGGTAAAAACCGCGTCTTTGGCGGCGAGTTGATCGAGCACGCGCGTGAGATATTGCGGGTGGACGGGCTTCTGACCGGCCTTGCCGGTTGCGAGATCCTCCAAGCCTTTGCGCGTGTTGCGATAGTGCGCAACCGATTCCTCCAAATGCGTTTTGTATGAGTTTTGCGCCAACCTCGGCAGCAAAGCCCGAAGCGTGCACTTGGTGTCACCAACGAAACCAAAGTCGACCTTGCTACGGCGGCCGATCTGTTCTCCGCGAAGGTCGATTTGAACTACGGTTGCGTCTTTGGGATAGAACGGCTGATAGGGAAAGTCCGTTCCGAGCATGACCAGGACATCGCAATTCATCATTGCGAAGTAGCCGGAAGAGAATCCGAGCAGGCCGGTCAACCCGACGTCAAACGGATTGTCGTACTCGATAAATTCCTTGCCACGCAGAGCGTGCACGATAGGCGCCTGAAGCTTGCTTGCGAATTCGATCAGCTCGGCGTGAGCTCCGGCACAGCCTGCGCCACCAAGGATGGTGACCTTCTTCGAGCGATTCAGGAGATCCGCAAGGATGCTGAGTTCTTCTTCAGAGGGGCAAACCGTTGGCGACGGCTCATGGTACTGCACTCGCGGGCCATGCACGAGCGCCTCTTTCATCGCAATATCACCGGGCAGGGCAATAACAGAAACGCCCCGCTTGGAGATTGCGGTCTGCATTGCAATTTCGAGCACCCGCGGCATCTGACTGACCTCTGACACCAGCTCACAGTAATGACTGCATTGCGCGAAGAGATGTTCAGGATGAGTTTCCTGGAAGTAGGTGCTGCCCAGCTCACCGCTGGGAATCTGAGCGGCAAGCGCCACCACGGGCACACGGTTGCGGTGGCAATCGTAGAGGCCATTGATCAAGTGCAGATTGCCCGGACCGCAGCTCCCGGCGCACACCGCTAAACTTCCGGTCAAGTGCGCTTCCGCGCCCGCTGCAAAAGCTGCCGTCTCCTCATGCCGTACATGGATCCATTCAATGTCTTTTCTTAGGCGAATCGAATCAGTGATGCCGTTGAGGGAGTCACCGGAAAGGCCATAGATCCGCCTAACTCCGGCTTCAGCGAGGACCTCTGTCAGCAGATCCGCTACTCTTTTGTTGCTCATGCTTGAGACACTCCTTTTCTTGCTATGTAGACCTTTGTCAGAAAATTGAACTGCTACGAGGACGGGACGAGGGTCGGCGGTGATCCGCCACTCAGAACCGCGTCCACGTTGTCCAAGGCCAGCATGCCCATGGCGGTACGGGTTTCGATCGTGGCGCTGCCGATATGCGGTAATAAAAATGTATTTTTTAGTGAGAGATATTCCGGGTGAAGTTTTGGCTCGCCTTCAAATACATCGAGTCCCGCAGCGGCGACTCGCCCGGTCTTGAGAGCGGCGATGAGGTCATCATCGACTACCAATCCGCCGCGAGCAGTGTTCACCACGATGGCCCCGGGGGGCAAAAGGCTTATGGTTTTGGAGTTCAAGAAATGGTGGGTCTGAGGAGTCTCGGGAGCGTGCAGGCTCAAGAATTGACTCACCCGAAGCAGATCCGATGGATCGTCATGATAGACAGCGTCGCCTGCGACTTCCGCAGGTAGTTTCGAAGCGTCGTAATAGTGAATCTTCATGCCGAATCCTCGTGCTCGACGCGCCACTGCCTGTCCCACGTGCCCCATTCCCAAAATGCCGAGGATTTTGCCACCGACTTGCCATCCCAAAAGCATGTCGGGGCTCAGCGGCTTCCACGCTCCTGTCCGAACCAGTTCCTGAGCTTCGTAAGCGCGACGCGAAGCACCCAGCAAAAGCAGCATGGCGATGTCGGCTGTTGCTTCATGGTTGACACCAGGCGTATAGGCAACTGGAATTCTTCTGCCAGCGGCGGCTTCCAGATCGATGTGGTCAACCCCCACCCCATACGAGGCAATGACTTTGACCGAGGGCGAAACATTCTGGAAAAACCCAGAGTCCAACCGGTCTGCCAACGTGATGAACAGGGCGTCAGCACCTTCAGCTGCCGAGAGCAGCTCCTGCCGACTGAAAAGAGACTGCTTCGAGTTTCGTCGCGCGTTGTAATCGCGGTCGATGCGGTCTTCAATTTCCTTCGTATATCGGCTGGTTACGACCAGAATAGGTTTAGCCATGTCCAACATCTCCTTCCACACGACGGCGGGCGAATCGGCCAGTCGGTCACATAACCGTTAGTGAATGCCCCATCTTTTTCTTCTTCGTCCGTAGGTATGGCAACGCGTATAGATTCGGCGGTACTTCGCAGGCGATCCTTTCGACCACCTCGATTCCACCGTTGGTCAGTGCTTGCACTTTCTGCGGGTTGTTGGACAATAGGCGGACACCGCGGATCTGAAGGTCGTGCAGAATAGCGACTGTGAAGCTGAAATCGCGGCAGTCAGCAGCGAAACCCAGAGCGTGGTTCGCTTCGACTGTGTCGAGGCCCTTGTCCTGCAACGCGTATGCTTTCAGCTTTGGCATGAGCCCTATACCGCGGCCCTCCTGAAGCTCGTAGATAACCAAGCCGGAGCCTTCCTCCGCGATTCTCGCCATTGCGACTTCCAACTGTCCTCGGCAGTCGCAGCGCAGAGAGCCAAGCACTTCGCCAGTTAAGCACTGCGACTGCATGCGCAATAGAGGCGCTTGAGCTTGTAAGTTGCCCAAGGTGATAGCGAGTGCAGTGTCGGCTCCTGTCTTGCCAGTGATTCGGCGTCTAAAGCCGATCAGGTCGAACAGCCCAAAGCTCGTAGGCAGGCGAGTCGACACCATTCTGATCACACGGGCCTGTTGTGCGCGCTTGAGCATGTTGATCTCGACGGCTCCTCCTTGACCCCTTGCCAAGTGCAAGTTCTCTTCCACGAAGCTTGCGGGAACAACCCTTGTATTTCGCAGGTTTGGAGCACTCGGACCGACCTTCGCTGTCGGAGTAAGCGCCAACATTCTGGCAAGCCGTCTAAGTGCTAGCTCAGCACTGGCACTTGGGGCCGCGTCGGCTTAATCGCGTTTCAGGTTTTTTGAAGATCTGTTAGCCGCGGGCAGTAGCAACCGCATTTAGCTGATAAGTATCAGTGGGCTGGTGGCAGTCGAAGCGATCTACGCTGGCGCGTGCTACGACATTCTTGAATCCCACAAACATCGTTGCGCAGACGTCGACGCCCTTTGTCTGTCCCGTGAGATGTGGCAGGATGACCGTATGAGGGGGTTAGTGCGCGAGCAGATTGCCGCAGACCCAATGAATAGCCTCATGGCCGAAAATTAGAACCGCTCTGCGGCTAATTGTTCTTCTCGGTGTCAACGGCTTAAGGGCTGCCACTCAACGGGCGTTCGCAACGGCGATCGAAAAGACGGCGTCGTCTTCGCGGCCCGGACGCACAATGCCGAGCTTTTTCATTCGGAACTGCAGGGTCGACCGATTCATTCCCAAGCGCAAGGCAGCGCCGTTAGGCCCGCCGACGACCCACCTGGTCTCTCTTAACGTGTTTAAGATGTGAGCACGTTCAGCTTCTTCCAATGTTTGATGCTGCCCGGTACGCTCGTTAATCGGCACCACGATCCCGCGGCGATGAAGGTCGCGCGTGGGCACCCGTAAGACGGGACCAGGGCACAGAATCACAGCCCGCTCGATTAGATTTTGCAGCTCGCGGATATTCCCCGGCCAGTCGTACTCGCATAAAGCGGCCATCGTCTCCGGCGCAATACTCGCATAGTTTCTCTTCATGCGCGCAGCGAACTGCCTGGTGAAATGCCACACCAGCGAAGGAATGTCCTCGCGGCGCTCTCGCAACGGTGGAACCCGAACGGGGAAGACATGCAATCGGTAAAAGAGATCGGAGCGGAATCTCTGCTCCTCGACCATGGTGGCTAGATTGCGATTGGTCGCCGCGATAAGCCGGGCGTCGGTGCGTAACGTACGGCCGCTTCCCAGACGCTCGAATTCCCTCTCCTGCAGCACGCGGAGCAGTTTCGGCTGGAGCTCAAGAGGAATCTCTCCGATTTCATCCAAGAACGCCGTGCCGTGGTTCGCCGCTTCGAATCGGCCGATGCGCTGACCGATAGCTCCCGTGAAGGCGCCTCTTTCGTGTCCGAAAAGTTCACTCTCCAGCAGTCCGGTGGGAATAGCGGCGCAATTCAACTTTACAAACGCACTCTTGCGCCGGGAACTGAGTTCATGGATTGCGCGCGCAATCAATTCCTTACCAGTGCCCGTCTCACCATAAATCAATACGGTAGAGTCGGTCGGAGCCACCATCCTGATCTCGCGCAATACCGAACGAAGCGCGCCACTTTGACCAATGATTCCATCGAAGCTTGGTTCTCCATCGACCTCGCCGTCGAACAGACATTCCAACGAGAGGCCATCTTTCATCGGAGCGGTTTCGGTTGGGTCATCCTCCCCGCTGAAACTTTTCCGCTCATCCTCCAAATACTGAAGCGACGGGCTACCCACCATACTTGTCTCGTCACCATGCATTGCTGCGTATGGATAATCACTCGAACTCATTGCGCTGCTCCCCACTTACGACCTGTTGTTTGAGCCCATGCCCTATTCCGGTTCAGCAGACCGAGGTTCTAGGCAATCCAACTCACTCTCACTCGACTTCGACCAGAACGGAGCAGCACTTTTCCGAAGGACAGTCTCTTTATCTATGTCAAGTGCAAGTGGGCCACCATCTGTAAACTATGAAGTCTAAAAGGGTTCCATCATTTACGAACTTACGACACTTCGTAAATTTACTGAGCTCGTAAAGCCAGCCCGCCGCGCATTTCCCGCGAACCTGCGTGCGCTGGCATCTACTCGCGTCATTGGCCGAACGTGCCAATAGATATGAAGGTAAGCGCATTGCGCATGCGGAGAAACCTAAGAAACTACAGAGACGAGCCTACTTTTTTCTTCAGGTTCGCAACTGATCCTTAGGGTTGGGCTGAGACGAAATCAAGGGGCTCTGCAGGTTTGCGGTCGCTCAAAATGCCGTTCCCTATTCGATTCCGGGCCCTCGGGTTCCCTGAAATGCAATCCTTCCTGGAACGACGAGGCTAACTTCAGTACCGGAATCGACGGAGGTGACAATCTTGAGTTTGCCACCGATACGCGAGGCTCGCTCGCGCATGCCTTGCAAGCCAAAATGTCCGTCGGAACCGCCGTTGATGATCGATTCGGGGATGCCGACGCCGTTATCCCCGACGGATATCGCTAGATCTTGCCCGTATTGCAAGCCAACGTGCAATTGGCTGGCTTTTGAATGGACGCAGGCGTTGCGAATAGCCTCGTAACCGATTCGGTAAATCTCATCGCGAACGACCGGATGCATTTCTCTGGCATCTCCATCTACAGAGAAGGACGCTACTATGGGGCTGAACATCCGGCACTCTTCTGTCGCTCGCCGCAGGCCTTCGGCAAGGTCGTTTGTCTCGGTCGTGGAGGTGCGCAGCGAATTCAGGGCGGCACGTCCTTCCTGTATCGCCCTGCCCTGCCATTCAGATAGTTGCATCAGCGCGCGACGCATTTTCGCTGGATCGGCCGCTTGATCCAGGGCATCATCGGCCACCAGCTTGCTTCCCTGAATGGTCTGGATGAGGGTGTCGTGAAATTCCCGGGCAATGCGAGTACGCTCCGCCAGCCGTTCATCGAACCGAGCAGCGAGCGCGTGTGCAACTTGACGGACACGCAGACGATAGAGCGCCCATGTTGTTGCGAGAATAATGACCACAAACAAGAGCTTGAACCATATGGTTTGATACCAGGCTGGCATCACGTTGAAGTCCAGGGACGCACCTTGTTGGTTCCAAATGCCGTCATTGTTGCAAGCGATCACGTGAAACCGATACGTTCCCGGGCGAAGATCCGTATAAAAAGCCTGACGCCGGGTTCCCGCTTCCTGCCAATCCGTATCGCGGCCTTCCAACCTGTACCGAAAGCAGACTTTTTGTGGGACGGCAAGGCTCAGCGCGGTATAGTCAATTTCCATATCGCGCGTGTGGGCAGGAAGACGAACGTCGCCCTGCGGCGAATAACGTTTACGGTCGGCTATAACCTGTTCCACGTGCACAGGCGGCGGTATCAAATTCAGAGCCAAGTGAGCGGGATCAATCATTTGCGCTACAGAATAGTTGGCAAACCACAACCGGCCGTCCAGAGTTCTTACGGCTTTGCCTTCGAAGGGAGTACGAAATCCGCTTTGAAACCCATCGAATACATCAAACACTTGCAGCTGCAATCTCGCATCGGGCTGGGCCCACCATTTTTGCAACTCACTTCTTGCCAATTCCACCAGCCCGCATTGCATGTACAACCAAAGACTTCCGGTAGCGTCCTCCACAATGCCATTCACATCATCGCAGGGGAGGCCGTTCCTCGCGGTCAACGTTTGTTGTTTTCCGCTCAACCACCCTATAAGGCCGTAAGTCGTCGCTCCGAACACCGCACCATCCGAACTGAGCAAGACCTGGTTTACTCGGGAATTCGGTGGATGCTCGAAGCGGAAAGTCTGTGCGCGCCCTAGCTGATATCGCGCCAGGTCGCCATTGATGAGGCCAAGCCAAACACCACCTCGGGGATCGGCCACAAGCGAAGTCGCTGTTGGTGCTTGCGGCGTGGGAAGCTCTTCCTTAACCTTGCGATCGAAAATGCGGATGAGCGCCCTTGGAGGTCCTAAGCTCAAGACCCAGATATTGTTGTCTACATCCTCGGTGATCCCTTGGATCAGCCCCATGCGTCTGCCATCCTGCCGGGTGATTCTCGTGAATCTCCCGTTCTCATAAATGTTCAGGGTGTCCTCGATCCCGACCCAATGCCGGCCGGCATGATCTTCGAAGAGCGATGTGACTTGATCACCCGGCAAGCCTTTTCCTTCTTGAAGCGAAGCCACGCCGTGACCCAGACCCGGACCAAGCATATTCAATGCGAACATCCCTCCGATCCAGATCGAGCCGTCCCGCATGGATTGGACTGTACTAACCCCTGGAGTGGTCAGACCTTCTCGGGTCGAAAAACTAGCGATCTGTAGGTCCCGGAAGCAGTCAAGGCCCTTGTCTGTGGTAACCCACAGATCGCCTTCCTTGTCTTCAAAGAATTTAGATATCGTGTCGCCCGACAATCCTTCGGAACTGTCGAAGTGATCGACTTCCCTGCCATAAATGCGATATATGCCATGCCCCAATGTCCCAACCCAGAGAGCATTTTGGCGGTCCATGAACAACCTGTGAACTTTCAGCGTGCTGCTATCAAACCCGGGCACGACAAACGCCTTCCATTCGCCTCGCGAAAGCTGCTGCAATCCCCATCGCGGCCCGGATACACCCATTCCGACCCATAGCGAGCCGTCAGGTCCGGGCGCGAGGTCAAATACAGCCGGAACCACATCCGGCTTCATCCCATTAATGTGATACGTCTGGAATGAACCTGGTCGCCAACGGACCAGGCTGGTGTTGCCACCCATCCAAAAGTCCCCCGCCGAATCGCGGGTTACGCTGGTATAGGATTCCTCGGGAATCCCATCTGCCTTCCCATAACACCGCATCGCCGTGCCGTTGACTTGACAAAGGGCTCCCCCTCCATCCGCGACGGCTGCACGCACGACCCATATCGTTCCATTCTCATCCTCAGCAGTGGGAATCATGACCACTTTTGCCGGATAATTGACGAGGTCGTTGCCCGTCCAGTGGCTGAAGCCGCGCATGGTCCCAATCCACAAACTTCCATCCCGCGCTGCCAGCAAACCGCCGATGACGGAAGACGGTAACTGCTTTCCGGGCGGTGGCGTCCATGGAACAAAGCGAACCCCATCAAAGCGAAGGAGTCCGTTTGCGGTACCGATCCAGAGATAGCCGTCCGCAGTCTGCTTTATTGCATAGGGAACGCCATTAAAGAATCCGTCCTGGATTCTCCAGGCCGTGTGTCCGTATTGCGAAATGCGCCGTTCAGGATCGACAGCGGCGGCGGGTGCCGGCGCCAATAGCAGCAGCAACAAGGCAAAACGCAGCAGGAGGGACACAAGAGGTACGGGCCCTGCAGCAGCCCCTTGAGTACGCGGCTTTAGAGATCGACTCACGTCTGGTCCTGCGTACTTGTCCCGGCGTTCGGTATGCCTACCAACAGTGGGTGAGCTTACCTGGGGAAAGCGAGCGAAGAAGTGATCCACGAACGGACCATTGGCTGACATTACCGCATTCGAGTCGATCGCGACATAACAGAATCTAGAGTCGTGCTGCTGCAGTTTTCTATAGTCCGCTCACCCACTCAGATTTGCAGCAGCCCGCGGCGTAAGGCTATTGTCACCGCGTGCGTGCGGTCGTTGGCTCCCAATTTGTCAACGAGATTCTTGATGTGGAAGTTCACGGTTGTCTCCGCAATGCAGAGTTGATCGGCGATCTGCTTGTTGCGGTGGCCATCGCGAATGAGCCGCAGAACTTCAAGTTCACGCGTCGTCAGATCCTCTTCTCCCAGATGTTCGGCGAGACGAGCCGCCACCTCCGGGGGCACATGCCTTCCTCCGCTGTGCACTGCGCGAATGATCTTCAGCATCTCGCTCTTCGGCATACTTTTCAGGATGTAGCCTGAAGCACCTGCACGCATCGCCCTTTGTATCTCGGCATCGCCGTCTGACGTAGTAAGCATTACGATGCGAGCCTGCGGAAATTCCCCGCGAATGGCTATGATCGCGTCAGTGCCGTTAGTTCCGGGCAGCCGCAAATCCATAAGCGTGATATCCGGACGATGGCGCCGAAACTCCGCCATCGCCTCGACTGCATTCGAAGCTTGGGCGACGAGAGTCATATCCGGTTGCGATCCAAGAATGGTACTGAGGCCTTCGCGAAACACCGGATGATCCTCAACGCTCAGAATGCGAATGTGTTTAGGGGACGTTTCCATCGAAACCATTTCATCCGGCGCCATTGTAAGTCATTACGGTTTATGAGACGAGCGAATGGCCTCGAGAACCACATCGATTTGCTGAACTGGGTTTGTAGCCCTTCGGTTTCAGCCATCTGATTTCTACCGGAATGCGGTCACTGTCGCCACGACTCACCTCACCAACGATTCCCGCATCGTCGTTATTTCATCTCCGGCTTGGACCTTTTGTTTCGGTGCTTCTCGGCCGCGACCCAGTCGCGGATGTATGCCGGGCAATTCTCGATCGTCACGCTGTCTGCTTCGCTACGTGCCAAGAACCGAATCGCCGATTGATCGACCAGTGTTATATCTTTCATATCCAGAATGAGTTTATGGCCGCTTGCTTCTAAACCCACAAGCCGCTTCAACTCCTCCAAGCTCTCCCCTTCAATTCGACCGATCAACGTGAGAATGACCGACTCGTTCTTGGTCGATCTCAGAATCTTCAACATCGGGCTAGACCTCTCTCTACCCCACGCTCCGTTTCGCAGTGCAACGCGACCGCCATTCGCTGACGCATCGGGGGGAAAGGGGTTACGGGAATCACAGATTACGAACGATTCGTAAATTTACGAAGTTCGTACAGGTATGAACGAGAAACTCTATAGCCGGGACGCGCCAGAGACAGCTAGCTAGTCCTGAACTGATGCTTGTTGATCTTGAGCGACTTGATCTTCGATTCCAGGGTAGTTGAAGGAATGCCCAGCTTAACTGCTGCACCCTTTGGTCCGGAAACTCGCCCTTTCGCTTCGGCCAAGGCGGCCTCAATGACTTCTTTTTCCTGCAGTGCCGGCTTCTTCGAGAGTGTCGGGTTCGCCGGCTGGAACGAAGACGAAGTCCGCGAAAGCCAACTCGCATCCACCGAGAAGATCTCTGTGTCACAGAGAACAACGGATCGTTCAATCACGTTCTGTAGCTCTCGAATGTTACCCGGCCAAGGGTATGCTTGTACCGACTCCAATGTCTTCTTGTCGATGCATTCGATCTTCTTTCCAACCTGCCGCGCAAATCGGTCGATGAAGTACTCGACAAGCATGGGTATGTCTTCTCTTCGTGCTCGCAGAGGCGGAACTTCGATTGGGAAGACATTGAGCCGGTAAAACAGATCACTACGAAAGGCTCCCCCGTCGATCGCGGACTGTAAGTCGCGGTTAGTGGCGGCGATCACCCGAACGTCAGCTCGAATTGCCTGATTGCCGCCGACTCTCTCAAACTCGCGCTCCTGGAGAACTCGTAGCAGTGCAATCTGAGTTTCCGTCGGAAGTTCGCCAACTTCGTCAAGGAAGATGGTGCCGCCCACCGCCACTTCAAATTTTCCCAGGCGTCGCTGTAATGCCCCAGTGAACGCTCCTTTTTCGTGGCCGAACAATTCCGAAGCGATCAAGTCTCGCGGGATGGCAGCGCAATTCACACTCACGAAAGGACCCGAACACCGTGAGGAATGACGATGAATCGCCCGAGCAACAAGTTCCTTACCCGTCCCGGTTTCGCCGGTGATGAGCACGGTGGACGTAGTGGGGGCAACTTTGGCGATCCGGGAGAGTACCGTCCGCAAGGCCGGAGAAGACCCGACGATCTCCTCGAACATCGATGCCTTGCTGATCTCTTCGCGTAACGCGATATTCTCGTTTCGAAGTCTCTCTTCGGCCTGCTTGCGCTCTTCGATGTCGGTCGCGGCAACATACCAACGAGTGATCTGTCCCTGTTCGTCGCGCACCGGATTGAAACGAACCAGAAACCAGCGATAGCTCCCATCCGCTCCCCGCACCCGCAACTCCAACTCGTAAGCGGAGCCACCGGAGCGAGCTCTATCGGAATAAACGCGCGCCGCCAGTTCCCGGTCATCAGGATGAATGAACCAACCGGGAGTAAAAAACCCTCCGGGTGTTTGCCGCCACTCTTCAAGACTAAGGCCGACGTGATCGAGCGCACTGCGGTTGGCATAAAGACGTTCGCCGCCAGGTCCAAATACGGCAACGTTTTGAGGCGCGAGGTCCAGCATTTGACGGAGTTCTATTTCCTGCTCGCGGATCTTCTCTTCGGCTTTCTTGTGTTCGGTAATGTCGATTCCCGCCCCCACAAACTCGCGGGCACCAAATGCATTTCGTGATGCGTGCGCAAGAGCGTGGACGTACTTGATTCTCCCATCCGGCAGTAGCAAACGATATTCATGTTCGAAATGCGTTGCCCCAGCAGACACACCATCGATAACCTTCTGGAACTCGTCGCGATCCTCGGGATGCACGCGCTGCAGGATGGAATCGATAGTCAGCTTGACCGCGGGATCATATTCGAAGATGCGATACGTTTCATCTGACCAGACAATCTCGTCGGTGTCGGGCTTCCATCCGATGCTGCCCGTATGACTGAGCCTTTGTGCTTCGGCCAGGTAGGCTTCACGGCGCTGCAACTCCTGAGTCAACTGCTCTTGCTCAGTAACATCCATCCCTGTCCCCAGGAAACCGTGAAAGGTCCCGCCTTGCATGACCGGAACACCCACACAGCGCACGCTACGAATCTCTCCATCCGGCCGCACGATCCTTTTCGTAAAGTCGAATGGGCGATGGTCGGCCAACATCGCCGTAATCCCTTGTTTCATGAACGCGCGGTCTTCGGGATGGACGAGAGCCAAATATTCTTCCATAGTTGGCGGCTGGCCACTCGGATCAAGGCCATAGATCCGCAACAACTCGGGGGACCAGTACTCGAATCCGGCTGAGTTGAACGCCCAACTTCCCGTGTGGGCAAGGCGCTGCCCCTCGGCGAGATAAAACTGGCTTTGCTGAAGCGCCTCCTCGGCGCGCTTGCGGTCTTCGATGTCGATGCTGGATCCATGCCACTTGACAATATTTCCACGTGCGTCCCGCAGAGCAACCTTGTGGTGCAGCATCCAGCGATACCGGCCGTCTGCACGCCGGACCCTTGTTTCGAGTAAGAAAGGCTCACCGCTAGCCAGTGACGCTCGCCACTTTTGAACGATCTCGTCCACATCCTCGGGATGAATGTACGCGGTCCATTTCCAACCCAGCAGATCTTCCAACGACCGACCTACGTAGTCGAGCCACCCTTGATTGAAGAAGTCAAGATATCCGTCGGGCAGGCTGGTGTGAATCAGGGAGGGGACGGATTCGATCAGGAGCCGAAAATCCGGAGACGGAGTCGCCTTTTCCTCGGCAAGCGGCTCTGATTGTCCCCTGTTTGAGATTCCAGACGTTGGCATGTTTACGCTAACCGCCCCACATTCTTAGTCGTGACAGCGTCAATTTTAGTCGATGATGTGGCAGTTCATAGCGGCGATTCAAAAGTTCAAACGAAGCACTCCGTTGATGCAGCCGTCGCCGCGGGCTACGACTGGCACCTTCCGACATGCGGAAACGAGCTGGGCACCGGGATACCAAGCCAATCTGTAACACGCATGTCAATTTCCAAGAGCTTCCACACCCTCTTCAACGCCAACAGGCTGTCTGCATGGGAGCCGGTTGGCAGCAGTTCATTTACCCGAGATTGTGGCCGGCACATAACGCATTCTCTCTCAAGAACATCAAGGGACCGCCGTTCGGTCTTGCAAATGCTTCGGTGTGTACTGAGATCCGGCACGAATTGAAACCAGGAGTTTGACTTTGTTGATCTTCCCTTTTTTCACCATGGTGACCCAACCGTCGCATCCGGCTTCTCCTCCGGAAGCGCCGGCGGACGAAAGCCACGCAGCTGCGAAGCCTACGCCCAGCTGGAAGAAATACGGAACTCCGCTTCTGGTGATTCTATTGGCTGTCGCTGTCCTGGTGACGATCACCCATAACTGGAATTCGTGGGAAGGCGGGCATGTCGAACAAGTCACGGATGACGCCTACGTTCGCGGCGATCTGACGCCCCTTAGTACGAAGGTCGCCGGGATCGTCCGCAACGTCAATGTCTCTGATTACCAGCAAGTACACAAAGGCGACCTGCTCGTTCAACTCGAGGACAACGATTATCAGGCGCAAGTGGCACAGGCAACCGCGGCAGTAGAAGCGGCGAAGGCAGCCATCGAAAATAACCGGCGTCAACGCGATCTTCAAGACGCCCGCATTCAGCGAGCGCTGGCGGGAATCGACGAAGCCAAAGCGCAAATAGTGGCCGCCCAGGCGGGCATGGACGCGGTGGATGCTAATTTGACCCGCGCTCGCTCAGAGAAAAATCGCCAGGAAGGCTTGTATCAGACGCATTCGACAACGCAACAGAACCTGGAGCAGGCAGTCGCGGCTGAGGGGAGCCTGGCTGGTCAGTACGCCAGCAGCAGTGCGGAGCTGGCCCAAGCCAGAACCGCGCAGCGTAGCAGTGAGTTGGCAGCCGAAGCAGAGCGGCGAGAGAAGAGTGTTCTGGAGTCTCAGGACATGGAACTGGCCGCGGACCTGCACGCAAAAGAGGCAGGGCTGGTCGCCGCGCAAGTGAACCTTGGTTACACGAAAATCTTTGCCCCGGCGGATGGCAGCGTCGGCGAAAGGCAAGTCCGGCCAGGGCAGTTGGTCTCTCCCGGCACCGAAGTTATTCCCTTTGTCGATCGCACGCGCTGGGTTGAGGCAAACTACAAAGAAACACAGCTCACCAACGTGCGAGTCGGAGATGAGGCGGAGATCCGAATTGATAAGTACCCTGGCCAGGTTATCCGCGGCAAAGTCATCGAAATCGCACCCGCGAGCGGATCGCAGTTTGCTCTACTGCCTCCGGACAATGCCACCGGCAATTACACCAAGGTCGTTCAGAGAATTCCAGTCAAGATCGCGTTGGACGAGACGGATCCAGCGGGCAGATTACAGCCAGGACTGTCGGTCATCGCGACGGTGCGCACCAGGCATTAGACAGGGGCAGTGTGGCTAGCACAACAATAATCCAACCAACACCAGCGCAGATCGCGCGCGCGGCCGCGGCTGCGATCCCGGCGGAAGTGTCCAAGCGTCCCCTGATCGGGATCCTCGGTGTCGTCACGGGCGCCGGACTCGTTACTCTCACGGGCCGAATGCTTTCACTAGGAATGCCGGACCTTAGAGGTCACCTCGGCATAGGCTATGACGCCAGCGCCTGGTTGGATAGCGCCTACAACGCCTCGCTGATGTTTATCGGACCGTTCAGTGTCTACCTGGGAGGGCTGCTCGGACCACGCCGCGTCTTGCTGTTCGCCGCAGGTGTCTTCGCGCTCAGTTGCATCTATCTCCCGTTCATCCATAGCTACAGCCTTTTGATCGCAGCCCTTATCGTTGCGGGCTTGACGTCTGGCACGTTTTATCCGCTCACCCTGACCTTCGCTCTGCGCAATATCCCGCTACGCTATCTGCCATTCACCATCGCCTTGTATGCGACGTTTGTCGACGGTGCGGTGAACGTCGCGCCTTCCCTCTATGGCTGGTACAGAGATTCTCTGTCGTGGCAATGGATGTTCTGGGGTTCCGCAGTGATTGCGCCTCTGATGATGCTCTGCATTTATTTTGGTATCCCGGCGCCGCCTCCTCGCAAGGAAAGCGGGCCCTCCCCCAGCTTTGCCGGATTCCTATATCTGAGCCTCGGATTAGCCATGGTCTTTGCCGCTCTTCAGCAAGGCGAGCGGCTCGATTGGTGGCGCTCCGGAGTATTTAACGGCTGGTTTTGGTCAGGAGCCTTCTTCCTCCTGTGTTCGCTTGTACGTCGTCTACGCGGACCAAATCCTCTCGTCGCATTGCCATATCTGCTGAAGCGCAACACCATATTGTTGGGCTGCCTACTCTTCTGGTTCCGTTTTACGCTCACTACAACCATTATTCTCATTCCGGAGTCACTGGCGATTCGCGGCTTTGAGCCTGACCAGATTGGCCCCGCGATTATCTGGAGCGCCGTCCCACTCATCCCCATTGCATTTCTCGCCGGACTTCTGCTGATCCGCAGATTGGATCCGCGCATCCTCTTCGCCGTCGGCTTAGCCTGTACGGCCTTTGCCGCAGTGTTGAATGCCCGTTATGACAGTACATGGGCGGCCCAGAACTTCTATCCCACCGAGTTACTCACCGGCGTCGGGCAGGCATTCGCCTTTATCGGGCTGGTGGGATGCATCGTGCTTCAAGGCATATTCTCGGGCGGTCTGTCCAAGCCGCAGTGGATTCTGACATTTTCTGCGTTCTTTCACGTAGTGCGTCTCTTCGGCGGGACCGCAGGGGCCATCTACATGGGCCACTTCATCACTGAACGCGAAAAATTGCACTCGAACATGCTGGGCCTACACGTCAACGGCGGCAACTGGATCACCGATCGGAATGTTCATGCGATGACCGCGGGGTTATATGCCAAATCATCGGGCATAGCAGCCGCAGGTGCGCGCGCCGTCGATCTGGTTGCGGCCCGAGTTCGGCTTCAGGCTTACAGTTTAAGTCTCATTGACGGATTCTTACTGGTGGCTTGGAGCTGCTTATGCGCTCTGATCCTTGTGGCATTGCTCCGCAAATCACCGTTGAACTATGGCGACCTAAGCACATTTCAGCGCGTGAAGGAGGTGAAATCATGAAATCCAAGATGCTCGCCATTGTTGTTCTGGTGTTGTGGAGCACGTTTGCATCTGCCGGCGAGCCCGATACGGCCCCGCCCCCACGACATATCACGCTTGAAGAGGCCGTTCAGCTGGCGCTTCAGCATAACCACTTGATTCGTATCAACCAATTCAAGGTTGAGGAGCAGCAGCACGTAAAAGAAGCTGCCAAGAGCGCCTACTTCCCTTCTATACGGAATGAGAGCACCTTCATTCACCTGACGGACACACAGTTGATCGAAGTTGGCGCCGGCTCTCTGGGAACAGTTGCGGGTAGCCCTTTTCCTACACAGCCCTCAATTATCAATCAGGGTGGCCGCAATCTCACGACCAGCGGCACGCAACTGACGCAACCGCTTACCACGCTCTTGAAAATCAGAGCGGAGAATGACATCGCACATGCGGAACTGAAGGCGTCTCGTGAAAACGCGCACCAAAACGAAAATGATGTTGCGCTGAAAGTTCACCAGATTTATTACAAGATTCTGATCACCCAAGTTCACCACAGCGCCACCGAAGCCAGAATTAGAGCGGTTCAGGACCTGCAGAGCGAGCGGGTTGAGCAGGTGAAATTGGGTAGCACGCTGGAGCAGGACCTCATCGAAAGCCGCGCTCAACTGTTGCAGGCAAAACAGGAGTTGCTGACTACCGAGCTGGAGCTTTCCGATCTTAAGCTGCAGCTTAACGACGCTATCGGACTTCCTCTGACGACGCCTTTGGACCTTGATCCCAACGCAGAACAGATCCAGCCGGAATGCAAGCGCGAAAGCTGCGTCCAGCTGGCGTTAGCCGCGCACCCCGAGATTCTGCAGGCACGCGACGAAGTCGAGAAAGCCGCAGCCGGGGTACATCTGGGGAAGCTTGATATCGGTGTGCCGGATGTATCCGCATTTGCACGCTATAGCTACCAGGACAATGTTCCGTTCCTTGCGCGGAACTTCGGCAGCTTCGGAGTTCTTTTCAGCTACGACCTTTTCGACTCAGGCCGTAAGCGGGCCGTGCTACGAGAACGGGAAGCGCAGTTGTCACAAGCAAAGGAAAATCTTGCTCGCTTGAACGATGAGGTCGAGCTCGCGGTACAGACGGCATACAACAAATTGGAACGGACACAACAAATGCTCAGCGTATCCGAGGAACTGCTGGCCACCCGCACCGAATCCAGTCGCGTGCTGCAGCAGGAGCTTGCGCATGGAGCCGCGCTTAGCTCTCAGGCAGACATGGCTGTCGCTCAGGAGTTTGACGCGAAGACGCTACTGTTGCAGTCCCAACTCGAGTACACCCAGGCGAACGACGAGCTGATTCACGCGATCGGGCAAACTTCCCAGTAGACCCGGCGCATTCGGAGATGTTGAGGTTCGCGAATCAACATCGCCCGTGAGTCATTCGATGTAGTTGCGAAGGGATGTCCACATGGATCTTACGAAGACGGCGATGTTGAAGTCCTCTGCAGCAGTGCTCTTTGGGCTACTTTGTCTAACGGATGTTGTGGTTCCCGCACAGAACCCATCAACCAATGACGAATTGGCAGCCATTGAGCAAGCGGAGTCAGCGAACCAGACAAAGCTCTCCCGGTACACGTGGCAGGAAACTCAAGTCATTTCAGTAAACGGAGAAGTAGTCGACTACAGGCTGTACTCAGCAAGCATTGGGGCAAACGGACAATATCATAGAAAATTGGTAACCGAAAGTACAGGTCAGGAAGCGACCTTTAGGCCGAACAAGAAGAAGCAGCTTTCACAATACGGGCCGTACGCGCAAGAGCTTTGGGAGCTGGCTAATCAATATACCTCGCTAAACAATGAACAACTCACGCAGGCCCACAATCGCGGCGACATCGAACTCCTTCGCCAGGGCGACTTGAGTAAGTTGGCGATCAACAACTATGCGAAGCCGGGCGATTCCCTTGCCATGACCATCAATCAACGTACCCACCAGCCTTTGAGAGTGCAGGCCAAGTCATACCTGGCCGATCTACAGGACGCCGTTGTTATTCAGGCCGAATTTGCCGAGTTGCCAGACGGCAGCAGTCATGTTGCGAACGCCGAAATCGATAGCACCAGTAAACATCTCACGGTGAAATTGACGAATTGGTCCTATCAATGATCTTCATCCCGCGTTGAGATGACGTGACTCAGATCCAGCGCCGATGACAGCCAAGCTCAAGTTCACACTCGCACTCAAGGTTGCCGGTCACGATTGTAGGCGTCGCCTTCATCGCGGGACTCGACCAGGCAGGTAATACCCCGGACTGCCAGCAGGGCGCGAAGGGCTATGGCCAGTGGGTTGGCGCTGTCGCCCCAGACGGCGTCGCCGACATCCTGATCGGCGGGCCCGGTCCTGCCATCACTCCACCACGACCAGGCGTTACTTCTACCAAGGCAAAGGAACGACAAGATCTCGCTTGTTCGCGACACGTACCTGGTTAACAGTGGTCTACCTGACGCGCCGGTTACGCGAGCGCCAGGCTCAAGAACAATGTGACGATATACCATCGCGAACAACCAGGCAGAACCTGCAAGCGTTTCCAACGCCGGGGGGCATACATCTCCTCAGCAGTACTTCTCGGCGCAAGCTCGAAAAGCTTATTCAGCGGCAGATAAGGCGTATTGCCTGCAGTGTTCGAGATATGCTTTCTCGTGGCTGGCGACTAGGTCTACTACGCTTGTCCACAGCCACGACGGGGCGTCCAGCATTTTAGAACGGTCATGCTGCAACTCTGACAGCCATGTCGTTCGAGTGTCTTCGTCCATCTGTCTGGCATGAGCTTTTCCGACGACTCCGGCCAGGAAACGGGCCGACCCAACAATCTCGTCACGGGTGAGTTGATCCATCTCCAGCTTAAGGTCTTGGGGAAGCAGTTCGCGTAACACCACCGGCTTCCCTAGTAGTTGAGCCGCCATCATTCGTTCGCCCAGGTAAGGTGACAAATGGCGGGCGCCTTCGACGACCCGATCAGCATGGTTCCGCGGCATCTTCACGTGGGACGCGCGAGGTGCAGCTGCGCAAACGGCTTCTTTGATGTCAATGAGGCACAAGTCGCTTTTCTTGCGGCCGCTAATTCCGACGAGGACGGCAAAGCGCAGTTTACCAAGCGAGCTGCACCCCTTCATCCAGTAGGAGGCATCCAGAACCTCGACCGTGCTCTTGTTCTTCCGGTGCCGCAATGAAGTTATGAGTTTGCGAACCTCTTCCGAGTCGAACAGTCCGTAAATCTCTCGCTTTTCGCTATTGGTGAGTGTCCAGAAGCATTTGCCGAGCGGAATCGAGGGCTTCACATCCTCAATGCGTTCTTCCGCCAGGTGTCTCCATTTGCGTTTCAATGCTTGCTTGAGCACAAACCGAATGGGCTCCGTGTCCTTTCCGGACGGCTTTGGTTGCTCCTTCGGGTCAACGAGCGCTTCTTCGTATCCGACAATCATCTCCTCCATCATTAGCGCGGTTGAAACACCTGGCAGGTCGGAGCCGCGAGCCGCAGTAGCAAGCGAAAGTGCCAGTCGAATGAGATCGTGAGCGGGATTGCCGATCACGGTTTGATCCAAGTCGCGAATCTCGATCTCGACCTTGCCCTCCGCGCTCGCCACGGGCCCAAGATTTCCGACGTGACAATCGCCGCAGATCCAAATCGATGGGCCTTCCGGCAGTGTCCCGCGCTTTAGTGATCCAAGCCATTCGTAAAACTTAAGCGTGTTGCCTCGTACATAGGCGTGAGCTGACACCGCCATCTTCAGTCGGCGACGAAGCTCAAGTACTGGCTGTCGCTGTGAAGGGGTAAGCTTCGGCGCTCTTCCTTTTCTTGATCTTTGCACTATTCCTCAGTTCGACGTGCAGTACCCTGGATCCGACTTCGTCCTAAATGAAGCATAGTCTCTCCTGGGCTGGGCCGCAGCGGCGGATCGTTTTTCCTCACTAAAAAAGCCCCGCCGAAGCGGGGCTGCCTATCAGATTCTGATTCCTATGATGCGCGCTTCTTGAGCTCGGGTGCTGCCTTCTTCTCGTCCTCGCGGCTCTTTTCAGCGGAATATTTTTCTTTGCCTGACATCGGCTTTTTGGGCGTTTCTGGCTCCTTTGCGCTCTCGGCCAGAATTGGCTGCGCGGCCGCAGTGATCTTCTCAGCTGCTGCGGTTTCTTCTTTCAGATTTGCCGTCAGCAGCGAGACAATCTCCCCCATCCCCAAAGTCTTCGCCATTGCAATACTGGCCTGATAACCGGCGATTTCGTAGTGCTCCGTGCGAAGCGCGGCGCCGATCAAACCTGAGTCGAAGGACGCACCTTCTTCGTCTTTCTCCAGCGCGTCGGCCCCTTCTTCAATCACGCCTTCCATACCGTTGCAGTGCGAGCCTGTGGGCTTCTCTTCGAGGTGATCGAAGACTTGCTTTAGGCGCTCCACCTGACCTTTGGTTTCTTCTAAGTGGGCGGTGAACAGTTCTTTCAGTTTGGGGCTCTTCGCGCCTTTCGCCAGCTTCGGCAGCGCTTTCACCAATTGGTTTTCGGCGCTATACATATCGCGTAGTTCGTCGATCAAAACTTCTTTTAGTGCCATTTCTCTTGTCTCCCTTTGACCTGGTTTTTCTGGGGTTACCAAACTTCCACCGCAAGACGACAAGCAGTAAGTTGGCTCCAATCGCGCTCTTTGAAGAAGCGGTTAGCAGCAGGCTACCCGGCTTTGCTAAACGCGTCCGAGCCGTGCTGTTTCACGATCTTGTTGTAGACGCCCATAAGCATGAATGCCGCAGGCCACTGTCCCACGAACAACGCCCAGTCATCTTTGCCCACAGCTTTCAAGATCGCCGAGGCGGCAATGGCTCCGAATGCCGCCGCTAAGTATCCGGAACTTGGTATTTTCGAGGTCTGCGACTCGATGGCACCAGTGACACGATCCTCAGCAACGCCGTTGCGAACTTTGTCTTGCATGGTGTACTCCTTCACACTTACCTACTGACGATTGGAAGAAGGGCGGCAGAGCATTCCGCCGCCCGATTTACGACTGACAACTGCTGCGTCAGCTTAAGCAACTTCACGGGCAGACGCCTTGTCGCTTTTGTCGGCGCTGGCTTCCCCGGTCGAGGCAACATCCTGGGCGCCTGTGCGCTCCAGGATTTCCTTTGCTTTCTTTGTCCACTCGGAATCATCGGAGTGAACCGACAACAGAATGCCGCCATCTTTCACTCGGCCTTCGTAGCGCTTGGCTTCGTACTCCGGGATTCCCATACCGATCAGTGCGCCGGTCAAGCCACCCACCGCGCCGCCTACTCCTGCACCTGCCAGGGCCGCCATAATTGGACCAGCCGCGATAAACGGACCCACACCGGGAATCGCCAGGGCGCCGATGCCGACCAGCCATCCCAACCCTCCGCCCAGTAATGCGCCGGTTCCCGCCCCAGTGGTAGCTCCTTCAGGGGCCTTGGTGTTTTTCTCGTGAGCAAAGTCCTTCGAGCCTGAGTTGTCGGGGAAAAGTACCGAGATATCCGTATTGCGGAACTGCGCCGCCTTCAAAGCGTCCACCGCACTGTCTACGCTGGCGCGATTCGGATATATGCCAAATACTGCTGTGTTCTTTCCTGCCATGTGTATTGCTCCCTTTGATTGTTGGTTACTGCTTTGGTTTGATACTCAAGTCGTCAGTTACTTTATTCGCACCCGCGACCGCAGTGGCCTTCGATGCGATGGCCTGTTTCTCGTCCTCCGAGCGCACTGGTCCTTTTAAAGTTACTTGACCGTCCTGCGTGATGATCTTGACGTTGTGCGCGTATGTGGAAAGAGACTTGTCCGCGATGATGGACTGTCGTATCTGCCTGGTGATGTCCTGGTCAGTACGGTTGTCCTTTTGTTGATCGGCAGTGGGCTGATTCTTACTCTGATCCTGCTGATTCATCCTGCTGTTATCAGCAGCAGGAGAAGCCTGCTGCCCAGTTGGTTGTTGCGCCTGTACCAAGGCGAAGCTGCCGAACAGCAAGCCTGCGCACAGAAAAGTTCGAACCGTCGTGCGATACACAACTATCATCGTTGTTTTCCTTTATGAGTTACCGAACAAATTGCCGGGATTCTTCACCCAGAGCCAGGATGGCCGGCGCGACTGAACCTGACTCGGTCCCGACGTCCTGCTCCAGAGTGTAGGGAGGAAGGAATTACGCTGCTGTCGTGCTGCGGCGCACGGAACTATCCGAATAGCGAGATCACGGCCAAAACCATCAGAATACGGATGGGTCCACTGTCCGCCTTGAACAAGGGGAGAGAGCTAATAGACCAATACCGAGAAAACTACACGCAGAACCGTGAAGACACTCATCACACCTCGATCCAGCTTCTCATTCACCGTAATTAGATAGAGTGTTGTGCGGTACACGGGGTTGCCCGCCGGGAGCGACTTCCTTGCATGAGCAGGCATGCTTCCGATGGAAGACGCCTATGCTGCGAGCACCCGGTCCCGCCAGACGGCATTGAGCGGATCCCGACGGTTCCGTCACCCTTCATTTCGGCGGTCCCGCTGCTCAGAATCCGACTCGTCCCGCTCGAATGAGCCTAGACCAATCAGGAGATCCGTCGGCAGCTTGGGCCGCGGGGTTGATGTACTCACGTTCCTTCAATTCTGGATACGACAGGCCGCCCGTAACCAGACGCCCGCGGTCATAGAGCAGTTCATCGAGCGTGCCGTTCAGCAGAAGCTGGTAATTCCAGGGCTGGGGATTTTTAACATCTTTAGCAATCTGGGTATCGAGTGTCGTGGTGCAGTTCCGGGTTACCGCGTTATACCACTCAGGATGATCGCGTAACTTATCCAAGTAGTTGGCGTAGATGAGGAATATCTCTCGCGCTCTGTCCGGTGCAATGGTGGTGCGATACAGTTCGACTTCTTCGTGCTTGCGATAGTTAGTGCGCAAGCGAATGACGTCGCGTTCATCGGCGGCGACGAAGATCAGTTCGTACTGACGGAAGAATCCAAGAACTGCCGAATACGTCTGGCCGACTTTATATCGAGCCTCAATCGAAAAGGCGATGTGATCGTTGTCACCGAATTGGAAGCTCAGAATTGGATGACCAATATACTTTGGTCCCCAAGTGGTGAAGAAGAGGTCGAGGTACCGGAGTTGTGATAGATAGACCGTGCGATCACTCCAGCAATTCGAGTAATCAGTCTCAGTTCGGTAATCGCAGTTGCGTAGGTTGTGGACCGTCGCTCGATCGCCGTTAATCTCGATCCACGCGGTCCGGTCAGCATTTGGCTGCCAATCACCTTGATTCGACGGCTTCAAACTGAGCCACCACGTCAGCACAACGCAGAAACCTACGAAACACAAAGCGGCTGCCCAGGGCGTTCGTTTGAGTTTGATCAAGATCGCCACAATCGCAACCACATACGCTACCGTGACCGGGATGCGCAACGCTTCAATTCGAAAGTCGACATAGAGAGCGGCGACCGCCCAGAGCGTCATCAACGCGAGAACAAACCACATCACGATGAGTCCCGTCGTCCGCAGCGCCCGAAACCGGGCCGATGGCCTTGTGGCACGCAGGGGTTCTGTGGAATTAGTCATTCAAATCAGAAATATACGTTAAGGCCGCGGCGATAGCGAATGGTTAATCCAATCGTCCAATCTGCTCGCGAGATGGCCCGCTCTGCGATTCCCCCTTGTTCACTTTCGGACGCCATAAATACGCATCCGGACACAGCTTGTCCCACCAAGCTAGTTCGCACCACGAACTAACCATCGACCATCCATAGATATAAGCTGCTGGCGACTCGTGGCAGTATAAGTGCTCTTCGGCAGACTAATGGCTTACTTGCCGGCATTTCGTCCGACAAAGTACTTCCCTGCTCCCGTCGAATGGAGTTGCCGACTCTTGCCTGAATAGGCTCGAGGTGACGATGCCCAAAATTACGAGACGAGAAGCAATACGGGTGCTGGGAACGGCATCCGCGGGAGCATGGGTCGCGGTCCACAGCAAGCTTAGCCTTGCGCTGGGGCCGAAGCCTCGCTCACAGTCGACGAAAAGCGAGCAAACTCCCCCGTTGGCGCCCGGCGCTCCTACGTCGCCCGAGCGTATTGCTTTGATTGAAGAGTTCAAGCGGCAATCCGACGGCCTGCAGAACAAGTACGAAGCGCGCAGCTACAAGGGCGAGTTCACTATGCCGTACCGGCTGTTTCGCCCGGAGGCAAGCGGCAAGCTACCGCTCGTGGTGTACCTGCATGGCAGCGGCGGGCTGGGTAACGATAATCAGAAGCAGCTTGGCTTGGGCAACATCTTCGGCACGCGGATCTGGCTGCTGCCTGAGAACCAGAAGAAGTTTCCCTGCTACGTCGTCGTTCCGCAGACCGACCGCGGATGGGTCCGCTACGACCTGAGCCAGGAAGACAACGGCCGCCCGAAGGTTCTGGCCGGACTGGGCGACGGCAATCGCGTGGCACTGCAGGTGATCGAGGCCCTGATGCGCGAGTTCCCGATCGATATACAGCGAATCTATGTCACTGGCCAGTCGATGGGAGGCGCTGGTGTGTGGAACATCATCGCTTATCGTCCGCACTTTTTCGCCGCCGCTGTGCCCTGCTGCGGCAGTATTTCGCTCGACGACGGCAACGGCTCGCCAGAAACCGCGATGTGGGCCTTTCACGGCGCCGCCGACCAGACTGTCCCCGTCGCAATCACGCGCGAGCGTATCGCGGCGCGACGCAAGGCCGGCGGACAACCCCTCTACACCGAGTACGCCGGCGTGGATCACGAGGTTTGGGAGTGGGCGTATAGCGAGCCCGAGCTGGTGAAGTGGGTTTTCGCGCAACGGCAGAGCTGACATGTACCACCCATTCAGCAAATCGCGACTGCGTCTGACGATCATTGCGATAGCCCTGATGGCATCCGCGTCGCTTTACGCGCAGGCAGTCAGCAAGGTCACACAACTGGCCGCCAACGTTTACGAGATTCAGCATCTGAACGCCGGTGATGGATTTGCCAGCGGCAACACCACCGTGATCATCGGCGACCGGCAGGTGTTTGTGGTGGACTCCTGTTTTCTTCCTTCAACCGCGCGGCAGGACATCGCGCAGATTCGCCAGTGGACGGACAAGCCGGTTGCCTTCGTGTTGAACACGCACTTCCACAATGACCACAATCTCGGCAACCGTGCCTATATGGATGCTTTTCCCGCTCTCACCATCATTGCTCATACAGAGACCAAGAAAGACATGGACATATTCGGTCCGGGGTCGGAAGGCCGGGAGAAAAAAACCAATGCATCTCTGCAGCAGATGCTGGACTCGGGGAAGGACCAGGACGGCAAGCCTCTGTCGGCGGAGGACCGAGAGCAGGTCAAGGCGGCGCTCGATCGCCGCAAGCCTGGAATGGACGAGCTTAAGGCGGTCAAATTCCAGAGCGCCACGCTCACCTTCGACCATGATTTTACGATTGATCTCGGGAACCACGAGGTACAAGTCAAGTTCCTGGGACGCGGAAACACTGCTGGCGATGCCGTGGTCTATCTGCCGAAGGAGAAAATCGTAGTGGCGGGTGATCTCGTCGTCTATCCCATCCCCTACATCTATGATGGTTATCCTGCCGAGTGGATCCAGACCTTGCAAAACCTCAGCCAACTGGATGCGGGTACGATCGTTCCCGGCCATGGCCCGGTAATGCACGACGAGACTTACGTCTTGCTGGTTCGCGATCTGATGAAGAGTGCGATGGACCAGCTGAACGCCAAGCTCGCGCAAGCTGGTCCGGCCATGTTTCTGACGATCGATGATGTGAAGGGATCGATCGACCTAACATCATTTCAGCAGCGCTTCGCCGGCAACGACAAAGATCTCATCGCGGCTTACAACAACATGACGGCCAACCTGGTCAAAGTGCTGTTCGAGGAGGCTAGTTTGCGATGACATCATACTTGTGCCGCTAGAAAGCGCTTTCGGTTCGCCAACTACTTTCTTTCGAGGAAGAAACCATGCGCCGTTCTCTCACTATCCTTGGCTTCGCTCTCCTATTCGCATCAGCGCTCTATGCCGAGACGCCGTCCCCGCTATCGTTTCCGCCTGACTCGCCGCGGTGGGAGCTGCAGGGCGAAGCTAAGGCCACCGAATTCCAGGGGCGCAAGTGCATCATGCTGGATGGCGGGGCGGCAGCGCTGAAAGACTTCCAGATGCGTGACGCCGTCATCGATGTGGATGTGGTTACCTCCGCCAAGCGCGGATTCATGGGCTTGATGTTTCGTATCGATAAAGATGGCGCCAACTACGAAGAGATTTATCTGCGACAGCACAAATCCGGGCTGCCCGACGCCATCCAGTACACGCCTGTACTGAATACCGGCCGCAACTGGCAAATTTTCAGTGGACCGGGCTTCACCGGCAAGGTCGACATTCCCAGAGACGAATGGTTCCATCTACGCCTGGCGGTGAAGGGCGCGCAGGCAAAGCTTTACGTCAAGGACATGGAGCGGCCCACACTCGTGATGGACGACTTGAAAACTGGCCTGCAGACGGGGCAGGTCGCACTATTCACACTGACCGGTCAGACCTGTTTCACGAACTTCGAGATCCGCCCTACACCGGACGCGTCGTGGGAACGTCATCTGCCGGCGATGCCGCCGCACACGCTGACGAAGTGGAGTATCTCGCCCGCTTATGACGCACTGGCAGTCAATCTGGAACGACCATTGACGCCGGCTGAGAGTCAAGGCATTCAGTGGCAGGAGGTCGAGGCCGAGCCCCCGGGCTTCGTGGTGCTCTACCGCTATCGCGATGCTCCACATCCGGTGGTCACCTTTCAGACCGACTTCTCCACGCGCCTTCAACCGCAACCGGGAATGAAGGTGCTGTATGCGCGCACCAACATCGAGTCGGACCGCGATCAGATCAAGAGATTGGAGATCGGCTACAGTGACGATGTGAGCGTCTTCCTCAACGGGCAGATTCTATACCGCGGACGCAGCGCGCAGAGCTTCCGCGATCCCGGCTTTCTGGGCATCATGAATCCAGAGAATGACGCGGTCTACCTTCCCTTAAAGAAAGGCAACAACGAACTACAGTTGGCGGTCAGCGAACTCGGCGGCGGCTGGGGATTCATCTGTCGTCTGACGGACGTGGCGAACTGAGCGAAACCATCTGACGGGCTGCTGACGGCTCCGCTGCATGATGGTCACCCTCGTCTTCTCTTTGTAAGAGGCAGGGCTCGCGGATCAGCGTTCATTTCCGAACAGCTACCAACGTCGCCGAACACCCTGGTGGCCGCAGACCCCTTGCCGGCGCAGTTCGCGTCACCAAATCAGTCATTAGGCTCACCTGCAAGCGGCGGACAAATTGCTGCGCTACCTATTGGTCACAGCCACGTCGAACGGAAAGCTGGGGTGAGGCATGGCAACGTTGCTGCAAGACATTCGTTACGGTCTACGCTTGCTTGGCAAGAGTCGCGGGCTGACGGTGGTTGTTGTGCTCACGCTGGCGCTGGGAGTGGGCGCAAACACGGCGCTGTTCTCCGTGGTTGACGCTGTCCTGCTCCGGCCGCTCCCCTTTTCCCATCCCGACCAGTTAGTCGCCGTCAAAATGGACATGCCCGGGGCCAATCTGGTCGACATTGGCATCTCGCAGCCGGAGCTTCAGGACATGCAACTCAACTCCGGCGTCTTCGATAACATCTCGGCGATTTGGCCTATCGACGCCAACGTTACCAGTCGCGAGAAGCCGTGGCGCGTCGAAGCCAATGCCGTGAGCACAAACTTCTTCTCCCTGCTCAACTCCAAGCCCCAAATGGGGCGCGTCTTCAATGCCGGCGATTCGCGCGAAGGCTTTTCCGAAGGCGCGGTCATCAGTGACAGCTTATGGCACAAGATGTTCGGCGGAGATCCCAACGTATTAGGCAAGAGCTTCCGGCTCGACATGGATCTGTACACCATCATCGGCGTGATGCCGCCAGATTTTCACCATCCCGGCAAGACCTTGCAGCAGGATGTGGAGGTGTGGATCGCAGCCGGTTTCGCAGCCGATCCCTTTCCCAAGCCTCCGGTGCGCACGCTGCGGTTCATCCCCGGCGCGATCGGCCGCCTGAAGCCAGGGATAACCGTCGCGCAGGCGCAGTCGAAGCTGGATGCCTACGCTGCTCAGCTCGAGGCGCAGTATCCGACCGACTATCCGGCGCACGCGCGGTGGACGGCGCGGCTTGTGCCTCTGCAGAAAGATATCGTGGGTGACACCAGCCTCATGCTGCTGTTATTACTGGCGGCGGTGGGCGCTGTGTTGCTGATTGCGTGCGTCAACATCGCAAGCCTGCTGCTGGCTCGTTCAGTGACCCGCTATCGCGAGATTGCAGTCCGCCAAGCTCTGGGGGCGAGCAGTTGGCGGCTGATTCGCCAGACCATAACCGAAAGCATGGTACTCGCACTGTCCGGAGGCGCGCTGGCTATTCCTGTCAGCTTTGGGTTGAAGAGCCTGCTGCTGAGCCTCGTTCCTTCCACCTTGCCACGAGTTTCTGAGATCAGGCTGAATGCGTCGGCCCTGCTGTTTGCGCTGCTGGTATCGATTTTCACAGGGTTGCTGTTTGGAATCGTTCCCTCCATCCAGCTTTCGGATCGCCGACTGATGGACAAACTGAACCAGGGGGCGCGCGGCGTGGGCGTGGGAACGCGCCAGCATCGCTTCCTCTCCGGATTAGTGATTAGCGAATTCGCACTTTCGCTGATCCTGCTGGCGGGCGCTGGCTTATTGTTACGCAGTTTCTGGAAGGTTCTGCAGGTGCAACCCGGTTTCAACGCTGAGAACCTGGTTACGGCGCACGTGTGGCTCCCCGAACCCAACGATCCCAAGAACAATCCTTATCGCACACAGGCTAAGCGCAACGCGTTCCTGCAGGAAGTGCTGCAGCGGCTTAGCGAACTACCGGGAGTGACTGCGGTCGGGGTCGGCGGGGGAAATACTCCTTTCGGAGGCGCACGCAATGCCAGCAGTTTTGAAGTGCAGGGACGGCTGTCGACCGCGGGTGAAGCGCCGACTGCTGAACTGGGCTCGGTCACGACCGATCTGTTCCGCACCCTGGGAACTCCCCTCGTTCGCGGACGCGGATTCATCGATACCGACGACGACAAAGGTGAGAAAGTCGCAATGATCGACGAAACCGCGGCAGAGAAGTTCTTTGCCAATGAGGATCCGACGGGCAAGCAGATTCGCTTCCCGCAATTTGGCCCCAAACAGCCCTGGCGACGCATCGTCGGCGTAGTTGCGCGTAGCCGGGGCGACGGTCTGGATGCGCCGTATACGCCCCACATCTTTTTGCCGGCACGGCAGGTTCCACTGAACCCAATGATGTTTTATATTCGCACGTCAGTGGATCCTGAAACGCTGACCGATCAGGTGCGGCGGGCGATTCAGGCGGTCGACCCTGATCTCCCCGTTTTCGGGGTGCGCTCCCTGCACGGAGTCATTGCCGACTCATTAGCCTCGCGCCGGTTTGCTATGCAGGTACTCGGCGCCTTCGCCGCCACTGCGCTGTTGCTGGCAGCCATCGGAATCTACGGGGTGATGGCATACTTCGTCACCCAGCGCTCGCGCGAGATTGGCGTACGCATGGCGCTGGGAGCCCAACGCAGCGACGTGCTCAAACTGGTGGTGTGCCAGGGAATGGCACTTGCTCTCTCCGGAGTACTCGTAGGCTTCATCGCAGCCTTGGTGCTCACGCGCTTCATGTCGAAACTATTGTTCGGCGTCAGCGCTTACGATCCCATTTCAATTATGAGCATCACCGTTCTGCTGGCAGCAGTTGCCCTGCTGGCGAATTTACTTCCAGGACGGCGCGCGTCAATGGTCGATCCGATGGTGGCGCTGCGGTACGAATGAGTTTCGTCGCTCCTTCTGGCCCGACCAAGGCAGGCGCCATGCTTGGCCCAGACGATTAAGGCTTGGTCACGTCGATCATGTTATCGTCAGCTACCCTGTCCACTAACTTGTTGTAGGGATC
This sequence comes from Verrucomicrobiia bacterium, assembly GCA_035482295.1. GTDB lineage: Bacteria > Acidobacteriota > Terriglobia > Terriglobales > Acidobacteriaceae > Bog-257. Next base: position 63,415 of record DATHQX010000153.1, read on the forward strand.
GATGCCAGCCCGAGTGGGAAGTTCATCGACTACGATTTCGAAAGTGTTTTCCTCTTGCGTGAATTTCACTTTCTTTAGATAAAGAGGTTGCTCCTCGTCCTTCTCGCCTTTGAAGACTCCGATCTCTATGTAGTCGTTGAGAGGCATGGGAGTCTCATTCCCGTTTCCATCGGCCTTGACTTTGCGGGCCTGGGCAGTGAGGGTCACTTTATATTTGTGATCGGCGGTTGGAGTGACCGTGGCACTGAGGGCCTTATTGTCATACAGCACGATGGATTCGAATCCGTCGGTTATGAGGTATTGCAGCTCGGGCGGAGTCTGGGCGCGGAGTGCTGCAACCAGCAGGCGGGTGTCAGGGTAAGGATCAGTCTGCGCGTTCGTTGCATTAGCGTAGCGATACTGCATTAAGAAGTTATGCAGGGCGACATCCACTTTATCCTCGCCAATGTAGTCAGCGAGCGTGTACATGATCTGCCCACCCTTCTGATACCACACATAGGGTTCGCGCTGGACGAGGGCAAGAGGAGGTTCGTGGCGTACTTCTCCCCCGCGCCCGCGAAGATAGCCATCGAGCTCATGTCTCAAAAACCTATGCATATTGTCGCGGCCATACTTCTTCTGCATCACCATGAGCGCCGAATACTCAGCCAATGTCTCCGACATCATGTTAGAGCCTTGCACGTTGGCCCCAATCAGTTGGTGAGCCCACCATTGATGGCCCAGTTCGTGGGCGGTAACAAAATAGGTGAAGTCGATATCATGTTTCTTGACGACGCGGCCAATAAAACCAATGCCTTCGGAATATGGGACGGTATTAGGAAACGACTGCGCGAATCCCCTATAACGGGGAAACTCCATGATGCGAAACTGGGCGAACTGGTAAGGGCTGTAGCCGGCCTGATAGTAGTCGAGACCGGCTTTGGAGGAGGCCAGCATGTCGTCAATGTCAAACTCGTGGCCTGGCGTGTAGTACACCTCCAGATTCACTCCCTTGTACTGCTCTCGCCTGACCTGGTAACGGGCAGAGATGTAAGCAAAGAAATCGAGGATGTTGGTGGAACCCATGCTGTACTCGAAGAAGTTCCGGTCACCCTCCTGCCACTCGCGCTGGAGGTAGCCGGGCGCAATGGCGATCTGGTCGGCAGAAGTGCTGACAATCGCGTGATACGTGATCCAGTCAGACTGCTTCATGAAAATGTTGTATAGCGACTCCGCCGAGTCTCCTCGCGGAGATAGCTCTTCGAGTGGGCCGAGGTGCTCTTCTCTGCGGCGGCGCGGATCGTCCAGTTCAACATTGCGGTCGTAACCGATACCGGGAAAGTAACCGGAGTCGAAAAACGTCCCGTTGTAGGCGAGCTCGGGCTTTTCGTTGCCGTCGCGAAAGCCGTGTGAACGATAGCCTACATTGAAGGTCATCTGAAGGACTTCGCCGGGGGCCAGCGGTTGCTCCAGTTCGTATATCGAATAGATATCGCGTCGGCCGGAGCCAACCAGATGAAATGGCCTATCGAATTTGATCTCGGAGACCGATTGCATCTGGTCGGTGACATGCACCTGGGTGATGGGCTGGGAAGTCTTGTTTCGCAGCGTGTAGCGGCCCCATCCTGAGAAGGAGCGGCGGTCCGGATAGATATCGATTCGAGTATCGACAGCGGTGACCTTTGGCTGCGGCAGGTTTTCGTATTTCTTGTAGTTTCGCTCGTAGTCAGCCTGTATCTGGCGCCGCTGCTTAGCGTTCAAGTACTCATTCAGGACGTGCGCGTTGTAGTAGTACCAAACGCCGCTCGCCGCAGCGATTACCAGGAAGAGCGCAGCCGCGGGAATCAGGCGCGGCAGGCGCAGTCGAGCCAGGCGCCTTCGAGCAGACCAGCCTTCCTCTGCACCGCGACGCGCAAAGGCAATGGAAATGACGCCCAGGAACGCCGAGATGGCCAGCCAATACGTGATCGACCAGAACAAGGCAGCTACAAAGTGGCCGTATCCATTCATGTCGCTATAGGTGTACGGCGGAGTGTTCCCGAAGAGATAAAGAGTATTTTCCCAACCAAAGTTGAACAGGATTGGTACCAGGACAAAGATCCCAATGGCGATGCCATGACCGATGAACTTGTTGTGCACCACCGTCTGCACAAAGAGTGCGAGCAGGGCAAAGGTGATGACCTGCGGGAAGGCAACGATGTACAGCTCCTTGAAATATTGCAAAAGCTCGTAGTGGTAATAGCCCGCGAAGGTTTGCATCATGATGCCGCAGAGCATCGTGACTGTGAGAAGCACCAGTTCGACGAAGCCGATTGCAGCTAGTTTCGAGAGCCAGTCGACACTTTCTCGCATCGGCAAGGCATCGTGGATGCCGTCGAAGTGAATGTCGCGTTCGCGCCAGATGAGTTCCGCCGCGTACAACGCAGCCACAATATAGAAGAAGAGAGCCGCACCACCTTCTACCGCCTGAAGCATCAAGTAGGTAACCGGCCAAACGTCGACCTCAGCGACGCGGCCGGCAAAATAGCCATTATTGATGGCGAAGACGACCATGAGGCCGACGATCGCCCAGAAAGGAATCTCGTGCAGGATGGTGCGAATGCGCAACCGGGAGAGCGATAGGAATTGGGCCCAGGTTGTGGCCGGCGAGAAAACCTGACGAACTTGTGGCAAGCGCGCTGCCACAAGCGAGCGCGCGGGCCGTAATTCCAAATCCTCCTGTTGCTTGGCTTTGGCGGCGCGACGCCCTTGCGATACCGCGGTGAGAGCCTCGACCGACATCGGAAAGAGCGCCCACAGAACTACAAGCGAAATGCAGCCGACGGACAACCAGAGAAGACGGTTGTAGAGGAAAACTCCGGATGCCGCGTGTGGCGACCAACTCAATAAAAGAGAATTCCGCTCTACCACAGTCCAGTAGCGGGTTATGTCGTCCAGCAGAATGAAACCAATAGGGTCGAATATGCCGGACCAGAAGCGTTCCAACGACCGCGTGGCGCTAAAGACGGTGAGGCCGACCAGGTAGACCATGAACAAGGCAGCGCCTTGCACGTAAACGACAAAGACTTTTCGCGAGAGAGCCGCGACGGTGAAGAATAGCGAGCCCAAAAAGAAAATTTGTACGACAGTGATCGAAAGAAATGGCTGCAGATACCACCACAGGTGATTGGGGCCGATACGGGAGTGGTCCGCCCAGGGAGCAAAGGTGCCGGCGAATTCGCCAAAGACGCATCCGGAAAAGGCAAAGATCGTAACGACGAGAGACCCAGCCCATCGCCCTCCCAAGTAAGCCAACTTGGGAATAGGTTTGGTGAACAGCATCTGGTCGGTATCACGTTGGAAGTCACGAAGGATGGAAGTGCCAAAGAGCGCTGCGATTATGATGATGCCGAAGAGGCTGACGCCGGTAGCGTAGATCGAGTTCGCATACGGTCCATTGAGGAGAACCTTGCCGTTGGCGTTTGCCACCGGTCCAAAGTTTTCCGAAGCGACGCACAAGAAGGCAAAAGCGAACCAGACAGCAAAATATATGTACGTAGAGATGCTCTTGCGTCGGAGCCTGAGCTCGAATGAGAAAAACTCCCAGAACATTCTCATGGCAATTTCTTTTTCGTCTCAGTTTCTTGCTTGCTGAGAGAGATTGAAGAAGTAAACATCTTCCAGTTCCGAGTCCACGGACTGGAAGCCATCGCCGGGGTTCGCATCGGAATAAACCCGCACTCCATGCTGCCCTGCGATGAGATGCGTGGAAATAACGCGCATCTGCGATTCCAAGGCTCGAAGCTCGTCGTCGGTATTGACCACCTTGCTCCAGATCTTTCCGTTGAGAGCGGCAAGCGTGTCGGCCGGGGCTCCCTCCAGCAAGAGCTCACCCGCGGCGATGATGGCCATCCGCGGGCAGAGTTCGCGAACGTCATCGACAATGTGGGTGGAAAGGATGACGGTGACTTCGCGTCCGATTGAGCTGAGGAGGTTGAGAAAACGATTGCGCTCGGCAGGATCCAAACCTGCCGTTGGCTCGTCAACGATGATGAGACGAGGATTAGCCAGCAGCGCTTGAGCGATGCCGAAACGCTGCTTCATGCCACCGGAATAAGTGCTGAGCGCCTTCTTGCGAACCTCCCACAGATTCGTCTGCTCCAGAAGAGCGTCAATCATCTCTTTGCGTTCTTTCGATGAAGTGACCCCCTTCATCACTGCCAGGTGGTGAAGCATATCCGTGGCCGAAATCTTGGGATACACGCCGAACTCCTGTGGCAGATAACCAAGGACTTTGCGCACCTCATTCTTCTGTTCCACGACGTCGATGCCGTCGACGTGAACCGTCCCTGAATCGGGATCCTGGAGGGTCGCCACCGTACGCATGAGCGTGCTTTTCCCGGCGCCGTTGGGCCCGAGCAGTCCAAACATGTTGTTGCCGATTGTGAGCGAGACGTTCTTAAGTGCTCTGACGCCGTTCGGATAGGTCTTCGACAGGTTCGAGATGGTAACTGCCAATAGTCTCCTCCTGAAGAATCGTGGAGAGCGGAGGCCGTGGCGGCAAATGTACCACAGAACAGCAAGCTAGCCTTGATCAAAATCTCCTGGTCGGGTTGTCCGTTATCAATGCTGCATGAGTTGATGTAAGAGGCACTGAGCGACGGGTCAAATGCACTCTTGGGCACGGATCACTTCAAAACTAATGCTGAATCCATGTCTCTCCGACCGTCCGCCCGAAACTCAGCTGCGCCTCCTGCGACTGTTGTGCATTGCGGATTCCAACGTGCCTGGAGCTGACTTTTAAAACTCAGTTGGAGTAGTGAACCCGATCTTCGATGAGAGCAGGAGGACTCTGATCTGGTCTATACCTAACGAGCACCCGCAATGAGGACACGCGCCGGTCTACAACCTGATCGCCAGGCTTCAATAGATCACGGCTAGTACGTGTCTCAGAGCTAACGTGTCTGTTCTGACACGCTGTGTTTCGTCGGACACGCTCCGCAGTATTGCATCGGCTTGTAACCCCCTTATTTTCTTCACGAAGAACTCTGGCGTTTGTCTTGCACTTCTCCCCGGCGTAAAGCAGTCGCGATGGGGGGAACGAGATGACGAACCTGACCAGTACGCGGCACCAGATAGAGCAGACGAAGCTGATCCTCGCAATCATCTTTATGCTGAGCTTTCCCGCCTATGCACAGGTTGACGACAAGCGCCTCCTGCTGGTGAGCATCCCTGACCACCAACTGGCGCTGATCGAAGACGGCCAGGTCAAGGAGATTTATCCGGTCGCGGTCGGCAAACAAAGCACGCCCAGTCCGACCGGCTCCTTCCACATCGTCGTTCGCGTGGTCGACCCAACCTACTACCACGAAGGCAAAGTCATCGCGCCGGGGCCTGGCAATCCGCTCGGCGATCGCTGGATGGGACTGGATCGTAAGGGATACGGCATCCACGGAACCAACGCGCCGCAGTCCATCGGCAAGTCGGCTTCGCATGGCTGCATCCGTATGGCGAAGCGCGACCTGGAAGAGCTCTTTTCTCTGGTGAAAGTGGGTGACGAGGTCGAGATCCGCAGCGAACGCGACGACGAGACGGCTGCGATCTTCGGATCTGCCTCGCCGACCACAACTCAGACGACGGAGGCCATCGCGGAGAACGCAGCCGCGACGAGCGACGAGGCGGGTCAGTAGTTCGGGTTCGGAGGTGATTTGTGTACGGCACAGCGACAGCACTGGCGACGATTGGAGGTCTGCTCCTCTCGCTCTCCTGTGCGGTGCTTCTCGAGGAGCTATTTCTCGGAGGGTTGTTCCGGCTTTTCTTCGCTCCGCGGCCGGACAACCGCGAAAAGCGCGGTTCGGGGCGAGTGCGGTAAAGAAGGAGAAAGGACATGCTTGCATTCAAGTACTTGCTGATGACGACAGGAGTGGGCCTGCTGGTCGCGGGACTCTCGCTTCTCGCCTACGATTTCTGGCTGATCGTCCAGTACAAACGGGCCGCCGCCAGCGACACGGAAACGCTAACCACGGCACCACCGCCCATTCGCTGGCGCATGAGCGTGGCACTGATCGCGCTGGCCTGGGCGCCGATGCTGATTGCCTTGAGCTTCGTGGTCGTACCCAGCGGCATGGCCGGAGTGAGAATCAGTCAGACGCGCGGCACCGAGGCCGGCACACTTTATCCAGGGGTACACATGATCGTGCCTCTGGTGGAAGATGTGCAGACCTTCGACCTGCGCGACAAGCTGTTCACGACCGGCGTAGTCGAAGACGGAAAGAAGATCGAGGTCGGTTCGAAACCTGGCGTGCTGAACGTGCAGTCGAAGGAAGGACTCAACATCGGATTGGCGATCACGGTACGGTACCAGTTCGATCCGCGCCGGCTAGATTACGTTCAGTCGCATCTGCCGCAACCGGTCGATACCGAGATTGTGCCTCCGGTGGTCGCCAGCGCGTGGCGTGAACTAGCTCCCGGCTATACCGTCCGGGAAATCTTCAGCTCGCGCCGCGAGGAGATTCGAGGACGTGCCGCTGCGGTGATCACGAAGAAGCTCGGCACCGACGGCCTGATCGTGAAAGAGGTCATGCTGCGCGACATTCAGCTTCCCGAGGAATATGCCCGTGGCTTGCAAGATTTACTGCTGAAGGAGCAGCAGGATGATCAGCTTAACGTTCAGACCGATATCCAACAGAAACAGGTGCGCATCGCAGAGTTGGAGGCGGAGGCTGATAAGGCGCAGAAGGTGAAACAGGCCGAGGGCGAGGCAGAAGCCAAGGTTGTGGAGGCCAAAGGCGAATCGGACGCGATGCAATATACGCTTCCGCTAAAGACTAAGCAGATTGAGCAGTCGAAGCTGGAAGCGGAAGCGCGAAAGGAAGCAACGATTCAGAACGCCGAAGCCGCCGCCGAGGCTAAGGTCATCGACAGCAAGGCCGAGGTCCAGCGGCGCGACATGCTCGCCGATGCCGAAGCCAAACGCATTCGCGTGACCGCTGCTGCCGATGCCGAGCGAATGCGAAGCGAAGCCGCGGTGCTGCGCGAAACGCCGTTGCTGATCAACAAGATCGTTGCGGAGAAGCTGTCGGACAAGATCCAGGTGATGATGGTTCCCGCCGACGGCAAGTACTTCTTCGCCAGCGATGTCTTCCGCGGTTTGGGCGCCAAGCCAACATTGCCCATGGATGGGGACGATCCGGATCCTGCGCCGGGTCAATCGCACTGACATAAAGAGGATTGGGCCCGTTCTCACCCAGCGGGCTCTTCCCTTTCGGAATCGCAAGGCTGCAATAGCAAGAAACCAGGAAATGCAATGAGAGTACCGGGATATAATTCGCCACAGCGGATGACCTTTACCACTCGGTTGCTGGCCTGGATTGTCGTGCTGTTTTGTCTGCCTGCGGCTCACGGCTTGAACTCCTGGGACTCGCCTGCAGCTGATTTTGCCAGACAGATCGCCGCTCTTACCGGCC
>DATHQX010000154.1:0-36439 GCA_035482295.1 Verrucomicrobiia bacterium
GTTACCCCGCACACGCGAATCCCGTTGAATCAGGGTATCTGCGGAGCCGCAGCGGCAACCGGTCACACGGTCATTGTTGACGACGTCGCCAGCGACCCGCGCTACCTGGCATGTTCTATCGAGACAAAGTCGGAAATCGTAGTGCCCATTCGCGTGAAGGGGGAAGTGGTCGGAGAGCTGGACATCGACAGTCACACTCCGGCTGCGTTCACGGCCGATGATCGCCAACTCGTCGAGCATTGCGCGCGCCTGGTGGGCCAGTATCTGGAGAAGACGACGTAAGGGCCCTGTATCTCAAAACAAACCTATGATGAAGCAAGTGGTGGCGGCGCTGATGGTGCGTGGCGGGGAGATCCTCTGTTGCCAGAGAACGGAGTACCAGGCGTTGCCGCTGAAATGGGAATTTCCCGGCGGCAAAATCGAACCCGGCGAGAACGCCTCGGAAGCCCTAGTGCGTGAGTTGGAAGAAGAGCTGGGCGTAAAGGCCGACATCGGCGCCAAGGTTGCCCAGGTGCAACACCGCTACCATAACGGCAACGCCGTCGAACTCCATTTTTTTGTCGTGGAACGTTATGACGGCGAACTGCAGAACCGCATTTTTCGCGAGATTCGCTGGGTACCGCGCAGCGAGCTGCCGAAGCTCGACTTCCTCGACGCCGACCGCAAGCTGGTCCAACAGATTGCCGACGGCGAGCTACTCTAGCCGCCGCTCCATCCTCCCGTAACGAACCACGCCACCGTCAGGCCAATCATGATCACCGTTGTTGCCCAGGCAATGACATTAAACCACGTACCGTTGATGTATTGGCCCATCAGTTCGCTCTTGTTTACCAGAAGCAGCATGAAGATCAGCACGAAGGGCAGGACAATGCCATTCACCACCTGCGACAGAATGATGATCTTCACAACGGGAATGTTCGGCAGAAGAATGACTCCTCCGCCTGCGATAAGCAGCAGGGTGTAGAGCCAGTAGAAAACCTTGGCTTCGCTGAACTTGTGACCCACACCCGACTCGAAGCCCAGTCCTTCACAAACGGTGTAGGCGGTTGAAATCGGGAGGATCGAGGCGGCGAACAAGGAAGCGTTGAAAAGGCCGGCGGCGAACAGGATGTAAGCGTACTCACCGGCCAGCGGTCGTAGAGCCTGCGCGGCGTCAGCGGCATCGCGAATTTGCCGCACGCCATGCATATACAGCGTCGCGGCACATGCCACCACTATGAACCACGCGACCACGTCAGTGAATAGGCAACCGAGGATAACGTCCCAGCGTGAGGCCCGATATTCGCGCGGCGTGATCCCCTTTTCCACGATGCTGGATTGCAAGTAGAACTGCATCCAGGGAGCGATGGTCGTGCCGACTACGCCGATCACCATGTAGAGATAGACCGGAGCGTGAAACGGCCCGGCGTGCGGCGGTTTGAATGTCGCGACGAACGCTTCCTTCCAGCTGGGACCGGCGAGCACTCCGGCAATGATGTAGGCGAAATAGAAGAACGACGCCGCCAGAAAAACCTTCTCGACGCTCTTGTAGGAACCCTTCACGACCAGCAACCAAACTACGACTGCCGAGATCGGCACGCTGTAATAGCGCGAGATATGAAACAGCTCCAGGCTGCTGGCGATACCGGCGAACTCGGCCACCACGTTGCCGAAATTCGTGATTACCAGGCCGATCATCATGACGAACGTGACGCGCAGACCGTATTCTTCGCGGATCAGGTCGCTAAGGCCCTTACCGGTGACCGCGCCCATGCGGGCAGACATCTCCTGCACGACGACCAGAGCGATCGTCATTGGGATCATGACCCACAACAGCATGTAGCCAAACTGCGCGCCTGCTGCCGAATACGTGTAGATGCCGCCGGCGTCGTTGTCGACGTTGGCCGTGATGAAGCCTGGGCCGATGACGGCCAGGAACATCAACAGGCGAATTCGCCACATCTTCAGACGTCTGGATTCCGGCATGCAAATGAGGACTTGCGGTGAGATGGTGAAGAACCTTCAGAATAAACTCACCGCGCGAAATGCGCCAATCGGCAAATGCGATGGGCAAAACAGAGACAGGGTTGTTCAATGGAAGGTGCGGGTCGAGAACCCGGGAGCCTCGCCGAGGCTCCCCTCGTTGATGGCGGATAGCGGAGTTACGGACGCGAAATCATGCGTGCGCTGACGGTTGCGCCGCTTCGGCGAAACTCGAAGCGCAGCGCCCAATCGCTGGACTGGGGCTTGCCATCACGAATCGGCGCCAGGAATGTCCATTGCCTAGCCGCCTCCAGCGTTTGGCGGCCGAAGTAAACGCTCGGGCTCCGGCCGTTCAGGGCTGCGTGAGTAACCTGGCCTCGCGGATCGACCGTGACGCGCACGCCGACCTTCACCGTTCCCTGGATCGTGCTCTGCGCCTGTCCAGTGATCTCAGGCATGACCTGGTGCAGCACAGCGCCACTGGACTTTGGCGGCGCTGCTTGCGCTGCGGTTGTGTGCGCGGGAGGTGCAACTTCTGCAGTCGCGGCGACTTTCACAGAAGCTGCGGGGGTGGCAGCCGCAGGTTTTCGAGTAAGACGAATGCCGATCGCGATGGCGATTATGCACAGAAGCACGATGCCGGCCACGAACGGCTTCGGCGTGAGTTCCCGGAGCGACAGCTCAGGTTTTGCCGATGTCGGCCGCGCTGGAGTTTCGATTTTCGGAGGCGACGGATTCGGCCGTATGACTTCCATTCTTGAAGGCGAACTCACTTCCGAACGAACAGCGGCCGCAGGCAAAACGATGACATTCGTGTTCTTGGCGGCATCTGCATCGGGCTTGGCTTCGGAAACGCTTTTCGGCACAGGCTTGTCCAGCAACGCGCGAATGGCGCTCAACGACAACCGTTGCTCGCGGTCGCGTGCCATGCAGCCGGCCACGATTGCGTCGAATGGCGCCGGCAGTTTCTCCGCCGCCTTGGCGTCGCCATTTCTGTCTGCCCCCGGCAGATGTCCGGTGAAAGCCTCGAACAGCGTGATCCCCAGTGACCACACGTCGCCGGTAAGTGAGATGGTCCCTGACGCTTTCTCGGGCGCGTCATACGGGCTCTCGATGGCCGAAGGATGCCCTTCGCCGTTGCGGTGAATAGTGTCGCAGGAGAGCTTCAGTTGATCGCCGTTGGCCAGCAGGTGTGCCGGCTTGATCTGTCCGTGCAGCAGTCCTTGGCTGTGAAGGTACTTCAGCACGCTGAGCGTTGGAGTAAGTATCTCGCGCGCTTCGGCGGCGGTGATCTGCCGCTGGCGCAGCACGCCGGCGAGGCTCTCGTCGCAATACTCCATGACCGCGAAGTACATGTCCTGATCCTGGTCGGCGTGCCAGAGGCCGGCGTCGAGGATCTTGAGCAGATTGGGGTGCGACAGACGCGCGGCGATCTTCCAGCAGGCAATCTGGGCCGCAGTGCGTGGCGTGCCCGCCGGTATTAGTTTGAGCGCGGCCTTGGCACCGGAAAACTCCGTCAGGTAGAACGCGCTGTGTCTGGATCCGCCCAGGTATTGCAGCAGAGGGAAGCGAGCGTTGACGATGCGCCGTTCCCACTGTTGCCAGATCGTATCGATGGATAGAGCTTGGGCTGGGGTCATAGTTAGGCGAATTCTAGCTCCGTTGCTCAGCGGAAATCCGGCAACTCACAATTATTTACGTTAATAAAGTGTGTAACCGGAGACGAACGGCCCAGACCCTGTCTCCAGATGATCGCATGGTTGACGGCGGATACGCCGCCTACCCGGCTGCGAAACCAAAGATTGGCTTTACAATGGAAAGACTTGCTGTTTCCGCCTGGAGGGATGTGTGAGCGATTGGAAACAGGCGTTTTGAAGACCTTTTGCTCCCACATGAAATCAACAGGTTGAGAGCCGAGTGTAGTAAACGTAGTAACGGAGAGGTGGCCGAGTGGTTGATGGCTCCGGTCTTGAAAACCGGCATACCCGAAAGGGTATCGGGGGTTCGAATCCCTCCCTCTCCGCCATTAAGTTTCAAGTGCAGAGAAACTCAAGGCTGTTGATTTTGAAATGTGCGAAACCGGCCTGGTTTTCGCGGTACTCATCCAAGTCATTTGGACTCTTGCCTGCGATCGCATGCCCAGTTTCTGGTGCTGTCTTCGTCTTATCCAGTAGACCATGGCATCAAGGTCCAGCCGAATGCCAGAGGGAAGACATCGGCGCCAGGCCGGTCGTCTCATCGATATACGCCGCCAGTTCAGGAAGCTCTCCTTATTTCCTTCACTCCTAGATTCAGCCGCCGCCGCAAAAGGAGTCGCAAGGTTCCACCATCCTTGTACCCGACTTTTCCGGCAATCTCTTCGACACTTGCTTTGGTGGTCTTCAAGAGATGCACCGCGCGTTCAACGCGCAGGCTTTGAAAATACCCCATCGGAGATTTCCCAAGCACGCTCTGTAGCCTCCGGGTGAGCGTCCTTTTGCTTGCGCCTACGGCCTTGGCGGCATGGTCGAGGGAAAATCCGCGTGCGAGCCTGCCGCGCGCCCAGCGTTCAAAGAGCTGCACAACCGGGTCCGAGTGAACTAGGTGATCGGTAAGGGCATAAGCAGTCTGAGAAGGCCTGGAATCGACAATGAGATATTTCCCTGTGAGCGAGGCGAGTTCGGGGCTGACGCTACGTATCAGCCATAAGACGAGATCCATATGGCCGAGAGCAGCTCCGGCGGTCACAACGTTACCTGACTTGACCACCATGTCCGACTCGTCCAGGAACACCTGAGGGTATCGTTGGCGAAACACGGGCGCCAGCCACCAAGTGGTAGTTGCACGCTGCTGATTGAGCAGGCCTGACTCAGCCAGCACAAAGGTTCCGGCACAAGCAGCACTCAACTTTGCGCCCTCGTTTGCCCACTTTCGAAGTGCCTGAGCAGCATCGCGTACGTCACGCCTGGCCAGAGCTGCGTTCAGAGTGTCGAGAGTCTTGCACGCGATTGCCGGGACAATGACGTAATCAGGCTTTTGTTTTCCCGCTGCATGAATCGGAACCTTCAGGCCATGTGCCGTTCGAACCGTCTTTCGCATACCTACGACTTTGACTTCAAACTGCGGAACGGCAAGTTCAGCCATTTCTATCAATTCGTTCGCGGTCTGGAATGCGTCGAGAATGGCCGACAGCCCCAGATCGAAGACCCCGTCGAGTGCAAGTACAAAGACACGCATGGCACATATGAAACGAAATCTGGCAGTTTTGCCAATAGTTAAATCGCCCAACAGCGCCTAGATTCAGACATAGCCATTTATGGCGATAGGAGCGATGAAGTGATTACAGTTGGCCTTTTCGTACGTTTGGAAGCAAAGCCGGGCAAGGAAGAGGAACTCGCAGCGTTCTTGATGCAGGGCTTGGAGCTTGCTAACCGGGAGACGACAACCCCCTTGTGGCTTGCATTTCGGCTCGGAGCTGGAAGTTTCGCCATCTTCGATGCTTTCGCAGATGAAGCAGGACGCCAAGCACATCTCAACGGACCTATTGCCAAAGCGCTCATGGCGCAGGCTCCTCATCTACTCGCTGAGGCTCCAGCGATTCAGCAGCTGGAAATCATAGGCACCAAGCTCGCCTAGTCGTCCGCGGCAATCAGTTCCTACAGCTTTGCGAGCAATTAGCAGTGCTCGGCAGATCAATTTCAAAGTTCGCCTAGATCATGTTTTGAAAGGACATCATAGTGAAGCATCCGCTACAACATCTCGTTTATGCCGCTTTGCTGACTGCGCTGGCAGTGCCATGTACAGTCTTGGCCCAGACGAAAGCCGCCCCTCCGATTTCCGGTGTGATAGGGAAGCTCCAGTCATTTTCGGGCGGTTCGCTCGATGTCATGACAAGTTCAGGCGCGGTCCACATCGTAGTCCGGCAGCCACTCACAACCTATAAACAGATGCCCTCCGATTTGAGTCATGTCACAGCGACGTCTTATATCGGTGTCGCGTCGACTGAGCAGGCTGACGGGAAGCAGGTGGCGAAGCAGATCTTCATATTTCCCGCGGAACTGAGTGGGGCGGCGGAGGGTAGCGTTCTGACAGACCCTCCAGGTGCAACCACCCACAACAGAATGACCAATGGCTCAGTCTCAAGCCCTTCCGTATCGCAATCGCGTATGACGAACGGAACAGTTCAGAAGGGCAGCGGTACGACGCTTGTGGTTCGCTATCAGGACGGCTCCCAAACTATCTCCGTACCGCCGAATGTCGCGGTCACTGAAGTCGCACCCGGAAAGGTCACCTTTAGCGAGGGCGATGTCGTCTACGCGGCGACTCAGAAGCTTCAGGACGGAGCACTAGCGACGGACAAGGTCTTTCTCTTCATTCCTGCGGCGTCCCACTAAACCATCCAGTTGAGGTTTAAAGGCGGGAACCCTTTCGTACTCCATCATCAGCTGGACTCGACGAGCACGTTATCCGCTCGGCTAAGCGTGCTCGCCGTTAAAGGGCCCCATAGCCTGGTGCGCTGGAGTCACTGAATGTGAAGGCCGTTACGCGAATTATCTATTCCTCGGAAGAGCCAGGAGATTACTGGGCTCAATATGGGTATCCTCGTACGATGAAACTAGGTATATAGGTTTTAAGGTCCATGATTTCGAAAGGAGCAATTATGTCAAGCAAAGGGACAGTTATCGTAACGGGTGGCTCGCAAGGTATCGGAGCTGCTGTTGTTCGAGCGTTCTTGGATCGTGGATATTCCGTTGTCGCAACTTCGCGAAAGATTACTCAGGCAGGACTAACGCCATCTCCAAACCTTGCGCTAATCGACGGAGACATTGGCCAGGCTGTTACAGCTCAAAAAGTGGTCGACGCCGCTATTCAGAAGTTTGGCTCGATTGATGTTGTGGTTAACAACGCTGGCATCTTCTCGGCGAAGCCTTTTACTGATTACAGTGCTGACGATTTCCGTGCCCTTGTCTCGACGAATCTCGAAGGCTACGTCTACATTACACAGCTCGTGGTCAAGCAGATGCTCGCTCAGAAGTCGGGTGGAAGTGTTGTGTCCATCACAACGTCGCTGGTTGAAAATCCCATCGCTGGATTCACGGTGTCCTTACCGATGATGACGAAGGGCGGCATCGAGGCCATGTCACGCAACCTGGCCGCTGAGTATTCCAAGGAGCACATCCGCTTCAATTGCGTTGCTCCTGGACAAGTCGATACTCCCCTTCACAAAGACGATCCGAAGGATTTCCTGAAGACCTTGTCGCCGATGGGCACGATTTCCACTGCGGAGGAAATTGCAAGTGCAGTGGTTTATCTCACCGAATCGCACCAGATCACTGGGGAGGTGCTGCACGTGGACGGCGGTGCCCACAACGGCAAATGGTAAGCCCGAAGCCACGCGGCTAGTTAGAGCGGAGGGCCGGCTGCAGGAACTCGGGATCGTGCTGCCCTATGCTCCTCACCCGTTCGGCCGCATACGTCGAGGCAGTGCGGTCAGGGCGAAGCTGATAGCACGGATCCTCACTCGATTGCAGCAGGTGAGGCGGCCGATGCTTGCGCAATATGAAGCTTGGCTGCCATTTTTACCAGTTCGGCGAGAGAATCGGCTTTCATCTTCTGCATTACCTGCCCGCGATGTGCCTTTACCGTGATCTCGCTAATGCCGAGTTCCCCACCAACCTGTTTGTTCAAGAGGCCAGAGACGACCAACGCCATAACCTGCCGTTCGCGGGGAGTAAGTGAAGCGTACCGGTCCCGGAGTTTCTGCATCTCCGTGTCATGTGAGAGAGCAAGCCGGCTTCGTTCAAGCGCTTGCCGGACCGCGGTCAACAAGGCCTCGTCATTGAACGGTTTCGTCAGGAATTCGATAGCCCCGGCCTTCATGGCCTGGACTGACTTCGGTACATCACCATAACCCGTAATGAAGATGATTGGCAGGTCTGTCCGTTCGACCGCAATCCGCTTCTGCAACTCGAGGCCGTCGAGTCCAGGAAGAGCGAGGTCGAGTATGAGACAGCTGGGAACGAGCGCTCGTGGTCTATCCAGAAATTCGCCTGCGGACGCGAAGGTTTCTGGCTGCCAGCCTTGGGTGTGGATAAGCAGTTCCAGAGATTCGCGCACAGAGATGTCGTCATCAACAATGAAAACGATGGGCATGGCAGCCGACATAGGTAATGCCCCCATTTCGCAACCAGTTCTGAGCGCTGAATTCATTGTATTCGCCTGGAGATTACCAGTGAAACCATCAACTGGGTTCCATCGCCGTCTTGATGGCAGCAAGCAGAGCTGCGTCACTGAATGGTTTCAGCAGAAACCCCGCTGCGCCCTGCTTGCCCAGACGAACTCGAAGAGACTCATCTCTTTGACCCGTGATGAATACGACGGGGATCTCATGTCCGCGACGTTTTAACTCCTGGTGAAGTTCTGGTCCACTCATGCCCGGCATGGCGATGTCGAGAATCAGACAACTGGTCTCAACCAGACAATCGGATGTGAGAAACTCCTCCGCTGAGGAAAAGACTCGAGATGCAAAACCGAATTCCCTAAGCAAGTCAGGCAACGACTCGCGTATCGATTCATCGTCATCAACAACGGAGAGAAGCGGCCGCTCATTCCCGTCCCTGCGCTTAGGGGACTCCATGACAAAACAATGCGACATTCCTAGAGCGAGGTCCATTGTACTTTGGTATTGGTTCGGCCCCGATGCCGATTGCCCTAGCTATCGATTCTGCGGACCGTCGGGTTAGCAGGAGCTTCGGTGTCAGCGAAACCCTCGGGTACACAGGGGATAGCAAACAAGAAGGTAGATCCGGGCCCATCATTCGCTATCGCCCAGAGGCGTCCCTGATGAGCTTCAATGATGGAGCGGCTGATGGAGAGCCCGATCCCCATACCGTCGGTTTTGGTCGTGTAGAACGCTTCGAAGATCTTCTCCGCGGCTTGAGGCGATAAACCCATTCCCGTGTCTTTAACGCTTAGCTGAACCTGATTTTCCGCATCGCAATCAGTTCTGATGAGCAACTCTCTCGGCCGATCGCCAATTGCGCTCATTGCGTCCACGGCGTTTCGAACCAGGTTCAGAATGACCTGCTGAAGTTGGATGCGGTCGGCGACTAATGGCGGGAGGTCCTCCGCGAATTGATACCGGAGCAGCACATTGCTTCTCTGGAGTTCACTCAACGACAATGCTGTCACCTCGCGAGCCGCCTCGTTGAGGTCCATCCATTCGGGGGACAGTTCTTTCTTGCTATAAAGCGTCCGTAATCGCGTGATTACGTCCGAGGCCCGGTTGCCGTCACGAATCGTACGGCGGACAGTTTCCAAAGCACCATCGATATTTGGGGGATCAGCGGAAAGCATCCGCAGGCAAGTGCTGGCATTGGTGATGATCCCCGAGAGGGGTTGGTTGATTTCGTGCGCGATTGATGCGGTCAGAACTCCGAGGCTTGTAATTCTTGCTACCTTGGCGAGTTCCGATCTTGCCCTCGCCAGGGCTTCCTCCGACAGTTTCCCTTGCGTCACGTCTTCGGAAATCGCCATCAAGAATCGCGGCACTCGCTCGGTGCCAGGCACGACTGAGACATTGTTGCGTACCCAAACTGGTTGCCCGTCTTTACGGCGGTACTGCTTCTCGATTTGGAATTGCTGGCGATGACCGTCGAGGAGTTCGCCGATCAGAGTTCGACTGTCTTCGACACTCTCTTCGTGAGTGATGTCAAGGAAAGTAAGTTGCTGCAATTCATCCTCGGTGTAACCCAGCATCCGCTGATAAACGAGATTCGTGGCGATGAACCGGCCATCCAGGTCTGTAAGGGCAACGCCGACGGCGGAGTTCTCAAAAACCGAGCGCCACCGCTCCTCGCTGCGCAGCACTTGTGCATGAGCCGCACGTAAAGCGTCTTCGCTTTTCTTGCGCTCAGTGATATCGCGAAGGTGGCCGGTGAAGGCCGGGGGCCCCTCTTGCGGGATGCGCGTAATGGTGAGCTCGACAGGGATTTCTCTCCCGTCGATGCAGAGTGCAGTCATCTCAAGTCGCCGGCCTAATACTCTCGAGTCGCCGCTGGCCAGGTAGCGGGCAAACCCGGTACGGTGTTTCTCGAGGAGCGAAGGCGGGATGATGACATCAGCAAGAGGCTTGCCCAGCACCTCACTCCGGCGGTGACCGAAGGTTTGTTCCGCTGCCGGATTGAATTCAGTAATCCGCCCTTCGTGGTCAATGGCTACAACGCAATCGGGTGACGAGTCCAAGATCGCTGCTTTGTGTACTTCGCTGCGCTTCAGTTCCTGCTCTCCGTGACGCAGCCTTTCTTCTGTTAACTTCCGTTCAGCAATCTCTTTCCTCAGTTCTTCGTTGGCCGCAGCAAGTTCCGCGGTTCGCTCAGCAACCCGTCGATCAAGTTCGTAGGTTATCCGCTTCTGCTCGGCCAGCAGTCTTGCTTCCTGGAGCCCGATAGACGCCTGATTGGCCGCCACGGTCAGAAGAAGGCTGTCAGTTTGCCCAGGAAAATCAAGACGGCCACAACCTACTACAATCATGCCGCTCTCACCGTGTACTCCCAGTAGTACCGGGAAGATTGAAATATCTTCGCCGCCGAATCGGTGCCGGATCGGAAGCGACTCCTGGCCATCGCCTACGAGCCGCGTGTTGAGCGCCTCGCTGATGTCTTGTGTCGTGATTCTTAGTCTGCACGAGTCAGAGACTCGGAGGATCTCCAGCAGTCCGGCGTCGACCGGATCTCTTAATCGCGCCCAGATGAAGTCCAGATTAAGCATTCGGAGCAGCGCGTCGAGCAGGATTTGCACGATCCGCGAGGGCTCGTTGCCACTCCAAACGGCGGGCAGAGCCAGCAGACCGACGAGATCGCTGATGCAGCGCTGCAGGCGCTTGACCTCCTGAGCCGGATCTTCGACTTGCGTGTTCATGTGAGCTATCAGGCTGCGGCGGACGAATGGCTGCGATGAGCCCGACGTTGACGAAATTCATGCAGAAATTCGTCCGGGGGGACAAAGAAGGGATTCTGTTGAAGGACGCCGCCGATGATGACCATCGGATGGGTCCGCATGATGTCAATCACCGCGTCGCCCGCGAATTTGCCGAGATGGTAAGTGCAGATGACCGCATCGTCGTGGCGGCGCCATACTTCGTTTACACGCGACTCGAACTCAATGACATCGTCGACATGCGACCGATCTTCTACGGCCCAATCCATATGACAACAAATGCGACTCAGTGGAAACGTTCCCTTGGCGTTGTCGCTGGCCAGTTGCTCGAATGCCGCTATCATGCGATCCGGATCGAAACGGCCATCGGGAAGGTAGACGTCAGTATTTATGCGAAGCTCCAGTTGCCCACTCTGCTGCGCGATGGCCGGATCAATCCCTGCCTGGTCCAATCGTTGCAGGTGACTCTGACGCTGATCGGGATTCACGACGTGAATCGCCTTGTGGCCGCACTGGAACCCGTCTTTTATAAATGGAAGCAAGACCCGATATTCCTCGTCGTCGCTATGGAAGAAGGCGCAGACGTGACGAGTCTCGTCTAGCAGCGAACCGGCAAAAGGAATTGGAGCAGTGGCCCTCTTCATCGCGTATCCCCCAATTGGATATCGAGCCCCGCCCCGTTGGCATATAAGGATGCACGATTCTGATGGCAATGTCCAACCGATACGTTGGTATCTGTCGATACGTTTGTCCAATAGAATCTGAGGCCCGCGCATGTCTTAATGGGGCGGATGCGCATGCCGAAGGTACAACGTAGCTTCGGCTCTCGACGATTGATGGAGGGCACAAATGAACTTTCGTGAGTTGCTTTCCGATTCCAGCTACGTTAATCAGACACAGCTCGCAGAACGAGAGCTCTCCGCATTTATAGCCGCAGTGACACAGTTGTTTGGTCCGGAACAGGCCCGGATTTCGACGGAAGATTGGCTCGAGGTGGCGGAACTGATGGATAGGCTACCTCGACCGCCGGCTGGCAATTGGCGTGCAGTTACCATCGCGGCCTCAGCCAGATTGGCAAACCGGATCGATGCGGCATCATCGCCGGGAATCTCTGACAAAGCCAGTTAACGGTCGATACCTTGGTGCAATAGATTCAACCCGGTTCCTCTGGCTTAATCACCGTAACAGCTGCGGCCACGGCATACAGGGTCCGTTGATGGGCCGAGCCTAGGGTCCGGATCAGTGTCCACTGCAACCGGAAATCATGCGGATCATTGCTGGGGAGCGGCGATTTCTCTGGTCTGAGCCCACTTGAAACAACCGTAAACGCGGGGGGTGTCACCATGACTGAATCTTCTGATCTAGTGCTGACGAGAATGCCTCTCAACAACGAACGTGACAGTTTGCCCGTACTCGGCTTTGGCACTCTGATCCCCGACCCCGCCGAGACAATGACTGCCACTAGAGGCGCACTGGAAGCCGGGTTTCGGCACTTCGATTGTGCGGAGAGATACCAGAACGAGCGCGAGGTAGGGCAGGCCTTGCACGCAGGAATGGCCGCAGGGAGGATTGCGCGTGAAGACATCTTTGTCACGACGAAGTTATGGAACACCAATCATCGGCCCGAGCGCGTGAAACCAGCTTTTGAGGGGAGCCTGAACAGACTCGGCATGGAGTATCTGGATCTCTATCTCATTCACACTCCGTTTGCGTTTCAACCCGGAGACGAACCGGATCCGCGAGATCAAGACGGCAATGTCATTTACGACCACGGAGTGACGTTGCTCGATACCTGGAGAGCACTGGAAAGTCTGGTTGACCACGGCACATGCCGGGCCATTGGATTGTCCGACATCACCTTGAGCAACCTCTTGCCAATCTATGAATCCGCGAGAATCAAGCCGGCGGTTGTCCAAGTAGAGTCACATCCTTATCTTCCGGAAACCGAGCTTCTGGAATTCTGCAAGCAGAAGGGTATTGTTCTTCTGGCTTTCGCCCCACTAGGTCACGGAATGAAACCGGGGCTGCTCGAAGATCCAGTTATTTCGGCAGTCGCCGCACGAGTTGGAAAAACTCCGGCGCAAGTACTGCTGGCATGGGCGTTGCAACGCGGCACGGCTGTACTTACGACGCCCAAAACGTTGGCCAGGGCTAAGGAAAATCTCGGCGTCTCCGTCCTTCCGGAGGACGCGATTAACGAAATCAATGGCATTCAGACTAGACAACGGCTGAACTCGGTGGTGAAAACAGGCGTCCCTGGTTTCATCGCGCGGGTCAGCTAAAGCTAGAGCAGTCCTTCGAAGAAGGGATAATACAAGAAGCGTTGAATTCGCGGCAGTGAGCCGCCGGCCGCATTCGGTTGTCGCTAAAATGCTCGCTCACTGCGTCCGACAGCTTGCGGGAGAGGCGGCGTTTTCAATTCATGGTTAGCCGTTTCGTGCCACAAGAATTGTCACAGTCAAAGCGATACACAATTGCCCGATAGATCTGTCCCTTATTGTCCGAGAGAATGCGCGTTGTAGAGATCTGCTCATGGAAGCGAAACTTCACTCAAGACCTGACTTGTTGCTGCTCCTATCCTTGCTGCTGGCCATTCTATTGACCCCAGTATTGGACCAGGGTAATTGGCACCGACTAGTGCTTGCGGCAGTGACGTTCATACCAGTCGTAGTAGCCATGATCAGGTTGGCCCAGATAAAAGTGTGGGTGTGGCCTTCAGTGCTATTGGTATTGGGCAATGTGATCTTCGTGGTGGCAGGCAACACCTTTCGCAGCCGAGCATTAACCGGGATTCGATGGGGATTCCTGGCAGCCTTCTTCGCATTCACGGCCGCTGGTCTTTTCTCGTATCTCAGGAACTCTAGCACTGTCACTCAGGCGCAGCTCTACACTGCCATCAACATTTATCTGTTGCTTGCCTTGATGTGGGCCGCGCTTTATTTGGCGATAGATGCTTTCCAACCGGGTGCAATCCAGATGGGAAGCCACCCAGCCGACCGTCAGACTGAGCTGCTTTATTTCAGCCTGGTAACGCTCTCTACGATTGGGTACGGCGATATAGTGCCGCTTAGCGGGGAAGTCCGCATACTGGCGGCACTGGAAGGGGTGACCGGGGTTCTCTACATTGCGATTACAGTGGCTCTCTTGGTAAGCAGATTCAGGAACGAACTTTCGGATTAATACGTGCCGCCCGTCAGGCTAGAAGTCAGAAGGTCGACACATGAAACCAATACAACTGTTCCTGAGATGTCGCTCGTGATTGCCGGCAGAAGGACAGGTCCCAGAAGCCAGGCGCTTGCTCTCACGCTCCTTGTATCGGAACGAGGAAGTTGCTGTCGAGGACATAAGCGTAGAGGTGTCCTCGCGGCGGCGCGAGACGTAACTGGCGAGCGGACACCCATCCGTCCGTTTCGTCCCACTCCCAGTCAGTAGCAGAAATCCTCTGGATCGTTTCCTTAAGGTCGGCCGCGGTCATCGGATTTGCATAGATGCGGACGTTTTGTGCGAGCAGGCGAGAGAGAGCCTCCAGAAAGCCTCCGTCCAGCTTGCTGTAGAGATCTTCGAACGCGCGGATGACGACCGAGAGACCTACAACAAAGCGCACAAGCTCTGCTGTGTAGCGGTTGACGAAATCGGTCATGGTGTAGAGCTCGGGTTCGCGGAATAGCAATACGTCTCCGCCATGCGAGCGAAGGGCGTCGATACGGTGCAGTAGATCGGCGGCTGCCGGTGGCGGCTCTTTCGTATCGGGCGGCGTAAGTGTCAGGCAGAAAAATCCCCTCGGTGCGGTTTTCGTTTCACCGATCTCTCCTTGAAGTTGCCGAATTCCCGAAGCCAGCATTCGTGTGTGGATTTCCGCGTGACTTGGATCCATATGTATGAAGTAACCTGGCGCGAGTACAACCGGGTTTCGATGGATGACTTCTGTTGGCGGAACGGGCGAGCCGCTGGAAGGGAAACAGACTGCCTGAGCGAAGCCTCTGCACACCAGGTCTACCAGAAGCGAGCGTTGGTTCCAGGTCTGGAAAGCCGGCCCATGCAGGTCCACATAATCAATTTCGATTCTGTTCTCGACATCCTGTGCCAGACTCTCAAGGAAGTGCTCGGTCGTCTGCAGTTGATAAGACGCAGCGTAAATCAAGTTCACACCCAGGATGCCAACAGCCTCCTGCTGGAGGACGTTGGTAGGGTCTCGCAGATTGATATGCAGCAGTATGTCGTTGGGCTGCCCACCCGGCTGCTGCTGAAAGCGCAGACCGATCCAACCGTGAGGTTCATTCGTTCCAGCGTAGTTTCTTGCAGAGACGGTATCGACGAAGGAAAAGAAACGGGTCTGTGATCCACGAGACTCGGCCAGTTGATTGAGGAGTTGAGTCCACTCGCGGTCCAGCATGGCCTCGAGTCGCTGCCTGGATACATAGCGCGAGCCTGCGCCGTACAGGTCATCGCTGACCTCTTTGTCATAGGCAGAGATGGTCTTGGCAACAGTTCCCGAGGCGCCTCCAACAATAAGAAACCAGCGCGCGACTTCCTGGCCGGCGCCGATTTCGGCAAAGGAGCCAAAGACAGATGGATCGAGGTTGACGGTAAGAGCTTTGTGATGAGTGTCAAGCTGTTCGGTGGTTGCCATAGAGCTGTCTCAATCAGACTAGAAACACCCGACAATTGTACGATGGTATTTGATCGAGATCCTGGCATCGGTCGATCGCGCGGACGGAGCTTACGAATTTACCAGAGGCAGTCACGAAACCCGATTCCGAGTGCGCGAGGTCCGGGAGAAACGCAAGAAATCGTTGCTGCGAACTAGAAGCACAGTTCGCCGAAGTGTGTGCAGTTTCAGCAGATTCGCGGGAGTTGCTCGCCGATCTGCATGGCGATGACGCGGGTTGCGCCGATTGATGTGCGGGCGATAACCATTCCCGGATGCTGGTCAACCACCTTGCCGATCATTGCTGCGTCCTTGCCGAGCGGATGCTGCCGAAGTACGTCAAGCGCAGCCTGCGCGGCGTCTGCCGCAACGAAAATCAGCACCTTGCCTTCGTTGGCCACGTAGATCGGGTCCATGCCGAGAAGCTCGCAGGCGGAGCGGACCTCGGTCCGCACAGGAATGTTCACTTCCTCGATCACCATGCCTACCTGCGAGGCTGCGGCAATCTCATTCAGCGAGGAAGCGGCTCCGCCGCGCGTCGGATCGCGCATAACGTGAACAGAAGAACCAGCCGCACGGAATACATCCGTAATGAGTCCGTTCAACGCAGCCGTGTCGCTTTGGATTGTGGTCTCGAACTCCAGACCTTCACGGACGCTCATGATGGCCATGCCGTGATCGCCGATACTTCCGCTGAGAAGTATGACGTCCCCGGAACGGGCCAGGCTTGGTCCAACATTGACGCCCGCTGGAACCAAGCCGACTCCGGCGGTGTTTATGTAGCATCCGTCGCCGTGGCCTTTCTCGACGACCTTGGTGTCGCCAGTGACAATCTGCACTCCGGCAGTGCGCGCGGCTTTGGCCATGTCGTCCACGATCCGCCCCAGGGCATTCATGGCAAAACCTTCTTCGAGAATCATCCCGACGCTAAGGTAGAGCGGACGAGCGCCCGAGACCGCAAGGTCGTTGACCGTGCCGTTCACCGCCAATTCGCCGATGCTTCCGCCGGGAAAAAATAGCGGTTGCACCACATAGGAATCGGTTGAGATGGCAAGGCGTTCCTGGTTCAGCGGAACTACCGACGCGTCACCGAGATTGGACAGGGCTTCATTGTGAAAGGCGGGAACAAACAGGTGCTCGACAAGCTCCGCGGAGAGCTTGCCGCCTCCGCCATGCCCCATCACCACAGTGGGATAGTCGCGCAGTGGAAGCGGACAGGACCAATTCGAGAAATCCGGCGGTTCAGGCATGTGCGAGCTGATCGGCCGAGATGAAGCGCCCATAGTTGTAGTAGGCGGCACACGCCCCCTCGCTCGAAACCATGGTAGCTCCCAGCGGCTTCCGCGGAGTGCATTCCTTGCCAAACGCAGGACATTGGTTCGGCTTCAAAATTCCCTGCAGGACTTCGCCACTGTGGCAAAGCGGCGACTCCACGGTATGAATGTCGCGCACGGAGAAGCGGCGGCTTGCGTCGAAGTCGCGATAGGCTTCGCGCAACTGCCATCCGCTGGCTGGAATCATTCCGATGCCGCGCCAGGATCGGTCGACGACTTCGAAAACATCCTGGAGCAACGTCTGTGCCGTGACATTGCCCTCCAGCGTAACGATTCGTTCGTAGGCGTTCTCCACCCGCGCCTCACCAGCTTCGAGTTGATTCACCGTGCGGCGAATTCCTTCCAGAATGTCCAGAGGCTCGAAACCCGTTACGACGATGGGCACATGGAAGCGCTCGACAAGTTCGGGATACTGACGGTAGCCCATCACGCTGCAAACGTGTCCGGCTGCGAGGAAGGCGTCAATGCAGTTGGTCGGCGAACTCATGATGGCCGCGATGGCTGGAGGCACCAACACATGAGAGATCAGCGCTGAGAAGTTGCGCAGTCCTTCCTGCTTTGCCAGGTACACGGCCATCGCATTGGCAGGAGCTGTGGTCTCGAAGCCGACGCCGAAGAAGACGACTTCGCGCTCAGGATTCTGGCGGGCAAGCTTCACCGCATCCAGCGGAGAATAAACGATGCGAACATCGCCGCCGTCGCCGCGTACCCGGAACAAATCCTTCTCGCTCCCCGGAACTCGCAGCATGTCGCCAAACGAGCAAAACGTTACGTTAGGCTGCGAGGCAATCGCCAGGGCCTGGTCGATCATCTCCAGTGGCGTCACGCAAACCGGACACCCCGGACCGTGTACCATCTCGATCTCGGGAGGCAGCAACTGATCAATGCCATTGCGGATGATCGAATGCGTCTGGCCGCCGCAAACTTCCATAATCTTCCACGGACGCGTGGTGTTGCGACGGATCTCGGCAGCTAGCTTTTGTGCGGTTTCTCCATTACGAAATTCGTCCAGGTACTTCATGGTTGCCTCCGCGTAGTGATTCCGGCTTAGGCGTCCTGGCTGGGTCCAAGTTCTTCTTCGAGCAGCCCCATGTCGGAGAACGTCTGGAGCGTTTGACGAGCCGATGCTTCGTCAATTTTAGAGATGGCAAAGCCGACGTGAACGATGGTGTAATCGCCGATCGCGATGTCAGGCAAATAGGCCAGGCAAACTTCCTTGACGATACCACCGAAGTTGACCCTACCCATCCGAGCTTCACCGGATTGATAGATTTCCTCGACTCGTCCTGGGATTGCCAGACACATATGATTGCCTCCACATCTAAACCGCCAACATCAGGGTCTCTACTTTTTCAGATGCAAAGCAGCCAGCCACATCCCAAATGATAGCGCGATTATTTCCGAATCTGCGACCGCCAGGCGATTTCCTCGCGCCAGACGCCGTAGGGCCAGCAAAGAGAGTTGTGGTTTACCGCCTGCCAGCGCTTCCCGTAATTCGAAAGAAGTCGCCCTGTCCAATAACGGCTGCATCCGTTGCCTTCTCTCATTTACGCCTTCGAGGATGGGCACGCCGTCAGAGCAAAGTATGGCATGAAGTTGCTGTTTCTGCGGTGCAAATCGTGATCTGCCAAGTTAGTTTTATCTCAGCGCAAGGCAATGTTTTCCCTCGCAATCCCGACTTGCCGATTGGTAACGTTGATAGAGACGCCTATGCATCGTTGGTCCCAGCTTTTCATTCCGACGCTACGGGAAGCCCCGGGCGACGCGGAGGCGATCAGCCACAAACTCTTACTCCGCGCCGGATATGTCCGCCAACTCGGGTCCGGTTTGTATTCTTCCTTGTTTCTGGGCAATCGTTCGCTGCAGAAGATCGCCAGACTCGTGCGCGGCGAGATGGATCGCTTTGCCCAGGAACTCTGCCTGCCCGCGCTTCAGCCGCGAGAGATTTGGGAATCCAGCGGCCGCTGGTACTCTGCGGGGCTCGGCATGTTCCGCCTTCGCGACCTCGCAGACCGTGATCTGTGGCTCGGCTTGTCGCATGAAGAAGTTGTCACACAGATCGCCGCAAGGGAACTGCGCAGTTACAAGCAGTTGCCGCAAGTCTGGTATCACGTGCACACCGCGTTTCGCGACGAACGGCGGCCGAAGGCAGGCTTGCTGTACCCACGCGAATTCATCTCGGCCGATTCGTACTCGTTCGATCTCGATGCCGTGGCCCTGGATCGTACCTATGGTGAGCACCGCGATGCGTTCGGTCGAATTCTCGAACTTTGCGGGGTGCGCGCAATCGCTCTCGATGCCGGCGTCGGCGAACCGGAGGCGCAGTCTCTCGTCGTGTATACCGATGCCGGCGAAGAGACGGTCGTTATGTGTACAAGCTGCGGATACGCGGCAACGCTGGAATCTGCCACGTCGAAACTCGCGGCGGTCGAAGACTCTGAACCGGCAGCGGGCGCTCCGATTGAGGTTTCGACACCGCAGCAGAAGACCATCGACGAAGTTGCCGCCTTCCTCCAAGTTAAGCCTTCACAGGTCATCAAGTCGTACCTGGCTGTCGCTACGCACAAAACTTCCGACACCGTGGCGCAGACGCCTGTCATTGTCTTTCTACGGGGAGATCACCACGTCGATGAAGCGAAGCTCCTTGCGGCGCTCGCGAGGGCTGGGCACAAAGGAGTCGTGCTGCGGCCTATGGAGGCCGACGAAATCCGCGAGTGCTTTGGCCTGGAGCCCGGATTCATCGGGCCAGTCGGCCTGTCGCCGGAGAGCTTCCCGGCAAGCGGCGGCGAAAAGTGGTTGAGGCCAGGATTCTATGTCGACTTGGGATTGAAGGGGCGACGCAATCTGGTCGCCGGCGCCAACAAAGCAGGGTTTCATCTCAGGAATGTCACCCCCGATGCCTCCAGCAGCTTCAAGGTCGAAGCCGATTGGTGGGTCGACGTCAGAGGTGTCATCGAAGGAGAGGGCTGTCCGCGTTGCGACCGGGCGCTGGCGTTTCGTCAGGCAGTAGAAGTCGGTCGTCTCAGGAAGCTGGGAAGTGAATTCTCCGCACCGATGAGTGTGCGAGTCGTCGATGAGCACGGCAGGGAAGTGACGCCGCTGATGGGAGCATTCGGCATGGCGTTAGATCGCATTCTGGCCGCGCGCATCGAGCAGAACCATGATGAAAACGGTTTCTGGCTGCCACCATCTGTCGCTCCCTTTGAAGTGGTAGTCACGCCGGCCAACACCACCGACGCGAATATCAAGGCGGGTGCCGAGGAGATTGCTCAAGCGCTCGCAGACAGCGGAATCGACGTGCTCCTGGACGATCGCGATGAGCGGCCCGGAGTGAAGTTCAAGGACGCCGACCTGGTCGGGATACCATATCGCATCAACGTGGGAAAGAAGTTGGTCGAGGGACAAGTCGAGCTGTTCACTCGGCAAACCAGTTCGAAGGTCGACATCCTGAAGGATTCCGTCGTCCAGCATTTGCACGCAATCCTGACGCAACCGAAACCGGCTTCCATTAACGATGCTGGCAATGGATTTTCCTCTTAAGGGTGACTTCTGTACGCCTTCCTCGAAACTAAGCTAAGATTGCTGCACTGACGGAACCAATCCGAACCTCCAACCAGCTCGAAGCGTTCACCTGGGGATGAGCGTAAGCGTTCTCTCACCGCCAGAAATCACCGCATGCCTCTGCAACCGCAACAGACCCGGGGCCTGAGTGCGACTTGGACCAAGTTCCGTCCCGCGCCGAGGACTATTCGCTGGACGCTGAGCACACTTATCTTTGTAGCAACCATCCTCGTGTACAAACCCGAGCTGCGGCCTGGCCATCATATTGCCGGTTCAGGCTTTGAATCGCTGGAGTTGGGAACCTCGATCGCGCTGCGTGGAAGCTTTGCCGATCCCTTTTTCCCCTTGCCGACTGGGCCTTCGGCGCACCTCGCGCCCGGTTATCCGCTGATCGTCGCGCTCATCGTGAAGCTCTTTGGAGTCGGGGCCTACGGCGATTACGCGCTCCAATGGCTCACGACTATCGTGGTCGGAATACAGCTGGCGCTGCTTCCACTTCTCGCCGACTACGTGGCTCTAGGCTCGCTCGTCGGTGGCGTTGCCGCAGCCGCCTGGCTCGTAGCGAAGTTTCCGCTCTTGCCCTGGGAAAACGATTTTGCGGGACTCGTGATTGTCGCGCTCGCGTTTCCCATGTATAAAGCGCTCCGTGCGAGTCTCACGTTGTGGGAGATCATCTGCACCGGCATTCTCTGGGGGGTGTTACTCCTGCTGACCCCGACGCCGCTGCCGATTTTATTTGTTTGGCTGCTTCTCATTGCGGCAACCAGAGCCCTATCCATGCGTTCGGCGATTGTTTTGGCCATTTTGCCTTTAGTCGTGATCGCGCCGTGGCTGATTCGCAATTACCGGGTGTTTCATCACCCGGTTTTTCTGCGCGACAACCTCGGACTCGAGTTGGCGATTTCGAACAATTCCTGCACGGAATTTTCGGCGGCGCTGAACCGCATCGTGGGAGGATGCTTCTCACAGAACCATCCCAACGAGAGCCTGAAGGAGGCCGAGCGGGTGGCCAAACTCGGCGAGCCGGCTTACAACAAGATGCGGTTGCAGGAGGCCGAGAGATGGATCATGCAAAATCGTGGCAGGTTTCTCAAGTTAACGGCAGAGCGCTTCGTTGCCTTCTGGCTTCCTAACGCGAGCGGCAATCCGTTCAGTCCGCCGCCACTTTATCGCTGGGAATGGATCACCGATGTTTTCACCTTGCTGAGCGTTCCCGGACTGTTTCTAATCTGGCGGCGCGAGCGTTGTTTCGCGTGGGTACTGGTTACGTGGCTGATGTTCTTTCCGCTCATCTATTATTTGCTTCAGGCGTCGCTTCGCTATCGCCGGCCGATTCTATGGGCTACGCTCCTCCCCGGGGCTTACGGGCTTGCGGCCGTTATGGGTCTTTTGTCGAACAGTGCTCGGCCAGCGCAGCAGGCGAGTACCAGCCCGCAACGTCGTCTCAAAGGCTGAGGACCTCTAGTGTCGTGACGCCATTTTTGGCAGCGGCTCGACGTCTTTGTCGAAGGGGATGACTTCTCCGTGATTCACAGGAAGCGGAACGGCTTCAGACCAGGGGACCTTCACTGCATACTTGAGCAGGCACCAGATCGCGCCTATGCCGTCGCGCCATCCAACCTTTTTGCCCTCGGCGTAGGTGCGTCCAAAATAGCTCACACCAACCTCATAAACGCGTAGCCGGCGCCGTGCCACCTTTACCGTGACCTCCGGCTCAAAGCCGAAACGGTTCTCCTGGAGGCGAATCGACTGGATGACCTCGCGGCGAAAGGCCTTGTAGCAGGTCTCCATATCGGTAAGGTTCAGGTTGGTGATGACGTTCGACAACAGGGTGAGCAGGCGATTGCCGACGGAATGCCAGAAATAAAGTACGCGATGCGGCCGTCCGCCCATGAAGCGCGAACCATAGACGACGTCTGCCTTTCCCGAGATGAGCGGGTCGAGCAGGATGGCATACTCGGATGGATCGTATTCCAGATCGGCATCCTGAATGATGACGAAATCGCCACGAGCCAGCTCGATCCCCCGCCGCAAAGCTGCCCCTTTACCCATGTTGTGCGGCTGCGTGCAGACGCGGACCTGCGAAAAGCTTCGTTCCAGGTCCTCCAGGATCTGGCGCGAACTATCGGTCGAGCCATCGTCGACGCAGATCAACTCCAAATCCAGAGGCACAGCCAGAACACGGCGGATAGCCTCGCGGAGCGTGTTCTGCTCGTTATAGACAGGCATCACCACGGATGTCTTCATACAAAAGGTCTCTGGGACAGACTGGCAAAGGCTAGTTGATCAAATACCCTGCAGATGCTTCACTGGGCAATAATTGTCGGCGAGCGATGGTCGCCAGGCAAGCAAATTTGCTCACATTGCAGCTTTGTAACTTTGTGTTGGAACTCGGACGGACTGGCGGGCTGGTCAGGCGTACTCTTCACGCGCAAGAACCTTGATCATCCGGCGGAAGGCAAGCGCCAGCGCCCCTAGCGAGACGCCCCATACGACAAAAGCCACGCGCACCACCCACGCCGGCGCCACTCCAACCCGCTTCAGCAGGAAGGGGAAAAAATTCCAGGTGGTGATGTGGACGTAGTCCCATGGGTCCCAGTGCATCGCAAAGTTGTCGTACATCCTGCCCTGCGCGAACATCGCGATATTGCGGAAGCGCTGGACAATCACAAGCGTAGGATGGCCGAGCGATTCCATCTGGTAAATCTCCAGCGGCAGCCAGAAGCACAACGAGGCAATCTGGATGACGGTGCTGATTCCCAGCAACGCAAGGCCTACAACCCATACTGCCCGCCCTAGGTGTTGGCGGTAGCGCAGCAGCAGTGGAACAGCCAGCAGCACGGCGAGTTCAACCGCCGTAGACACGTAGCGATCGCCCCACGCGAAGTCGCCGCTCCAGACCGTGTAGCGCGCGTAAAAACCGGTGTAGGCAAACAGCAGCAGGTATCCGGTGATAACGTATGCCTTCACCGCCGGAGCGAAGCGCTTCCAGGCCAACAAGGTAAGGAGCATCATCAAGATCAGCAGCGGATCGAAGAGGAAAATCGACTTCTCCGGCGCAAACAGCGCACCAAAGAATCCCTCGTGGAACGGTTTTTCGAACGGATACTTTATAGACAGCGAAGGATCGCGCTCGCGAGCCTCGCCAGCTACCACACTGACGTAGGTATTGAAGAACGATCCGAAGCGATAGAACTGGTAAATGCGATCCAACAGGCCAAAGAGAATATAGACTGGCGCAGCTGTTGCGATGTATGTCTTGCAGCGACTCCACAGTTCCTGCCCCCGCACTTCCGTCAGCCACAACACCAGCAGGGCGAATACCCCTCCCGCGAGCAAATCCAACCCGGTTGTCAGACGGGTAAGTAGATTGAGCCCAAATGCGGCCGATCCGATGAAGAGGGCGCGACGATTGCCGGTCAGCAGCCACTGATACTGGTAAGAGAAGCCTGCCAGAGTAAGCAGAAAGATGTAGTTGTTCTCCATCAGGTTCTGCGTGTAGTGGAGGTGGGTGGTAGCCAGCAGCAGCGCCAGCACGCCCACGGCGCTTTGCCGGACGCCGAAATCGAGCTGGCGCAAAAAGCGAAAGCAGAGGAGCGCGGTCAGCACAGTGATCAGGACGTTGGTGCTGTAACTGACGACGATGTTACGGACCGTCGGGTCAGTGCCGCTGTATCCAGCGAAGATAGGAAGGCGCTCGACATAGGTTCCCACAATGTCGGCCGGCAACATGAGCAACGACTGTCCAATGCCATACCAGCTCTGAAGCTTGCCGTCGCGGCCGTGAACTCCGAACTCAGGGTATTCGTTGGGGAAGACCGGCGGCTCCGACGTCCAGAATGCGTGGGCTGATTGCTCGCGATGTTGGGTGTCGGCGGTTCCCAGTTCCCCAGACTGAACTACAAACGCAATAAGGCCGGCGGTAAGAGCGAGAAGAAAAATCGGATCTTGAAGCCAGCGCCGAAGAGAGTCAATCCGCATGTAATCAGGAAACTGATTGGATAGGTTCAGTGTAAATCGAGCGCAAGCCTCTGTCGCCTAATTGGCTACCGGCAAGCAATATTTGGCAAGACAACCTTTCAGTAGCAGTTGCTCTCCAATTGGGTGTTGCTGTTTCGACTGAATGGCGCGGCGTATCTCAGGGGTTTTTAGCGCGCTGTCAGAAGGCACAGCCTTGAGGCCGCGCGGAGGTAAAGCCTCCTTTCTTGCAGTAAAGGCGCGCGGCCACAGACTGACCAATTTTCAGCAGGAGAAACTGCGAGCGCAGTGAGCGCCTGCCGGAAGCTAAGGAGCGAAAGCGGAATGATTACGATCCTGATCGTCTTGTTGGTTCTGATGTTGATTGGCGCGTTTCCCTCGTGGCCGTACAGCCGCAGTTGGGGCTATTACCCGAGTGGCGGGCTGGGAGTCGTGGTCCTCATTCTTGTGATCCTGCTATTGCTGGGCCGAATCTAGCGGTGCTGGTGCTTTGGTATGCATGAGTGCCGGCTTCTGTGCCGGTACTCATCAGGAGGGAGAAAGATGCGGCCCTTAACAATACTCGGCCTGGTCGTGCTGGTACTCGGCATTCTTTCGTTCGTGGTGCCCGTTCCAATGAACCACACCCGCGAAATCAAAGCCGGTGACGCTTCGATTGGAATTACGACTCACAACACCGAGAAGCTGTCGCCTGCCGTCGGCGGTGTGCTTTGCGGCGTCGGAGCCGTGTTGCTGATCGCAGGCACTCGCAAAGTGACCGCATAAGACTCAACTCGCCCGATCTGGGCTTACTCTCCGCAATCGATTCCATTCCACTCATCTAGGTTCGAGGTTCGGTACGTTGACCGCGATTTTTCGCGGTGCTACCGTCAAATCGATACCCTTAATGCGGAATCGATTGCAATACTGGCCGGTCGCGCTGCTGGTGCGCATGATCGGCATCCTTCCTCGACCCCTGGCCCACGGCGTGGGCATCTTAATTGGTGGCGCGGTGTACCGCCTGCATCCACGCCTGCGCCGAGTCGGCTTGCGCAATCTCGAGCTGGGATTTCCCGACAAGTCCGCGGCCGAGCGCCGAAAGATTCTTCGTGGTGTCTACATTTCGCTCGGGCGGCTGCTCGGGGAAGCCTGTCTGTTTCCGCGCTACAGCCAGACAAACGCGTCACAAATCGCGGTCTACCAGGGCTTCGAAAACTTCCAGGCGGCTGAGAAGCGTGGCCTTGGCGTTCTTCTGCTCACAGGCCACTTCGGAGGCTGGGAGGTGGGCTCTTTCTTTCATTCGCTGCAAGGACACCCGATGCAGATTGTCGTTCGTCCGCTCGACAATCCCTATGTCGACGCGCTGCTGACGCGCTATCGCGGCCTGCACGGGAATGCCATGATCGGCAAGCAGGAGTTCGCGCGGGGCTTGATCGCAGCCATGCGCCAAAGCCAGACCGTCGGCATCCTGATGGATACCAATATGACGCCGCCGCAGGGCGTGTTCGTCGACTTCTTCGGAATTCCCGCTTGTACCGCCAGCGGACTTGCCCGGGTTGCGCTGCACACCGATGCCAGCGTCGTTCCCGCTTTCACTATCTGGGATTCGGTGCTGCGCAAGTATCGTGTCGAGTTCGACAAGCCTGTGGAACTGGTGCGAACCGGCGACACCGAAGCCGATGCGGTCACGAACACGGCAATCTTTACGAAGATTATTGAGCAGTATGTGCGTCGTTATCCCGACCAGTGGCTGTGGGTGCATCGCCGCTGGAAGAGCCGCCCGCCAGGCGAGCCGCCGTTGTACTGAGCTCGGTTCGGCCGGCCGATTCCACGAAGAGCTTGAAAGTAGAAACCATCACCCCTATAACAACCTCATGCCTCATACAGTGCAGGAACTGGCGGAGTTTACCGCCTCGCGACTGGTCGGCGACGGCAGCGTCGCAATCACGAAGGTCGCAAGCATCGAGCAGGCAAAGCCCGGCGACGTGATCTTCGTGCAAACTGGGAAGGACCTAGCACGAGCTCTGGCCTCGAACGCCAGCGCTGTCATCGCCGGTAAGTTCGCCGCCGATGTTCAGAGTGCCAAAGCGTTGCTGATATCCGCCCATCCGCGGCTGGCCTTTTGCCGCGCTGGAGATTTGCTCCATCCCGCCAAAGCGCATGAGCCCGGAGTACATCAGACGGCGGTCATTCATCCATCGGCGAAACTGGCATCGAGCGTCGCGGTCGATGCGCATGCTGTAATCGAAGCCAATGTCGTCCTCGGAGAACGCAGTCACGTTGCGGCCAATTGCAGTATTGGCGAAGGCGTCGTAATCGGCGATGATTGCGACCTGTATCCATGTGTGGTCATCTATCCGGGTACGACGTTGGGGCGTCGCGTAATCGTCCACGCTGGCGCGGTGCTCGGATCCGATGGCTTTGGCTACGTCCGTGACGAAGCCTATGGCCGATACAATAAGTTTCCGCAGATCGGGGAGTTGGAGATTGGTGACTGCGTGGAGATTGGCGCCAACTGCACGATCGATCGCGGTGCGTTGGATAAAACGGTGATCGGCCCAGGCACCAAACTGGACAACCTGGTGCATATTGGCCACAACGATATTGTGGGAGCCAACGTCGTCATCGCCGCACAGACGGGAGTTTCCGGCAGCTCGGAGATCGGCGACGATTGTATCATCGGAGGACAGGTCGGCATCGGCGATCACGCGAAGATCGAGGCGGGAAGCATCCTGGGATCGCAAGGAGGCGTCCTGCCGAATAAGATTCTTCGCACGAATGGAGAGGTCTACTGGGGTACACCTGCACGGCCTCTGCGCGAGTACCTGAAGGAATTAGCGACGATGTCGCGATTGGCGCGCAAAGATAAGAGCTGAAGATTCCGATTCCCTTTCGCTATCACGAACTATGGCCCTGATTGTTGTAGGCGGACATTCCCGGAACGTGGGCAAAACCAGTGTGGTTGCTGGTCTGATCGCTGCTCTGCCTGAATTTCACTGGATGGCAATGAAGATCACCCAGTATGGGCACGGCATTTGTTCGGCGAACGGTAAGGTCTGTAACTGCGCCAGCGCCGATCACACCTGGGCTGTCACCGAAGAACGCGATAGGAGCGGTGAAAGCGACTCCTCGCGTTTCCTCGTCTCTGGCGCAGTGCGCTCTCTTTGGGTTCGAACCCGTCAGGGAATGCTGGCACAAGCCATGCCGCGCGTGAACAAGGAACTGGGTTTGGCGGAGAATGCCATTCTCGAATCGAACAGCGTGATGCGATTCCTGCGTCCGGACCTCTACATCACCGTCCTCGATGCATCGACAGCTGACTTCAAGCTGACGGCACAGCAGTTTCTCGATCGTGCGAACGCCGTGGTCTTACACGACGAATCGGGCTCGGTCGCTTGGAGCAATGTGTCGTTGAAGCCTGTTGCCGGCAAGCCGATCTTCAGGATTCAGCCGCCGCGATACGTGACGCAGGAATTGGTCGAATTTGTAAGAGAGAAGCTGGCGGCGATTCGCAACTAGCTCCGGTTCTATGCCGCTCTTGTGGGAGAGCCGGCTCTCTTCTTCTTCGCCGTCACGGTCGCTTCGTTTTGCAGAGGCGTGTGACCTGTCGTACCGCCATCGCAGGCGATTCGCGCGAAGGTAATGTCGAGCACGAGCCCGGTCATCGCCTGCATGAAAGCCTCGTTGATGCGCGCCACAGAAGAGATTTCTTCACTCTCCAACCCGGCGTCAATCAACTGGGAGATTCCCGTCTCCGTCGTCCCGGGCAATTCCCGCACCATCGTCCAGGCGCTCTCTCCGATGCGGTATTGGCAGTCGGCATAGAGCGGTGATTGCAGCAGATCCTTGAGCGCGTTCCAGTACTGCCGGTAAAAGTCAGGCCAGCACGCCAGCGCGCGGTGTTCGTCGGAGGTAAAGGCCAACTCCAGGATGCGGCGCCTCTCGTCCCAAATGCTTTGCACATCCTGCCTGGCATCAAGGTCACTAAGCAGGCACGGCGCAACCTGAAAGGTAGGATGATTGACCGGTTCCGGTGTACATGGGTTTCCCACCGGACCTTCGAAGGCTTGCATTTGTCCGGCCGTGATCAGCAGCAGCAGGGGATCGGCATATTGGTAGTAGTCCAGTACCTGCGGAATTTGTAGCGTAGTGCCCATAGCTGGTGTCCCATACGTTGTCAGAGATGGAATGCCGAAATAGTTGTGTCCTCGGGTGTAGGACTCTGCCGCCAGACGCGCGCCCAGCATAAAGAATTGCCGCGACCGCAGAATTGGATGGAATGACTGCCAGTGAACTTCCAGAAACTGGGGAAACGCGGCGTACGCTCGATAGAGTGCTGGAACCACCGGCAGACCCAGGGTCTGGCGAACCTCATCGAAGATCTCGCGCACTCGCCGAGGCGCTTCGTCTTCGCTGACCAGTTTCAGCCGACTCCCACGTTTCCAGCGCATACATCTTTCGATGTGCGGCGCTGTCGCTCCGATGTAAGGTAAACACCATAGACGAGTGGGGCTCTATGGTGCCGATAGTACTGCCAGGCTGTTTGGCT
Organism: Verrucomicrobiia bacterium; assembly: GCA_035482295.1. GTDB lineage: Bacteria > Acidobacteriota > Terriglobia > Terriglobales > Acidobacteriaceae > Bog-257. Next base: position 28,928 of record DATHQX010000154.1, read on the forward strand.
GCGAGACCGAATACGGTGAACCGGGAGCCAGCGACAGGCTGCTGCCATTCCAGTTAAAGACATAGAGACCACATCCTCCTGATCCGCAACCCTGCGAGCTGGTGATGGCGTAGAGATGACCGCCTCCATCCCACTTCACGGAATCGAAGCTGGTGACCGCAGGCAGTTGGAACATGGGTCCGACGGCCATTAGAGAGCCGTTCTGTCCTAATCGATAAATCTCGATTGCACCCTGAGGGTTATTCTGGCCAACTGATCCTGCGATCGCCAGATACGTGCCCGTCGGGTCGAACGACATGCTGTACTCGGTGGTCAGTCCCGGCAAGTTCGCAGGCCCCGGTACCAGATTCAACGTGCCGTTGCTGTTGAAGTTGTAGGTCGCCACAGCGAGTCCCGGATAATAGCAACAATACGAGCCCGTCCAAAGCACCGCCAGATAGCCTTCCGACGACGCGGCCGTATCGACAGAACATCCGACGCCGCCTCCCGGCGTCTCAAGCAACGGAGGAGCGGCCGCCGGATTGTAGGACGTCAGCGAGCCGTTCTGGCCGCGGACAAAGCCGGCTACCGCACCGTTCTTGTCGCACACGGTCGCAGTAAAGATGTAATGATCGTCCTGCGAAAAGCTCAATTGAGCGAAGCCCCAGGCCGCCGACAGAGTGCCGAGGGGCGAACCATTGCTGCTGTACGAAAGCTGTCCGCTCTGGTTAACCGACCAGCCCGAATAAAAGTTGTTGCACGAGCTGCACACGACGCTGGCATACAGGTTCTGATTATTGCGGTCGAGAGCCAGGACGTCGACCGACATACCGGTCGGAGCGCCGACCAGGCCATTCGTAGAAGATGTTTGGCTTATCGCGCCGCTGGCCGCGACCGAGTAAGTGTCGATGGCCTGCCCATTCGTCGCGAACAGGAAGCCCGGAGCCGCGACCGTCGACTGAGAGGCATTCACAGTAAACGGCGAGCCGGCGACAGGTTGAGCCGATCCATTCTGTCCGACGGAAAAACCGCTGATGGTTGCTGACCCAGACTGGCTGCTAGAGCCCACATAGACAAAAGCTGAACTTCCCGATCCGCTCTCAGCGGCAAAACAGAAGCCAGCCGTGAGAAAGATACAAATGCAGGCGGTGAGAAACTTCCAGAGAAATGTGCAACGGTGAGACATGACCGACTCCTTGTGCTCGTCCCACGGTGTGAGATTAAAAGCTGCTGCTTCAGGGTTGCTGCTGCTCGAGATTTAATTTGCCTTAGGCGTGTGGCGGGCATGCAATGCCGTAAGTCGGGTTCCTCAAGCTGCCTGGGAACGATAGAATGCCGTTTCAGGTCAATTCATGAACGACAGTCCCAGTACCGACCATAACTTCGAGATCCTGTTTGATCACGCCGAGCCCAGTGCGATCGACGACGTGGCCTACTCGCCATACGGGCAACTAGGATTTCCGAAGCCGCCGGAAGACCGTCCGTGGATCTACACGAATTTCGTCCAGTCACTCGACGGCATCACCACGTTGCTGGGCGCTCATGCTTCGGGAGGAGAGATTTCGCAGTCGAGCGCCGACCGCTGGCTGATGGACTTGCTGCGCGCTCACGCGGACGGCCTGTTGATGGGCATGAATACACTTCGGGAAGAGCAAAGGCTGCGCGGGCCGGAAAGTCGCGGCATCGTCTTCCGCGTTGTCGAACCTGAGTTGCAGGAGCTGCGCCGCAAGCTCGGCAAAGGCCGGGAGCGAAACATCTTTGTCACCAGTGGGACCGACCTGGACCTGTCACGGCACAAGGTCTTCGACGGCGATGTTGTCGATGCGGCGATCGTAACTTCGCCGGACGGAGCCGAACGCCTCCATGCCCAGGGATCGCACCCGCACCTGACGATCATCGCCGCAGGACAGAAAAATCATTTTGATCTGGCCAGGGCCATAGCGAAGTTGCGCGAGGACCTGGGAATTCAGTATCTGCTCTGCGAGGGAGGTCCCACATTGTATGGGAGTCTGGCCCGGCTGGACCTGATTGACGAGAAATTTCTTACGGTCTCACCGGTCGAAGTGGGTCAGCTGGTACCGCAGGAGCAGGAGCGACTGCCAGCGGAAATGAATATTCCCGTGCTCATGCGTCCGACGGTCTTCGGCGGTGTCGGATTTACGCGAGAGGACATAACGCACTGGCACTGGATGAGTTGCCGCAAGGCCAGAGATCATCAGTTCAGTCGATATAGAACGGTGAGGGCGCAGAGATCAGGGGCTAGGGGTTAGTAAGCAGTCGATAACGCTCTCAACTTCGGGTTCGCCAAGCGACGCAATCCGGGCGCAAGTGCCAACGGCTAATCGCTCATGGCGAATTGCTAATAGCTAACGGCTAGTTCCTAATTGCTAATTGCTTCCTACTTCACCGTCTCCAACGCCATAGCCGCCCGGTTGATCGCCGCCGTCAAGATTTCCAACTGCTGTTTCGTCAGCGGGAGGTCTTTATTCTCGATGGCTTCATTCACACCCGGAATCACCACTGCGGCGTATCCCGTGTGTTCTCCAGGGGCGTAGATGGAGTGCTTAAACCACGGCCGATTGGGCAGACCGTCGATCAGGAACATGTGCTCCGTGTTGCGCAGCACAAGGTTAACCACACCCGGGTCGCCGGCGAAATTCGATTGCACCTTCAACACGCCGGCTCCCGCTTTCTGCAGGCGAGCGGCAGCTGTCGCAGCGTCAGCAAACGACGGCGCCTGATCGCCGTAAGCGACTTTAGCCTTTGCCTCCGCGGCCTTGACGTATTCACCGATCTCCTTGCCGTACTGCTCATAGTCCATAGGCAGCACCTCGGTTGATCCCATGCGGATCACCGCAAGACCATAGACGCGCGCCATTTCCTGCTCGTAGACGAAGGTCGGATCGGCGAACTTGGTGAACCAGGCAAAGTTGTCGAACGCCGAGTGATACACGCCGTATGGTCCCTTCGAGCCCATGTCGGCCGAGGGCACGCCAAGGTGTTGCAGAAATGCGGTGTAGTCTGAGCCGCTGCCCAGGTCGCCGACGTGCACATCATTCGAGACTTCTGCTTCAGGCTTTCGGTTCGGAGAACCAGAGAGCGCCTCATCGTGATCCTTGTCGCTCTTTTCCTGCGCGATTTTCCACTGATCGTAGACGCTTCCGCCCTGCGGGCTCGGCACCGACTTAGTGACATCGCGCAGAAACTGCTTCAGGCTGGGAACTGACGAAGCCCCGAAGTTGGGCCCGGCGACGCCCACATCCATATTGAAATATGCCACAGCGTGGGACAAGTCTTTCGCATGCTGCTCGGCGTATTCGGTCGAGCCGATGAGGCCTTCTTCCTCGGCGTCCCAGCTGGCGAAGACCAGTGTGCGCTTTGGCTTCCATCCTGTCTTCAATAATTTGCCGACGCCGTGCACCGCTTCGAGTTGTGCGGCTGTGCCGCTGTTCGGGTCGACTGCACCGAAGACCCATGCATCGCGGTGGTTCCCGCTGACGACCCAATCATTCGGCCACTCCGAGCCCTTCACGATGCCAATGACATCCCAGATCGTCGTATAGCGATAGGCCAGCTTCACCGAAAGGTGTACCTTCACCGGTCCGGGCCCGACGTGATAGGTGAAGGGCAGTGCGCCCTGCCAACTGCGCGGCGACTCTGGCCCACCGAGGTTTGCCAGGATCGGCGAAGCATCGCCGTAAGACAGCGGCGTGATGGGAATGCGTGGAAGGTCGGTCGCCTTGTCGGGCGGCGTGCGCTGGCTCTCCGGCAAGGTCATCGTCGACGCGATGCCCGGAGTGGTCGGGTCGCCAGGATAGCGGAAGAGATACTGCACCGACCCTCGCTGTACGCCGGTCGCCGGACGCCATGGACCCTTAGGATATGGATCGCCCTTGAAGTAGCCATCGTCCCATGGGTCGGAGTAGATGATGACTCCTGCCGCTCCGTACTGCGCAGCCAGGTAGGGCTTCACCCCGCGAAAGTTTTCGCCGTAACGAACGATGACAATCTTGCCTTTGAGATCGACGCCCATCTCCAGCAGCTTCTTGAAGTCCTCCGGCCGCCCGTAGTTCGCATAAACGACTTCGGCGGTCACATCGCCATTGGCGGAGTACTCGTTGAAGGCGGGCAGAATGCGCGGATCCTTCTGGAAGGGATCGTCGCTCACGCGTTCTGGCGACGGGCCGTGCATCACGACGTCCTCGGGCTCCACGATGTCCACGCGCACATCCAGCGGCAACGCCATCCAGACCTTGTACTCCTGAATGGAGGCATCCAGCCCAGCTTCCTTGTATTTGCTGAGGACGTATTCGGCGGTGCGGCGATCTTCCGGAGAGCCGGCCACGTGCGGGACTGAAGTCAGCGTCTGGAGGTGCTGCTTCGCCAGCAGGGGATTGGGAACCGCCAGGAAGGTCTTTTCTGCCTGCAACTCCGCCGCCGGATCATGAAAGCCAAAGATCTTGTCCGGCGGATTGAACGCGGGAGCGGTCGCGGTTGAAGTTTCCTGGCTGGGAGCTATGGTCGAAAAAGTGAGAGCGCAGGCGAGGACAGCACTTAGCGAACGGACCAATCCGGATCTCCTGGTGCGGATGCGTGACCACCCTACCAGCAGATTACAACAACCGGCAGACGCGGGCGAATTCGAGAGCTGCCCTTAAACTGCGATGCCGGGTTGCGTCGCAGCAGGCGTTATCGCGGTCGGTACAGGAGCTATTGCGACTTCTGGATCAGGCAGGTTCAGGAGCATTCGTAGCTGCGGAACTACTGCCCGCACGGCAGCTTCTCCTAGAGCGATCAATTCGCCGACGTGGTCGAAGCAGTCGTAGGTGAACCCGCTGACGTTGGGCTCAACCAGCAGGTCCGCGTCCTTCTTCCACAGATCGGACATTCTGGCTTGGGCAATCGAGAAGCATTGTCCAACAACTTCGAAGAGATGCCTTGGCGGCCGCTGTTGGGTCCAATGCGCGCTGAGGTAGATGCCGAGCACTCGTTCGGCGCCCATCGCGCGCAGAGGCGTAGTCGGAACCGCATAAGCCAGCATGCCGTCGATGTAGGAGCGGCCGTCGATCTCGACCGGATGGAACATTCCCGGATAGGCGCAACTGGCGCGAATTGGAGCGACCAACGGCCCTTTGGTAAAGACTACGGCTTCGCCCGTCTGGAAGTCGGTCGCAGTGACAGCGAGAGGAGTCCGCAGATCTTCAAAGTTGGTAACCCGCAGCACACGGGCACAGAACTGGGTCATGCGATCGTTGCTGCAAAGGCCGTAACGCGAAAGAGTCCAGCGGGCAAAGTGCTTGAAGCGGGCGGCCCGCGCGACTTCCTCCATTTCGGCGGCGCTCATGCCCGAGCAATAACATGCGCCGATAATCGCGCCCACACTCGTTCCGGCGACAAAGTCGATCGGAATTGCGGCATCCTCCAGCGCCTTGAGCACGCCGATGTGAGTGAGCCCGCGCGCAAAACCACCGCCCAACGCGACACCCAGCTTCAGGTGGCGGGGAGGAACATACTCCAGCGTTTGCGATTTAATCGGTGGCCGGCTCAACTCACGCGAGAAGGCGCGCACGGAACGGACGATTCGGTTGACGGTACTCACAACGACCTGCTTCTTGCCCCAAATTCGAGGCACACACATTGTGTGATGCTGCTGCTTTGGGTAATGATCACCCGGAATTGCTGAAATTGGGAGTAAAGGGAAGATGAAAACGTACCTGAGAACCACGGTAGCCATGAGCGGACGATAAAAAAAGGAGCTCGTATGACGCGAGCTCCTTTCGGTGTCCATCCCTGCTCGATAGCGGTTGAGTTACGCCGTGACGTATTTGCCGGTTTCCAAAATACGGGCGGCGATCTTCTCCTGCAGCGCGATAACGTTCAGCGGCTCGTGCTTGGCCAGGCGGCGGACAATTGCCATCTGGGTACGAAGCATGTCGCCCTCGGCCACGGCAGCGATGACCTTCTTCGCCGCAGCCTCCAGCCGGTTGAACGCGCCTTCGACGTAGACCTGTGTCATCGCGATGACCATGCCGGCTTTCTCATCGCCATGGGCGGCGACATACTTGCGGGCTCGCAGCAGCGCAGAGTCCATGGCGAAGGACTCGATCACCATGTCGGCGATCGCGCCCATGATTTCCTGCTGATCGGCCAGCTTCTGCATGTACTTTTGCGAAGCCGCTCCGGCAACCAACATCGACAACTTCTTGCCGTTTTCGACCAACTTGCGCTCGGCGGCCAGTGCGCCTTCCAGCTCTTCGCCTGAAGGGCCAGCCATCACCTCGTCCATCACCTTCTTGATCGCTGGGAGCAGTGGCAGGTGTCCGCTCATGGCGCGCTTCAGCAGCCATCCGGTGATGATCAGGCGATTGATCTCGTTGGTGCCTTCGAAGATGCGGTTGACGCGCGAGTCCCGATACGCACGCTCGGCCGGATATTCCTCGACGAAGCCGTAGCCGCCGTAGATCTGCACGGTTTCATCGACCGCGAAGTCCAGCATCTCCGAGCCGGCGACCTTGATGATGGAGCACTCCACCGCGTACTCCTCGATGGCTTTGCGCACGGACTCCGGGTTGTGCTCGATCTGCGACAGCGCCGTGTCCATCATGCCAACGCTGCGATAGACCATCGACTCGACGGCGTACAGCCATGACGCCATCTGCGCCAGCTTTTCGCGGATGAGGCCGAAGTCGGAGATGGTCTTGCCGAAGGCCTTGCGTTCCTTGGCATAGGCGATCGCATGAGCCAGCGTGGTGCGTGCGCCGCCGGTACAACTGGCACCGAGCTTGAAGCGCCCAACATTGAGAATATTGAAGGCGATAATGTGACCTTTGCCGATCTCGCCAAGAACGTTCTCCACCGGAACCTTACAGTCGTTCAGGATGAGCGGTGCCGTGGATGAGCCGCGGATGCCCATCTTCTTCTCTTCGGCGCCGACCGAGAAGCCGGGGAAATCTTTCTCGACGAGAAATGCGGTGAACTTCTCGCCATCGACTTTCGCGAAGACGGTGAACAGGTCGGCGAAGTGCGCGTTGGTGATCCACATCTTCTCTCCGTTGAGGACGTAGTGCTTGCCGTCGGGCGAGAGGACAGCGCGGGTGCGGGTGTTCATGGCGTCGGAGCCGCTGGTACTCTCCGACAACGCGTAGGCGCCCACGATCTCCGCGGTCGCCAGCTTCGGCAGATACTTCTTCTTCTGCTCTTCGGTGCCGAAGAAGACCAGCGGCAGCGTTCCGATGCCGCTATGACCGCCCATCGACACCATGAAGCTGCCGTACTTCGCCATGAAGTCGGCGATGATGGCCGACGAGGTCTTGTCCATGTCGGAGCCGCCGTATTCGGCCGGGATGTCGGCGTTGGTCAGGCCCATCTCGGCTGCCTTCTTCAGCAGTTCGCGCACGACCGACCAATCCTTGTGCTCCATCTTTTCGGCGACGGGCAGGATTTCGTTGGTGGCGAACTCCTCCGACAACTTCACGATCATCTGCTGATCTTCGCTGAAGTCTTCGGGAGTGAAAACGTTGTCGAGGTTGTGAT